>CAJFMW010000120.1 GCA_904392525.1 uncultured Eisenbergiella sp.
GATCAGCCTTCCGATACCTAATTCATTGTATGCGATAATGTCCCGTTCGTCAAAGAAAATTTTTCCCACATCCAGGGCCATCTTCGCTTCCTTATAGGAGCGGCTGACTTCCTTGATCTCCTTCACCGTGGTTCCATAGGCGATCCGAATGCCGGATATTCCTTCCTTCTTCAGGAATTCTCTGACCGACTCCGCCATCCGTTCCACCTCTCCGGCCCCTTCCGGCTCCATCAACTCCTTCACGATGATCACGTTGTTCTCATCCACCGCGGTGACGAAGTCCCTGCAGCTGTTCCCAAAACCCGATCTCACAAGCTCAAGAACATTTCCGTCCCGGTTGTCGTCCGCCTCGATGAGCAGAACCGTCCGGTCTACATCCACAGGAATGTGCAGCTTCTTCGCGCGGCTGTAGATGTCCACAAGCAGAAGATTATCGAGAAGCAGATTCTTGATGAAATTGTCCTTGTCAAACCTCTCCTTGTAGGCTACCAGAAGCGTCTGGATCTGAAAGGCCGCCATTTTGCCGATGGTATAAATATCCTCTCCGGCTCCCCCTGCCACAAGGATATACTCCAGCTGCGCTTCGTCGAATACCTTGAAAAACTGATAGCCCTGCACCTCCTGGCTGTCAGCAGGGGAATTCGCGAAATCCCTCGCCGCCTCTGTGCAGCTCTCCATTTCCTCCGAGGTTGTCGCCGCCAGCTTTCCGTCTACATCCACCACACACAGCTCCACCCTCGCGATGCTGCGCAGGCCGTCGATCGTACTCTGTAGTATCTGGTTTGAAATCATGTTCTTACCCCTCTCCTTCTCTTATACAATTTTCACAAAAATTTCACATGTACCAAAACTTTTTATGTAACACCCTTTTTTCATTTTAAAGGAAAATAACAAAAAAATCTATAGGAATCTTAAAAAATTTATGCACTTTTCTTTCTGATTTCCATAGAAAAAAGACGAACGCATTTTCGCCCGATTATTTTGCGCCCGTCTCTTTACTGTTATATTCCTGCACCCGTTTTTCAAAAAGTCTGTAGTGAAATTTTCTTTTCAACCGTGCCCAGAAGGAGGGATTCTGCACCCAGGAAACCGCTCCGTATGGAAGCGATACCCAGAGCCGTGCATTCACATACTGTCCGTACTCCTTCATCAGAACAATATCCATCGGCCAGGGCATTCTTGAAATAACCGCATCCGGCACCACATCATTCAGCTCATTCACCAGCCTTTCCGGCTGCCTGCCAAACGCTTCATAGGTCCCATGGCCCCGGATATAAAGATTTCCCTGATATTCCTGAATCAGATCCTCCAGCACCTCAAGATCCGGCTGCGTATCCGCCAGAAGGTAGACGCTGTTCCGGTTTCTGGAAAGCTTGCGCAGAAGCTCCCGCAGGTAAACCTTTTCGTCGATTTCCCGGATTCTGCTTCTCGCCGCAATCCCGGCCGCCTCCAGAAGATCCGGTTCCGTACAGACCGTCATATCCAGCTGCTCCACGCTTTCCTTCAGTTCTTCGTCTCTGGATGCCCGGGCAATCTGCGCACTGGAAATATAGGCGACCGTATTCAGCCCTCCACTTCCCAGAAAACGGTCCGTATTGCGGAGCGCCTCCCGTACTCCGTAGTCGTATAGGGTAATCCCCAGTATCGTAAACTTCTGCATACCTTCACCACTCTTACAAAAGCGCCAGCAGAATCATATAGGCAAAACAAATCACCATGCCCACAACCAGAGGAGCACTGACAACTCTCCCCTTTCTTCCGCCTTCCCTTCCTTCCCGCCAGAGCCAGCGCACATACTCCTGGCGTCCTTCGTTTCTGCAAAGCCAGACCAGCACACAGCCTGCAAGGGCGGTACAGACAAGCGCGAGCACCAGATAGAGACAGATCGTGGGAAGAAGCTCCTCCGGCCCCATGATCTGCTGTGCCTGCTCCTCCAGTATCCAGGGGAAAAAGCGGTCATAAACATACATCCGAACAACGGACTGTGCGTTGAAAACCATGTGCATCAGCACGGGAGCCCAAAGGCTTCCCGTTGCCTCCATCAGAAGCGCCATGGCAACGCCCAGGGCAAACGCGTAGGGCGCCTGATTAAAATTCATGTGAATCAGCCCGAACAGCAGGGAGGAGAGGAGCACCGCTTTCAGAGCGCTGCCGCTCTTTAAGTATCCCCGGTAAAGGATTCCCCGAAAAGCAACCTCTTCACATACCGGTCCAAAGACAGCCATCATGAAAAGCATGACCGGAAACGGATATTCCAACGCCAGATTGCTCATATCCATCACAGCGTTATCCACAAAAAGCATGCTTATCGCATTCAGAAGTGTGGTGAGGGGCTCCATCAGAAAGGTGAACACCACCACCATCAGAACCGATGTGAACTTCATTCCATGAAAGCACAGAACCCGGTCCGGCCTTTCCCTGGACGCGAAAAGGGCCGCAAAAGCCGGAAGCACAATCATCATCTCGCTCAGGAACAGGTTTGTCACCATCCCGATGGACGCAACTCTTGCAACCAGCAGCGCGATGATCACCGCAAAATGCGTGAGCACCATCCCCAGGAAACCCCAGCTCGCTTTTCTGTAATTCATCCGCAATCCCTTCTTTCCATGCGCTGTTTTTTTTCGCATGCCGCTTTCAGCTTCCCTCAGCCGGCTTCCTGCTTTTTCCGGATTCCGTTTTCCGTGATCTCCACTCTTCCTTCTTTCAAAAGATGGCCCACGGCTCTCTTAAACTCGTTCTTGCTCATCTGCATTTTTGCCCGGATCAGCTCCGGCGCCGCCTTATCATTGAAGGGAAGCGCTCCACCGGACCGCTCGATCGCTTCCATCACCCTCTCGGCATCCTTCCCGATCATCATGTAGGCCTTGTCACGCACGCTCAGAACCAGCTTGCCGTCCTCATGAACCGCCGCAACCCTGGCCTCAATCCGGCTGCCTGCCTGCAACTGTCCGTACATCTCTCTGGGCGGAATCAGCGCGGAGAACTTATCGTCCACAGCCACAAATGCGCCGAACTGCCTGCTGATTTCATAAAGATATCCCGTGACCTTATCATCCTTCTGATAGGGGCTGTCCGTCCTGAGATAATGATAGATCTTCATCGTCGCACACAGCCGTCCGCTCTTATCCACATACAGGGCGACCGGAAAGCTGTCGCCCGCCTTCACCGGTCTGGTCTGTTCCCGAAAAGGAAGAAAAAGATCCTTTTCCAGCCCCCAGGAGAGAAACGCGCCCACCTTTCCCGTCTGTGCCACCGTGAGCTGCGCCACCTCTCCCACGCATAAAGCCGGCTGCGCCGTGGTGGAAATCAGCCTGTCCTTCGAATCCCGGTAAACGAACACCTCCAGCTCGTCTCCCACCGAACATCCTGCGGGCACCTGCTTCGCCGGAAGCAGCACCCTCTCTTCGCCGCCCACTCCGGGCGCGAGATAAACACCGAATTCCACCTTCTTTATGACTTTAAGCTTCTGTCTTTTTCCAACCTCTATCTGCATGCTCAACCTCTTGTTTTTCGTCTGAATTCCACAATCGCGTAGGGTTCCCCCGTCTCGCTGCACAAAGACACGCCCACCCGGTTCTCTTCTGCAAAGGCCTCCGGCACAATGCAGTCGTTCAGAAGCGCCGACTTCTTATATTCCGCGCGCATCTGCCCGATCTCAAAGCCCTCCGGCAGATAGTCCTGAGCCATATGGATGTACTGCCCGTTATTCACATGGTGATTGCTGTCCAGATGCTGCTTTCCCACATAAAAAGCGGGATGTCTCTCCCCTTCGCGCTCGAAGCGGATCTTGCGGGGTTCATATTCCATGTCCAGCTTTTCTTCCAGCTGATAGGCTTCCAGCATTTCCCGCGTTGGCTTTGCCGGCCTGCCCTCCCGCACATTCATCAGCGTCCAGAGGGAATTGGCCCGCACAATTTTCTTTCCCGTTTCATCCGCAATAAAAAAGTTCCGGCTTCCCAGAAAGCCCCTGAACTCATAGGGAAATGTCCCGATTGTTATCTTTTCACACAGTCCCGGATATCTGTCAATCACGATCTGCCAGTAGGACATCACCCAGAGCATGCCCACACGGTCCAGATAATCGATTCCCACGCCCAGTGTCTCCGAATGAAAGGTGGAGCAGTCCTGAAAGTAGTCCACAATGGAGGCGATGGAAAGCTTTCTGTCCGAATCCAGCTCGCTGTATCTGACCTGTGACTGAAATGTATACATGTCGTTCTTCCTTCTCCCATTCCGCCGCAGGAATTCTCCCGCTTTTCCGGCTCATCCCCTCTATTATACGCAATATGGCTCAAATGCACAAGTTTTAAGTTTGTTTCCGGTTTCAGGCAGGCTAAAACGAAGAAACCGCCTCCATCACCTCCTGCGTGATCTGCGCGCCTCCCTGCTCCAGCCATTCCTCCACAAACACATCAAAATAGTCCAGCTCCTCCTCTCCGGAAATGATGCGCAGATAAGCCTCCTTTTCCAGCTCCTGAAGCTCCGTCCACTTCTCCCCCATCGCCTCCGTCTCCCCGGAAAAAATGGGGCTGATTACGGAAAGCTTTTCTTCCTCCAGCAGGGAACAGGCCTCGATCCGGGACATGTAGGCGGCCCATTCCTCCGCGTCCGCCGTATCCGGATGTTCGAGATAGGCGGCACATTTTTCATAATAGGAATGCTCCAGAATCTGGAGCTCATCCGGGCGCAGTTCTCCGTCCAGTGCGGCTTCCAGCTGCTCATAGCATCGATGAAGCGCGTCGCTGTAATCGATATTGATGGAAAGGGGACGGGCCGTGGAATCCACATTGGTCTGAAAATATTCCGCCAGCCCTTCATTTGACGTATCTTCATACCGCATTTTGTCAAACATGACGCTCGCCATCTTGAACACGATTTCCGGATGTTCAAAATCCGCGCTCACCACCACATATTTGTAGCTGGCCTCCTGATCATAATACCGGATCTTCCCATCCTCCGTGGTGGAAAGCAGATAGGGCTTCCACTGCGCATCCGGATTCTCCCGTCTGGCCTCCATGAGCGGATTGTTCGGCGCCCACCAGGGACCGAAAAAGGAACCGCACTGTCCGGACACCACCAGCTCGGCGATGTTGGTCATGCTTCGGAGCATGAAATTTTCATCCAGCACGCCTTCCTCATAGAGCTGCCTCAGATATCCCAGCGCCGCCTTCGTTTCCTGCTGTATGGAGCCATACGCCACATTCCCCTCCGCATCGCGCACCCATTGCTTGGGAAACGCATTGAAGGAAGAAAAAACAGGGTCCAGCTGAAACTCGTAATTATAGCCGCTTTCTCCCGTCAGATCTCCGTGACAGACCAGACCGATGGTGTTCCCTTCCCCGTTTCCTCCCGGATCCTTTTCCACAAAGGCGCGGATAATTTCTATGGCGTCCTCCACCGTTTCCGGTTCCTCAAGTCCCAACTCGTCCATCCAGTCCTTCCGGAGCCACAGCAGGTTCGGCCCGTCCACGAAGCTCGGCTCCGGAAGGGCCATCAGCTTTCCGTCCACCATTGCCGAATCCAGCGCGGACACCTCATAGCTGTCATACATCTCGATCAGCCTGTCGCTGGCGCAGTCCTCAAACGCCTGAGAGAGATCCGCGATCATGCCGCGTCGGGCCAGCTGAACCAGCGTCTGCCGGTCCTCCACCACCATCACGTCGGGCAGCTCCCTGGAAGCGATTGCCATCCTCACATTGGAAGTATGCTGCTCCTCACTCTCCTCGAACACATCCTCATTCTGGATGTTCAGCGCCTCCCGGAGATAGCGGGTATAGACGTTGTCCTCATAGGTATCTCCCTCCGGCATGTTGGAGTTGTTTTCCCCGGTCATCTTTCCCAGCGTATAGGTCACCAGCGAGGGATATTTTCCATATGGCGTCGATGCCGCCTCTTCCCAGGACAGATTATCCTCAGAGAGGCCGTCCCGGGATAAATCTTCTCCGGCTGACTGCTCTTCCGGCAGCCCGCTCCCGGCCCGTTCCTCCTCAACCGGCGCCTCCGCCGCAGCGCCGCCGTTTCCCCTGCCCGCCTGCGCGCATCCGGCCAGCATGCACAAAACCATAATCAAACAGAGTCCTTTCCGTTTCATCCGCTTTTCCTCCCGGTCATTTCAGAATACAGACCGACTGTCCGGGCATACAGATCACATCCTGCGTCCGCCCGATTTCTTCTCCGTTCAGCGTGAGGCTTCCCCGGATCTCCATTTCTTCCAGCCCGCCTTCCTTCAGGTCGATTTCCGCTTCCTCATCAGAAATATTATATACGATCGCAATGCTGCTGTCTTCCCATGTTTTCAGAACAGCCGCATGCTGCTCGTTGCAGAGGGCTTCCACCTTCTCTGCCGTTCCCCTTGCAATCTCCGGATTTTCATTGCGGAGCAACAAAGCCCGCCGGTAATAGTTCAGAATCGACATCTCATCCGAAAGCTGTTCCTCCACGCTTCCGAATGCGGAGCCGATCCCCTCATCCGCCCCGGCCGGATCAAGTGTCCGCCCCGTTTCATCGGTGTCCGACCAGTACATGGAAAGCCTTTTGTTTTCATCCTTCGTCCCTCTGCTCCGCATGCCGATTTCTTCTCCGTAATATACGAAGGGGCTTCCTCCCATCGTCAGGAGCAGCCCTCCGGCCATCTTGACGTCATTCTCATCCGAGATCAGCGCGTTCGCCGTCCGCCCCATATCATGGTTGGTGAGGAATGGAGCATCGATCCATTCCGGATTTCGGGCGGAAAAATCCTCCTGATACGAGATCATGGCGTCCACCAGGCTTTCCGCACTGTATTTCCCTCTTGCAGCCTTAATCAGCTTTCCTTCCGCATCTGCCAAGTCAAAATTGAACAGGGACGGCGTGCCGCTTCCGCAATAATCCGCGATGGTCTTTTCTCCCGCCCAGACCTCCGACACCATATAAAAGTCCGGATTCTGCTGCAGGCAGTAATCGTACATCCAGCGCAGCACCTCCGTGTTAAAGGCCGTATTGTTTTCCTCGTAATGCAGGGCCGCATCCATCCGGAAGCCGTCCGCACCCAGCTCGATCCAGAAGGACGCCGCCTTCTCCAGTTCCCTGCGCACCGCTTCCTTTTCCAGATTCAGATCCGGCATGCCCGACCAGAAAACGCCTTCATAGTACCACTCCGTCCCCGGCACCGGATGGTAGGTTTCATTCTCCTGTTCTCTGGAAAAATGATAATACCCCGCATACGGACAGGCTTCCTCGTCAATCTCCTCCCCCGTCTCCAGCCCTGCCAGATATTCGCAGGCGGCCTGAAACCAGGGATGCTCCGAGGAGGTATGATTCATCGGCATATCGATGATCAGGCGGATGTTCCTCTCCCGGCAATCCTCCGCCAGCCGCCTGAAATCCTCCGTCGTGCCGTACTCCTCGTCCACGCCGCAGTAATCCGTCACGTCATATTTGTGGTAGGTCGGCGAGGGCATCACCGGCATGAGCCAGATTCCCGTAAATCCCATGTCCTGTATGTAATCCAGCTTCTGCGCCACGCCGTTCAGATCCCCTGTTTTGTCCCCGTCCGAATCGTAAAAGGAGGCGACAAAGATCTCATAATAATTCCGGTAATTGTCATCCGGTATGACGATCTCCCGTTCCGTCCGCTCCGTTTCATCCTCTTCCCGGGACAGGGTTTCTTCCGTCTGCGCCGCCGTGTCCGCAGTCCCGTATCCGCAGCCGGCAAGCAGCAGGATGATACAGAAAACCGGCAGCAGGCGCGCAGGCCCGCTGCCGATCCTTCTGCCGGATTCCGGTTTCTTTATTCCAGGGCGGATAACCTGTTTTTTCATTCCGCTCTTCTCCATATCCGCTATCCTTTCACTGCGCCGCCCGTCACGCCTTCCACATAATACTTCTGGAGGCACAGGAACAATACCGTCACCGGGATGGCCACCAGCACGCCGCCTGCGCAGAACCGGGTGAAATATCCCTGATAGTCATTGGTCCATACCCAGCGCTGCAGCGCCACCGCCACGTTATAGCTGTCGCTGTACCCGAAGGCCACATAGGAAGCGAACACATAGTCGCACCAAGGCGCCATGAACGCCACCAGAGCCGTATAGATGATGATCGGCTTTGCCAGCGGCAGGATGATCGTGACCGCGATCCTGGCGTTGGTTGCTCCGTCAATGCGCGCCGATTCGTCCAGCGCCCGCGGGATCGTGTCCAGATAGCCCTTGCACACATAATAGCCCATGCCGGAGCTGGCCACGGTCACAAGGATCAGACCGGGAATGGCTCCTTCCTGCGTCAGCCCGAACTGCTTGAGCAGGAAATACAGGCAGATCATGGTCAAAAATCCCGGGAACATGCCGAGGATGAGCCAGAACTGCATCAGAGCCTCTCTGCCCTTAAAACGCATCCTGGACAGGGCGTAGGAGACGCACAGAACCATGAAGGTATTCAGCACCGCCACGAAGCAGGCGATCACCAGAGTATTCAGATACCATCTCACGAAGGAGCACTCGTCGCTGAACAGATAGGTATAATTATCCAGCGAAAATGCCTTGGGAATGATATAGCTCACCATTCCGCCATATTCCGTCGCATAGGAGCGGAAGCTCTGGAACACCAGTCCCACGAACGGGAAGAGCCAGACGACGCTGATGAGGATCAGCACCGCGTAAGTGATTCCGTTGCTGATTTTCCGGCGCCGGCTCCTGGACTGCAGTTTCTTTCCATTTGTCTTTGCCATTATTGAAATCCCTCCTCATCTCTGACCGACGGCAGGAGCCGATATACCACCAGCGAGATCACCGCCGTAACCGCGAATACCATGATTCCCAGAACGGCCGCCATGCGGTAGTTCGTATCGTTGACGGTCAGCTTATACAGCCAGGTGATCAGAAGGTCCGTATAGCCCGCACCGCCCGTAAGCTCCATGGAGGTGGGCTTTCCCTGCGTCAGAAGGTAGATCACGTTGAAGTTGTTC
>CAJFMW010000121.1 GCA_904392525.1 uncultured Eisenbergiella sp.
GAATAAAAAAAGACGTTGATGCGCACTCGCGCGCAAGGTAGATGTTGCCTGAAGGCAACCGCGCTCGGCGCGAGTGTGCGCCAAGGCGCACACTTTTTTATATATATGACGGAAATCAGTATCTCTTAATCTTTTTCGACGGTGTCTTTTCAAACTCCGTCTCTCTCACCTTCAGGCTGTAGATTTTCTTGTAAGCCACTGCTTCCTTATTATAATGATCGATTTCTTCCTGCAGGGCGGCGCGGATATCGGCGATCCCCTGCTTTTCGGCGTATTCATAGTCCGGGAAAATCTCCGCCTCGATCACGCCCGCGTTTTCCCGCACCAGAATTTCCTGAATCAGGCGGCTTCTGCCCAGCCGGTTTTCCAGTTCCTCGGGAGATACGTTCTCTCCGTTTTTGGTGATGATCAGATTTTTTCTGCGGCCGGTCAGGTAGACGAAGCCTTCCTCGTCCACATACCCCAGATCGCCGGTTTTCAGCCAGCCGTCCACGAGGGTTTCCGCCGTTTCCTGCGGCATCTTATAATAGCCCTGCATCACGCTGCTTCCGCGCACCTGGAGTTCGCCGTCCACCACCCTCGCCTCACAGTTCGGCAGGAGCTGCCCTACCGATTCCTTCCGGATGTTCCAGCTTACAGTAGTGCTGATAACCGGAGCGCATTCCGTCATGCCGTAGCCCTGCAGGATGGTGATTCCGTAGCGGGCGAACAGATCGATATAGGCCGGATCCAGATAGGCGCCGCCGCTGCAGATGGTGTGAAACTGCTCTCCGAACACCTCTTTTTTCACAATTTCCGGCGGAAGCCCTGCGGCGTCCTCCAGCTTTTTCGCCAGGGTTTCAATCATCAGCGGCACCATCAGAATCATGTTCGGCGCAAACAGCTTAATGTTTCTTGCCACACGCAGAAGGGAATCATTGATGCAGATCACGCTTCCCAGGGAAAGTCCCTTCAGAATATCCATGCTCAGGCAGTAGGCATGGTGAATGGGAAGGACGGAAAGGATGACCGTTCCGGAAGGAATTTTCATATCCAGACAGGTGGCATTTTCCGCCAGATTCCTGTGGGTCAGCATGACGCCCTTGCTCTTTCCGGTGGTTCCGGAGGTGAACATGATGGTGCAGAGTTCTTCCGGCGACGGCTCATAGTCGCAGGTGCCCTCGTATTTTTTCAGAAGGCTGCTGAAGGAAAGGGCCGTCTCATCATCCTCCTGTTTCTGCATGGAAATGAGATATTTCAGCTTCGGGCAGCGCTGACGGACGATGTCCGCCACATCCTTTCTTACCTTATCCAGGACCAGCGCCTCAGCATCGGAGCGGTCCACCAGCTCGCACAGCTCCTCCGCCGGAAGGGACACGTCCAGAGGTACCGCAACATCCCCGGCGTTCACCGTTCCCAGATAGGTTACCAGCCAGGCATAGGAGGTCATCCCCGTCACCGCCACGTGGCTTCCTTTCTCCAGCAGGGAGCGGATTGCGCAGGAAAAGCTCTCGCTGTCATGAAGAAGCTGCGAATAGCTTTTTGCGGCAATCCTGTCCTTTCCTTCCTTGAACCGGACGGCATCCTGAGGGCCGAAGGCCTCCGCGCTTCCCACCAGAATCTCCCGGATCGTGCTGCACCGGCGCTGCGCGGGGACAGCGTCTTTATTCTTGAATTCTTCCATTCTGCTTCTCCTTATTGCGCGCCAAGGCCTGCCAGATAGTCAACAGCCTCCTGCACGGTACGAATGTCGGAAGCTTCCTGCGGATCAATCTCCACGCCGAACTCTTCCTCTGCTTCTCCCAGCATACTCATGAAATCAAAGGAGGAAAATCCCAGATCCTCCACGAAACGGGATTCCGGATGCACCTCTTCCGGCTCCACCTCCACATAATTACAGATCAGTTCTACCAGCTTTTCAAACATACCATTTCTCCATTCCGGCAGCGGCGCTGCCATAACCATCGCCGCGCCTGTTCTTTAAATCAACTTGATGATGTCTCCAATGGGCAGATCCGGATTTTCCGCGCCCTTGAACATGATTTTGCACAGATAGTAATACAGATACTCCAGCTGTTCCCTGGAAACCGCCTTCACCTGATGCTCAAAGTTGAAATCCAGCCCGTTGTCGTCCGGACGGTGCATCACGGTCAGGTACATGGCCTGGGTGGTCGCTCCGTTGGGATACCACTTCGTCTTGTAACGGATGCCTCCCAGCTTGTCCAGCCCCTTTTCCTGCAGAGTCAGCGGCTGATAGGTGAGGGACATGGGCTCATAGGTTTCTCCCGGAGCCGCCGGAGGATAGACCCTGTTTCTGTGGGCAAAATAGGCCACCGGATCATAGTTGGCATGCATGAAATACTCGTTCTGCAGGTCACGGATCTCATAGATGCCCTCCAGGAAGGTCTTGTCCGGAGAAATGATGGTACGGAAGGGGAAGGAATGGATTCTCGTTCCGCCCGACTTTTTCTCCTTCAGGGTGGCGCGGCGCGCGATGGCGGTGTTGATGGACACGTCGTCGTTTCCGTTCATTTTCTGGAAATAGGTGCGAAGCCCCATCAAAAGCAGGCAGACAAGGGACACGTGGTATTTCTCACAGAAGTCCATCAGCCGCTTTGTGGGCTCAGCCTCCAGGTGAAAAATGTCCAGCGCGGAATCCACCGAATCGGAAACGTTGATGGCCGCCCTGAGATCAGGCCTGTTCATCCTGGCCCGCTCCGCTTCCAGCGCTCCCGGTCCGTCGATGCCGTTATAGATGGGCTCGGAGGTCTCGATGATCTTCTCGAAGTATGCCGCATCCCGTTTCTTCGCCGCAGAGTCCGCCTCATAGGCCAGATCCCGCTGCACCTGCTCCAGATAGGAGGCCATGTCCTTCGGATAGGGCACACCTTCATATTTCGCGTTACAGTACAGCTCGATGATATCCTTCAGAAAGCAGATCAGGGACTGGGCGTCCATGGTCATGTGATCCACCAGAAGATACAGACCGTTGAAGCCGTCCGGCATCCGGATCATGACGATCCGGTTCATGGGAGAATCCTCCCGTTTGAATGGTACACGGGTCCAGCTGCGCATCAGGCTTTCCGCCTCCTCCATGGTCTTCCCGGTAAAGTCCATGAACTCGATGTCCCGCTCCTCCTTCTCCACCACATACTGATACCAGTTTCCTTCCTTATCCGCCGCGAAGCGCAGACGCATGGAGTCGCAGCGCTCGTAAGCCTTATAGATGGCCCGTTTCAGCTCCTCCCAGTCAAGCTCCGTCTCTATGGTCAGGCTGGTGCCGATGTTCAGCACCTCCTTTTTCGGGCAGAAATTCTGGTAAAAAAAGTGAAACTTCTGAGCAGCCGTCAGCGGATATACAGGATATCCCTTTCTTTTTCGCATCATACAATGAGACCTCCTAAAAACTCATCCATCGCTTTTTCATAGGCGTCCATATCCTTATAATAGCTTTCCGCATGGGCCGCCCCCTCAACAATCAGCTTCGTTTTTGCCGAAGCATAGTTTTCATAAATTTCATCGCACATCCGGCAGGGTACAAAGGTATCCGCCGATCCATGGATCAGAAGCGCCGGAATCTTCGCTTTTTTCACCTCTCTCGCCGCATTGCACTCATCCAGCCCGTAGCCGGCCTTTTTCCGGTTCACATAATCCGCGATCTGAATCATGGGAAAGGCGGGCAGATGATACATGGAACGGAGCACATGGGTGAAAACGTATTTCGGTGAGGTGAAGGCGCAGTCAGAAATCACGCCCTTCACCTGAACAGGCAGCGCAAGTCCTGTAGTCATCAACGCCGTGGCTGCTCCCATGGAAATTCCGTGCAGAACGATCTGTACCTGTCCTCCGCATCTTCCGGTTATCCAGTTGATCCAGCTGAGTGCATCCTTCCGGTCCAGACATCCGAAGCCAATGTATTCTCCCTGGCTCTTTCCGTGCGCCCGTTCGTCCACGATCAGCATGGAATAGCCTTTTCTCAGATAGTAATCAGACAATCCTACATAATCGTTCATTCCGCAGCTGGAGTAGCCGTGAAAGCAGATGACCGCCTTCGTGATCTCTTCCTCACCGGCAGGAAACCATGTGGCGTGAAGCCGCAGTCCGTCAAAGGATTCCAGATAGATCTCCTCGTGCTGCTTCGCCAGCAGCCGGGCTCTTCTTTCTTCGATGAGCGGAAAATACTGCCGCCAGTCCGTTCCCGCCATCTTCATGGTCCGCTCCACGCTGACATGATTTCTTTTCATGGTTCTGCGGTAAAAATAGGCGCTGCCGCCCGCCTCCGCCGCCGTCAGCAGTCCCAGAACGGCCGCCGCGCTGATCAGTGCTTTTTTCATTATCTCAAGCCTCTCTTCGATTCTGCCTTATTTTGCCGAACGCTTCGCGATTATGTCCTTCAGCTTCAACGCCTTTTCAATATTGCCTTCCACCTTCAGCTTCTGAAGGGTAACCGCAAGGATCGGGTCCAGCTTTCCGTCCGCAATTTTCTTAAGCGTTTCCGCCTTGCAGGTGAATACGGCGTCCCGGTCATAGTATTCATAGGGCTCCACATAAAGCTGTCCGTCCTTCACCTCCACGTAGAAGATACCCTCGCCCTCTCCCACGATGTTGAACTGAAATGCGAGATGCTCTCCGATATCCGATACATCCGCCCCCATGAGCCTTGCCTTCACCTCTGCAAAAAAGTCCGCGTATGTCATTTCCTCTTCCTTTTCCTTTCCGCCGCCGCAGGCGGCACCTCAATCATGAGAAATTGGACGCAAGTCCAATTTCCAGGAGGAAAGCTGCAGGCTTTCCTCCGCCTTTCCCGCCGCCGCAGGCGGCATTTCAATCGCTTCATAGCAGACGATTTTTCATTTTTCGACCGCTGGTCGATTCTCTTCTCTTAAACAATACCATTTTTTCGACCAGCGGTCAATTATTGGAGTTGTTAAAATTCCGGTCTCTTCATTCCCTTTTTCTGTTACTTTTTCCTGTTGCCTGAGAGCGAGGGGCTGTGCTATAGTAGGAATAATTCCGTTATACATCAAACGTCAGAAAAAGGAGTGCATATGGCTAATCAACCCAAATATGACCAAATTCTGGATGCGCTCCAGAATCTTATGGAAAGCAGAAGCATACAGAGCATTTCCGTCAGCGAAATCGCACAGACGGCAGGAATGGGAAAAGGGAGTATCTATTACTATTTTCCCTCCAAGGACGCCATCCTTGATGCTCTGATCGAAAGAAATTATGAGAAGCCGCTGGAAACGGCAAAGACTCTGGCGGGACAGATGGAAATTTCACCTTTCACCCGCATGGCAATGATTTTTCAGGCATGCCGGAGTTCCTCCACGGAATTTTTACGGCAGGAGGAGCCTGTTTCCCTGACCAGCGCGCAGGAGCATGCCTTCATTCATCAGAAGTATATGGCGCATCTGATCTCCGAACTGAAGCCTGTGCTGACGGATATCATCCGTCAGGGCATCGACAGTGGGGAGATTCATTTCGACCGCCCGGCAGCCCTGGCGGAGATCGTGCTGATCGTTCTCACCGTAAAGCTGGACAACACTCTGGTTCCCTCCAGCAGGGAGGAAATCGAAGAGGTCATGCGCGGCCTGGTCTCCCTTCTGGAAAAGGGAACGGAGAATCCGGCCGGATCGCTGAATTTTCTGACCGCATGAAAAAAGGAGATTCCTGACCGGGGTCTCCGTTTTTTCACTTCTCTTCTGTCGGCAGATGCAGATCCACCATGCGGATGGAAAGCTGACTGTCCCGCTGGCGGACAGTCAGATAGTATTCCATATCATCCCCGTTCTCTTCCTGCCTCTCATCCCGCTCCACAACTTCCACTGGATCATGCCGTAGCGATGTACAAAGCGCCAGATTTCCTCCATAGGCCAGCACATACCAGCAGAACAGGCACACCAGACACACAAGAAACAGCCCTTCTCCCCGTAACCTTCAAGACTTCAATGTATACCACAGGTTGCCGAAAATGCTGTAATGGCTCTTTTCCTTTCCATAACTATATGGAAAGAGGTGATAAGTGATAGAAGAACTGTTTGCCGTAACGAGGCGGAAATTTCCGGAAAAGCAAAAAGTTATAGACCGCTTTCTCTCTGATTTAAGTTACGAATATGTTTACACTCCTCACCAGATGAAAGGCGGTCTATTTGAAATTCGGGATCCAAACGATTACCCTGTTCTTTATACAGCTGTCATTGAGAATATAGATATTCTGATTACCGGAGACAAGGATTTCACCAGTCTGATTATCGAAAAGCCTCAAATTCTCACACCTTCTGATTTCATTTCAAAATATATGTGAATTTCTCTTACTCAAAGCTTCTCACTGAATATATTCTTATATCCTTCCCCATAAATTTCCGTCGCGCTGGAAATGATCATAAAGGCGAGGGGATCCTCCTGTTTCACGATCTCTTCCGCCTTCGGCGCGACTGTATTTCTCATGACGCACAGAATCACATCTTTAGGACTGTTGCTGTACGCTCCTTTTCCCTTCAGGAAGGTCACTCCGGCTTCCAGTTCGTCCATGATGCGCTGCGCAATTATATCGGAGTGGTCGCTGATGATATAGACCAGCTTCGCCTCGTCAAAGCCGTAGAGCACGGCATCAAATACGATGCTGGTCACCACGACGGCCAGAACCGCATAAAGAATGGTGTCAATGTCGTCAAATACCAGAAGAGAAGCCGCTACGATCAGGATGTCCAGGATGAAAAACAGCCTGCCGGTTTTCAGATGACGGTACTTCTGCCGCAGGAGCTTGACGATAATGTCCGTTCCTCCTGTGGTTGCCCCTGCACGAAACACAAGAGCGAGGCCGATCGCCATCACCGCGCCGCCGGCCAGAGACGCAAGCACCGGATCGGTTGTAACCGCGCCGAACCAGGCAAAAAAATTGGTGAACAGGGAGCTTAAAAATGTGGCATACAGAGTGGAAAGCAGGAAACGGAATCCGAATTTCCACAGTCCGACAGCCAGAATCGGGATATTGATCAGCAGGATCCCCGTTCCGGTAGGAAGGCCGCTCAGACGGTTTAAAATCATGGCGATACCCGTTACGCCGCCGGGAGCCAGGTTGTTCGGGTCCAGAAACAGGCTGACGCCGATACCGTATATGACGGTTCCCACCGTGATCAGCAGGTAATCCATAAGCACCTTTTTTACTGTTTTCTTCTCCTCCATTCCGTCCTCCTTTACGGCACCGTTTTATATTATCATTCTGTGGCAAAGCTTAGCAAATTATTCCGGCCGCAATCCGAAGGGTCTCCGCTTTCGGCATTTATATAATTGTCCGCACCAGCTTCGGCTTATAGTCCTCCTTCTCCAGCGCAGCCAGAATCTGCTCCTTGTGTTCCGTTCCGAAGGCCTCCAGCGTGATGCGAAGCTCCACGGCAGCGCTTCTGTTGATGGATACGAACTGGTTATGCTCCAGCTTGATAACGTTGCCGTTTGCCTCCGCAATCACATGGGCAACTCTGGACAGTTCGCCCGGTCTGTCAGGAAGCAGCACGGAGACGGTAAAGATACGGTCCCGCAGGATCAGGCCATGCTGTACAACAGAGGACATGGTGATTACATCCATGTTACCGCCGCTTAAGATGGAAACCACCTTTTTGCCTTTTACATCCAGATGCTTCAGCGCTGCGACGGTCAGAAGGCCGGAATTTTCAACTACCATTTTATGATTCTCCACCATGTCCAGGAAGGATGTCACCAGCTCCTCATCCTTCACCGTTATGATTTCGTCAATGTTCTGCTGTATGTAGGGGAAAATCACGGAACCCGGCGTCTTTACCGCTGTGCCGTCCGCGATGGTATTCACTCCCTTCAGGGTGACCACCTTGCCCGCCTTCAGGGACTCCTGCATACAGTTTGCTCCCGCAGGCTCCACGCCGATCACGTGGATCTTGGGATTTAAGAGCTTTGCCAGGGTGGAAACGCCGGTGGCAAGTCCGCCGCCGCCGATGGGCACCAGCACATAGTCTACCAGGGGAAGCTCCTTGAAAATTTCCATCATGATGGTTCCCTGTCCGGTCGCCACCGTGGGGTCATCGAAGGGATGGATAAAGGTGTAGCCGTTTTCCTCTGCAAGCTCCAGTGCCTTCGCACAGGCTTCATCGTACACATCTCCCCACAGCACCACCTCAGCCCCGTAGCCCTTGGTGCGGTTCACCTTCATGAGAGGCGTGGTTGTAGGCATGACGATCACCGCCTTGCAGCCATAGGCCTTTGCCGCATAAGCCACGCCCTGGGCGTGATTTCCCGCGGAGGCCGTAATCAGGCCGCGGCTTCTCTCTTCCTCTGAAAGAGTACTGATCTTATAATAGGCGCCCCGAAGCTTGTACGCGCCGGTAAGCTGCATGTTCTCCGGTTTGAAATAAACCCGGTTTCCCGACTGGCTGCTGAAATATTCGCTGTAAACCAGCTTGGTTTCCTGCGCGACCTTTTTCACCACTTCGGAAGCCTCTTCGAATTTTTCCAGGGTAAGCATCTTTCCGTCTTCCATCTTTTCCTCCGTTCCTTTTTTCTGTCAGTCATTCTCGCTCTTTACGTCGAACAGCGCGTTGACGAACTGATCCGGATCGAACTTCTGCAGATCCTCCATGTCCTCTCCCACGCCGATATATTTTACCGGAACGTTCAGCTCTGACTGAATGGCGACCGCGATGCCGCCCTTTGCCGTTCCGTCCATCTTCGTCAGAATGATTCCCGTCAGGTCGGCCACCTCGCCGAATTCCCGCGCCTGCTGCAGCGCGTTCTGTCCGGTGGTGCCGTCCAGAACCACCAGATTCTCCCGGTGGGCATCCGGGAATTCCCGGTCGATGATGCGGTTCATCTTCCGAAGCTCTTCCATCAGATTTTTCTTATTATGAAGCCTTCCCGCCGTATCGCAGATCAGCACGTCCACATGCCTCGCCTTTGCCGCG
>CAJFMW010000122.1:0-15138 GCA_904392525.1 uncultured Eisenbergiella sp.
AAATTATATATACTCTCCACCCCAGGGATACGGAAGTGGAAAATATCGATAAGATGATTCACTGTGGCGATCCTTCCTTTGGCGGCGCCATGTACGGCTGCCCACGCTGCGGCAGGTTCAGGTTCGTCCCCTTCCGCTGCCACAGCCGTTTCTGCCCCACCTGTGGCAACAAGTATGCCATGGAACGTACTACCTCCATGTCCTTTAAGCTCGTCGATGTCTCCCACCGACATTGTGTCTTTACCATTGATTCCCGCCTCCGACAGTTTTTCCTCCTTGACCGTTCTCTTCTCGACTGCCTTTTTCATGCCGTAAACAGCGTTGTTTCACGCCTGTTTTTTAAGCAGAATAAATCCATGAACTTCACTCCAGGCTTTATCATGGTCCTCCATACCTTCGGCAGGGACCTCAAATGGAACCCTCACATCCACTGTCTCATTTCCGAAGGCGGTTACAGCGATAACGGTTTCTGGCGTAATGTAAAATATTTTGATTATACTTTCCTCCGTAACGCTTTCCGTACCGCGCTTCTCAATGAAATGGAGGCTAAGATCGGACCCTCTTTTAAAAAAGTAAAGGCCCTCTGCTACCAGGAACAGAAAGACGGCTTCTACGTTTATGCCAAACCCAATCCCTGTGACCCCAAAACAGTCATCAAATATATGGGCCGCTATCTCGGACGGCCTGTCATCGCCACCTCCCGGATTGACAACTACGATGGTGACTTTGTCTCTTTCCATTACAACCGGCATGAGGATGACAAATATGTCCAGGAAACCATCCCGGTCATGGAGTTCATCAGGTGTCTGATCCAGCATATCCCGGAAAAGCATTATAAAATGATCCGCTATGGCGGCCTTTATGCGCGCCACCGTGAGAACGATCAAAAACTCCGGCGGGCTGTTTCCCGCGAAAAACATCATTTTTACAGAAGCTTTCACCAGTGGCGTGCCGCCATCCTTTCTTCCTTCGGCTATGATCCGCTCCAATGCGAATGCGGCGCAACCATGCTGTTTTTAGAACTTTATTTCAATCACAAACGTGTCTCTCTGGAAGAAATGTACGAGGAAATCATGTCCCGTTCCCGTGGAAGAAGGTCATCCGCATAGCTTCCTTAATTCCCCTCCTTATGGTATACTCCCTGCAAAGGAGGCTGTTTGTATGAAACCAGATATCGAGAGACTACGCAAAAAATATATGGAAAATCCACCAGAGGGGATGACGTCCGGGGACATCCGCCACATGAGCGGGGACGATCTTCTGGATATGGATTATTTCCTGAATGAGGATGACCTGTTTGACGATGGCTTTGGAGAGGAAGGTTTTTATATCTTCTAATCTGGCCACCGTCTCATTGTCGTCTCTAAACGCATGTTTATCTGGCATATGTTCGATGAACATGCGTTTTTTCTGAGTCCTCAGAAATCGGAATTTCCTAGTAAATGAAAAAACGGGATACCGGACGGCACCCCGTTTATCAAGCATATCTACCTGTACAGCATCCGGACCTTATTCTTCGGTCTCTTCGTCCGAATCTTCCTTCTTGTCTTTTGCTTCGTCTTCCTTTGTTCCGGCAGTTTCTTCATCCTCGAAGAACTCGTCGTCGAAATCATCATCAAAATCGTCGTCAAAATCCTCCAGATAATCCGGAGTCAGGTAACGGTATACCGCATATGCAATGCCGGCGATTGCCGCAATCGCACCGATAATCGCAAGGACCCAGAGAAGGGTATTTCCGTTGTCCTTTCCGTCTTCCTTTTTGCCAAGCAGATCGTTCATTTTCATCATTTCCAACACCTCTTCCAGTTTTCCCATGCCAACCATCCTTTCTACCGTATAGTATGCGCCGCAGCGCATTCCTGAATACTGTATTATCATACCACTTTTTACAAATCTTTACTATAAATTTTTCATGAAATTAAGATGAAATTTTCACTCTCAGATCCTCTTCAGCTTTGCAAACGCGGCATACATGATCTTCGTACCGGCCCTGTCAAAGTCCACCGTAACCTGATAGTCCCTCGGCCCGTCCTCGATTTTCAGGACTGTGCCTTCTCCGTATTTCATATGGCGCACCCGGTCCCCTTCTCCGTATTCCAGCGCTGCCGCCTTGCCCTGGCCGCCGCGGTTTAAGCCGTTCACTCCGGAAAGACTGTCCAGGCCGCGGGCGATAAATGGCCTGTTCTCCTCTGCGGTTTTCTTCGGCTTCACCACCGCCCTCGGACGAAAATCCGTCACCGGAGCCGTCCCATAGTTTCCTCCATAGGGCGCGCTGCGGAAGCGCTCCCGGATCTCCTGATTTTCTTCAAATTCCTCCAGCTCCGGAATTTTACGGAATACCGGAACCTTTTCATCCATCAGTTCATCCGGCACCTCCCGGATAAACCGGCTGACCGGATTGTACTGTGTTTCCCCGCGCACCATGCGCTGTCTGGCACAGGTCAGCGTGAGTTCCTCCTTCGCCCGCGTGATTCCCACATAAGCGAGCCTGCGCTCCTCTTCTATGGCCGAAGGATCATCCGAACTGATCGTCATATAGCTCGGGAAAATGCCGTCCTCCATTCCCGACAGGTAAACATAGGGGAATTCCAGTCCCTTCGCAGAATGAAGCGTCATGAGCAGCACCCGGTTGTCCGCCCCATCCACGTTGTCCACATCCGCCACCAGCGCCACCTCTTCCAGGAAACCGGACAGCGTCGGCTCGTCATGGGTGCTTTCATAGGCAACCACCTTGCTGATGAACTCATCGATGTTCTGAATCCTGTCCTGAGCGTCCTCCTCGTCTGAATCCTCCAGTTCCTTCACATAGCCGGTACTCTCCAGCACATCCTGCACCAGCTCCTCCAGGCTGTAATACGCCATTTTGCTGCGGAATGCACGAATCATGGTTGTGAACGGCTTAATCTTCGCAGCCCCTTTTCCCACCGCCATGATCTGATCCGCCTCGCAGAGCGCGTCAAAAAAGCTGATTCCGCGCCCGTCCGCATAATCCTGCACCCGCAGGATCGTCGTCGCTCCAATCCCTCTTCTGGGCACATTGATGATACGCTTTACCGCAAGATCGTCCCTGCCGTTGTCGATGGTTTTCAGATAGGCCAGAACATCCTTGATTTCCTTCCTGGCATAGAAATTCACACCGCCCACCACGTCATATGGAATCCCCTCCATGATGAACCGCTCTTCCAGCAGGCGGGACTGGGCGTTGGTACGGTACAATACGGCAAAATCCCGGTAATCCGCCCCGTAACGCTTTTTCTTCCGCACGATATCCGAAGCGATGAACTCCGCCTCCTCATACGCGCTGTCAAATCTTCTGAAATGAACCTTCTCTCCTTCTCCCTGATCGGTCCACAGCCGCTTGTCCTTTCTGGCTGTGTTGTTCCGGATCACCGCGTTCGCCGCATCCAGAATTGTCTGCGTGGAGCGGTAATTCTGCTCCAGCTTGACCACCTTCGCCTCCGGAAATACCTTTTCAAAATCCAGGATATTGCGGATATTCGCCCCCCTGAACTTGTAAATCGACTGATCGTCGTCGCCGACCACGCAGAGATTTCTGTACTTCTGTGACAGGAGCCTTACCAGTTCAAACTGAGCCGTATTGGTGTCCTGATATTCATCCACGCTGATATAACGGAAACGTTCCTGATAACTGTCGAGCACATCCGGATTCATCCGGAACAGCTCTACCGTTTTCACGATCAGATCGTCAAAATCCAGCGCATTGTTCTTCTTCAGCGTATCCTGATACTCCCGGTAGGCCTCCGCCACTCTCCGTTTGGAAAAATCTCCCATGGTATTCAGATTGTATTCTTCCGGGGAAATGAGTTCGTCCTTCGCGGAGGATATCTCAGAAAGAAGCGCCCTCTCCTTATAGATCTTCGTATCGATATTCAGGCGCTTGCAGATTTCCTTCATCACGCTTTTGGAGTCATCCGTATCATATATGGTAAAATTGGTATCATACCCAAGTCTGTCGATATATCGCCTCAGTATCCGCACGCACGTGGAATGGAAGGTGGAAACCCAGATGCTTTCCGATCCGAATCCCACGATGGAATCCACCCGCTCCCGCATTTCCTCCGCCGCCTTGTTCGTAAAAGTAATCGCAAGGATATTCCATGGATTCACCTGTCGCTCTTCAATCAGGTACGCAATTCTCTGTGTCAGCACGCGCGTTTTTCCGCTTCCTGCACCCGCCAGGATCAATACCGGCCCCTCGGTCTGAAGCACCGCTTCCCGTTGTCTGTCATTCAGCATATCCAAATTTACCATTTTCTTTTCTCCGTTTCCTGACAATACAGGCTTCTCATTTCTTCTATGGTTAATCGCCGTTCTTTTTCTAAACCAACAAATTCTTCAAATTCTGTCCGTACGCCTCACCGCACCTGCACCCTCAGCGGGAAACCTCAAGCAGATTTCTGTTTTCCGTACTCTGCCCCCAGGCATCAAGCGCGAGCTTATAGGTGCTTTCCACACGGGCGGATAAATTTTTCAGCTCCTTATGAATCTCGATCTGGCCGTAACGAAGGGCGGAAACATAAGATTCCACCTTCTCCAGCCGAAGATCCATCCCATTCTGACGCTTTTCTATCGTATCGAATCGCACGTCCATCCCGTCCAGGCGCTTCTCCATCTTGTCGAATCGCGCGTCCATTCCGTCCAGACGCTTCTCCATCTTGTCGAATCGCACGTCCATCCCGTCCAGGCGCTTCTCCATCTTGTCGAATCGCGCGTCCACCCCATCGAACCGGGCTCCGATCCAGGCTCCCAGCTTCTTGTCCATCATACTGGATATCGCATGCAGCAATTCCTGATTATCCATAAGCAATTCCTCCTCGCTAAGCGATAATACCATAAAAGAAATGGAAAGTCTATGCAATTTCCAAAGACCAAAACCTGTATTCTGTTTCCCAAATTCATGGAAATTAGGATAGAAAAAAGAATCTGCTTCACCTGCAGTCCTGCGGCCGCAACAGAAAATTGCGTTCTCAGAATATTCACAGAACCGTTGAACAGGGAAACAAAATGGAGCATACGGGATTCGAACCCGTGACCTCCACACTGCCAGTGTGGCGCGCTCCCAACTGCGCCAATGCCCCATGCACATAGTATTTCTTGGCAAGCTTTTTTTCCATCTTTCTACACCCCAAGAACAACAGACGCCTTTTTTTCATATCTTATACCATTAAAGGTAGGGAGGATGTTATGAAAAAGAAATTCATTGCAATGGCCATGGCATTTGTCATGCTGGCGGCCAGTCTTACGGGATGCGGCAAAAAGGACGCCGTCACGAAGGAAAAGCCGGAAGAAACCATGACGGAGGTGACGCTGAATGAGGTTGCACATTCCATTTTTTATGCTCCCATGTATGTGGCGATTGAGGAAGGCTATTTTGCCGAGGAAGGAATTGACCTGACCCTTGTGACCGGATTTGGAGCCGACAAAACGATGACCGCCGTGCTGACCGGTGAGGCGGATATCGGATTCATGGGCTCCGAAGCGTCCATTTATACCTATCTGGGAGGAACGGATGATTATGTGGTCAATTTCGCCCAGCTGACCCAGCGTGCCGGCAACTTCCTGGTTTCCAGGGAGCCGATCGATGACTTTTCCTGGGATATGCTGAAGGGAACCGATGTACTGGGCGGCAGGGCCGGAGGCATGCCGCAGATGGTCTTTGAATACATCCTGAAAAAGAATGGAATTGATCCCAAAACCGATCTTTCCATTGACCAGAGCATCGAGTTCGGCTCCACGGCGGCCGCTTTTTCAGGAGGGCAGGGAGATTTTACAGTGGAATTTGAGCCACATGCGACCCTCCTGGAACAGAAAGGGGACGGCTATGTGGTAGCCTCTCTGGGAGAGGATTCAGGCTATGTTCCCTATACCGCTTTCTCGGCAAGAAAGAGCTATATGGACGCCAATCCTGATGTGATCAGGGCTTTCACTGCGGCACTGCAGAAAGGGATGGATTATGTTCAGAATCATACCCCCGAAGAAATTGCCGCCGTAATCCAGCCGCAGTTTGAGGAAACGGATGTGGAAACCATTACCACCATTGTGACCAGATATTATGAACAGGATTCCTGGAAGGATAACCTGGTTTTTGAAGAAGAAGCCTTCACACTGCTTCAGAATATTCTGGAGGAAGCCGGGGAACTGGAAAAACGGGTTCCTTATGAAAACCTGGTTGATACCAGCTTCGCAGAAGAGGTGAAATAATAGAACCGGAAGTTCCCTTCGTCCGCCCGGCCATATGTGTATGCATATGGCTGACGGACGTTTGAATGCTTCTGTCAAATACTCCGTTCTTTTTACAGTTTTTTTCGTTTTTGCAAATTTCCCCCTTGTCAAATTCGAAAAATGTGGTAGAATACTAGTCATGGAGACATAGCTCAGCCGGGAGAGCGTTCGCCTCACACGCGAAAGGTCATGGGTTCGAGCCCCGTTGCCTCCATTTTTCTGGGATTTTTTTGTGAGATGGGCTCGTAGCTTAGCTGGGAAAGCGCTGCGTTCGCAACGCAGAGACCGAGGGTTCGAATCCCTTCGGGTCCATGTGGAAACCATGAAGCGTTTTCGTTTCATGGTTTTTTATTGCAGAAAAAAAGGAATAGAAAAGTCGAAACGGCTCTTTTCTATTCCTTTTTGAATTTCGGATCTATTCCCTTTCCTCTTCAGTTTCTTTCTGGGGAGCCGTCTTTCTTCCCTTTCCGGCGCTTCCCGCCCCCACCTGCGTACAGGCATCCAGAAGTTTCTCGATCAGGAGCTTTTTCACATACACATCAAAGCTCAGCATACAAATGAAGGCGAAGAAGCGCAGAAACGCCTGATCCTCTTCAGCATCCTCACTGTCCTCAAAAGTCTTCTGCGCACGGGTGAACTTATCCATGACATCCTTTTTCAGGACCTCCACCTGATCCTTTTCCAGACTGAATACCTCCTCATAAATGTCCTCCAGGGTCAGCCCGTCCGACTTTTTGAAGTACCGCTCTGTAATCGGCTGCAGAACCGTCTGGATGTCACTGATGGACATGAACCCCTTAAAATAATAAATGAAAATCAGGATCATCACATGCTCTCTGGAATATTTCTTCTTCAGGGGAGGCGGAAGAAGGTTATTTTTCGTATAGTTATTAATCATGGTTTTGGTAAGAATCTTATCCTGCTGGGGATATCTCGCCGAACTTCGAAGCCGGCTTTCCATCAGGGTCGTTACCTGATCCATATACAGATCAATATTGGGAATGTCAGCTGCCTTGATATAGTCAATCCTGTCAAAGCTTTCCATGATGCTGTTGAGCAGGTCTTCCATATGAATCGTCATTTCTACCTCTGTTTCTGCCGCCGTCAGGCTGCGCCTCTTTTCTGAATACAAACCGCATACAGCAGCAATGTTGCTTCGTATGCCGCCTTACAGTACATCTGATCCTTATTATATAGTATTAAAAACCACATGACAAGTATTATATTTTTCTTTACTTTAAAACTTTAGTATGTTAAACTCACAGTAGAATGACTTACGCTGCTTAAGCAGCAGATTGTGAGGTGGGAAAAATCGGAAATTTTTTCCCTGCGGTCAGAATGCTGCTTTCGCAGCAGATTGTGAGGTAAGAAATGAACAAAAAAATCAAGACAGAAGCCGTGGACTGTCTCTTTGAAGCGGTTCTGAGCCTGAAAACAAAGGAAGAATGCTACAGCTTTTTTGAGGATCTGTGTACGGTAAATGAACTGCTTTCCCTTTCCCAACGTTTTGAGGTGGCTGCCATGCTGCGGGATCACAAGACCTATCTGGATATTGCGGAAAAAACAGGAGCTTCAACTGCGACAATCAGCAGGGTCAACCGTTCCCTGAACTATGGTAATGACGGCTATGAGCTGGTTTTTGAACGCATGGGAAACATGGCAGGACAAGTCTCCAGGCCGGAAGAAAAGGATTCTACAGAAGAAAATACCTGATTTCAGAAACAGAGGTCCTTTAGAGCGTAGCTACGCTCCTAACAAAAGCCGACAGCCGTATGCTTTTGGGCATAACAGGCTGCCGGCCTTTTTCTTACATTTCTTCCTGTGCATAATTCCTGACGCTCTCGAAAGGAAGGCGGCCGCCATAGAGATCCAGCGCGCTTCCCACCGTAATGTGGATCCGGTTCCTGCCAAGTTCTTTGATACTTCTGATATCCTCCAGGGAACGGATGCCTCCCGCATAGGTGATCGGAATCCGGTTCCAGCGGCCGAGCATGGCCACAAGCTCTTTCTCAATTCCGCATACCTTTCCTTCCACATCCACCGCGTGGATCAGAAATTCATCACAGAAGGAAGCCAGCATGTCCAGCACGTCCTCATTCAATATTACACGGGTATATTTCTGCCATCTGTCGGTCATGATATAGTAGGAGCCGTCCTTTTTTCTGCAGCTTAAATCCAGAACGAGCTTTTTCTTTCCCACCGTTTCCAGAAGCCGGTTCAGATTTTCATAGGAAATCGTTCCGTCTCTAAAAACATAGGAGGTCACAATCACATGAGATGCTCCGGCATCGAGATATTCCTGCGCGTTCTCCGCTGTAATTCCGCCGCCCACCTGCAGACCGCCCGGGAATGCCTTAAGCGCCTCCAGCGCCTGACTGCGGGACGCCTCATAAAAAGGGCTGCTTTTCGAATTCAGGACGACGACATGGCCGTTTCTCAGCCCTTTCTCTTCAAAAAAGGATGCGTACCAGGAGGCCGGTTTTTCAGAAACAAAATTTTCCTGTGCCTGGTCACTGGTGTCTGCGACACTTCCGCCCACCAACTGCTTCACCTTTCCATTATGAATATCAATACAGGGTCTGAACTCCATCTCTTCCTCCTTTTTTTCGTCCGAACGAAATAAAAATTACCTATATTTTACATGAATTTTTTCCCGCTGACAATTCTTTTTTTCCCGGCTGTTCCAGGCGCTTTGCATTTGGCAAGATGTTCCCCGCCAATATGTTTTCGTATAAAGGAATGATTATTGAACATACTAAATACCGGACAATGATATTGTTCCATTCTTTCATGATTAAATGCCGCCCTTTGGGCGGCAAAAAAGGAGGCCGGCACGAATCGGAGATTCGTGCCAAAGAATGGCTAACGCCATTCTTCTATGAATGAATGTCGCCCTTCGGGCGGCAAAAAGGAGGTAGAAATGAAAAGGCTGAGGAAAATTCCTGCGCTCCTGAT
The DNA here is from genome assembly GCA_904392525.1 of uncultured Eisenbergiella sp. Taxonomy (GTDB): domain Bacteria; phylum Bacillota; class Clostridia; order Lachnospirales; family Lachnospiraceae; genus Eisenbergiella. Next base: position 9,199 of record CAJFMW010000122.1, read on the forward strand.
CCTCATGATGCTTGCCTGCACAGCCGCCTGCGGCAGAAAAGAGCAGAACGCGGACGATATGGCAAACAGCATGACGGAAACCTCTCAGGCAGCTGATGAAACCCACACTGACGCCGTTCTTCCCGAAAACGAGACCGGAGAAACCTCCGGAATCAACGGAAGCAATCTCGGGACTACCGGAGAAACTGCCACTGAAACGGTGGGCGAAACCGCTGGAGGCAACAGCACCGCCAATGAAAGCTCCGGCATCATAGACGACACAGGCAATGTGCTCAATGACGCGGGCGACGCAGTCGGCAATGCCGCAGATGATGCCGGCAATGCCGTAAGAAACGCTGCGGACGATGCCGGCAACGCGGTAAATGATGTGATCGACGGTGCCGGTGATGTGGTGAAGGATGCAGCAGAAGGCGTATCTGACGGAGTAAAAGATATGACCGGTGCAAAATAACAAAAAAGGGTGTTCCCCGGTTCTGAACCAAATCCCGGGTGACACCCTTTTCCTCTCTTCTATTATACGCCTTTTTCGATCAGCGTTCCGTCCATATATGCGGCCAGGAGCTCCTCCAGATAGCGGATGCTTTCCTTCAGTTCCGCTCCGATGTCCGTATCCGCCACACGGATGCGGTGCGTGGCAGTCTCCACGATGATGGAATCTGAAATGATGTCAGACTCCTTGCGGATTGCAGCCTCCGCCGACTCAAAGGGTTCGTGGGCCACCAGCGTCATGCCGTGGGAATTGGCCACCAGCGTATAGCCTGCGATGCCGGTCTTTCCCTGGTAGGCCTTGGAAAAGCCGCCGTCGATGATCAGAAGCTTTCCGCCGCACTTGATGGGCGTATCTCCTTTTTTCAGCTCCACGGGCACATGGCCGTTGATGATATGGGAGGCAGACGGATCCAGGCCAAACTCCTCCAGGATGCGGTTAAGCACCTCTTCGTTATCCGTCAGGCTGTAATAGCTGTTTTTCTTTTCCGTATGGGTGATCTTATCTTCCACAAAATAGCGTTCAAAGGTAGCCATTTTGTCCTTTCCAAACACCGGGGACTTGGGTCCGGTCCAGATATACCAGATGATATCTCTGCCTTTGGCCGCCTCTTCCTTATCCTTGGAATAATAGCCCTTTCTGGCATAATGATCCAGGATATCGTACAGAGCCTTTCCGCTGTATTCCTTCCCGAACACGTTCACCTTCAGGAAATTCCCGTTTTCATCCACCGGAACACAGCCATGGTAAAGAAGGTTGGAATTGTGCACCTTATACAGGCTTCCCTTTGAAAACAGGAAGCGGACATGGCGCTGCAGCTTCTCGCAGTGTACGAAGGCATGACGGAGCCGCTCCACCACCTGCTCCTCCTCTTCCGTGAGCCGGTACGGGTCTGCCGGGTCCACCGTGGGGAAATCCGTATCCCGCATGGGATATTCCACACCGCCGATGTTCACAGTCTTTTTTTCATAATCAACTTTATCCAGAAGAAGCCGATCCTCCATTCCGAATTCCGGACGTCTCCTGATGAGCTGGCCTTCCAGCTTGAACTGAATGATGGAAATGGCCTTGTGCATCTTCATATCAAGATCCAGGTCCTTACAGTCGTAATCCTCTCCATATTTAATGGAAAATACGCTGCAGTCCGTATCCGCATAGGTGTCCAGCGCAAAAGTGGCAAGCGGAATCAGATTGATTCCGTAACCTTCTTCCAGAATGTCCAGATTACCATATCTGGCCGAGACACGGATCACGTTGGCAATGCAGGCCGCATGACCGCTTGCAGCCCCCATCCACACCACATCATGATTTCCCCACTGAATGTCCACAGAATGATAGCCGCTCAGCGTATCCATGATGATATGAGGGCCTTTTCCCCGGTCATAGATGTCGCCGACGATGTGAAGATGGTCGATCACCAGCCGCTGAATCAGATTACAGAGGGCAATGATGAAATCCGGCGCGCGGCCGATACGGATGATGGTATGGATAATTTCATTATAATAGGCTTCCTTGTCCTGTACCTCTTCCTTTTCCGTGATCAGCTCTTCTATGACATATGAAAAATCAGGCGGAAGGGCCTTTCTGACCTTGGAGCGGGTATATTTGGAAGCCACCCGCTTGGTCATCTGAACGAGCCTGTGCAGGGTGATCTTGAACCAGTCCTCCAGACTTTCCTGATCTTCCTCCTCCTGCATCACAAGCTCCAGCTTTTCCTTCGGATAATAGATCAGGGTGGCCAGACTTCTCTTGTCCTTACCGGTCAGCGTATTTCCGAATTCCTCGTCAATCTTCCTTTTCACACTTCCTGAGCCGTTTTTGAGGACATGGTTGAACTGCTCATACTCCCCGTGGATATCCGTCAGGAAATGCTCCGTTCCCTTCGGCAGGCTCATGATGGCCTGCAGATTGATGATCTCCGTTGATGCGGCAGCAATCGTCGGGAACTGCTTTGAAAGGCTCCTCAGATAATTCATCTCCAGTTCTTCCATGATTTCCCCCTTCTCAGCCGCCGATCACGTCACTCATGTCATACAGTCCTGCGGGCTGATCCTTCAAAAACTTCGCTGCCTGCAGCGCGCCCTTTGCAAAAACATTTCTGGAATAGGCTCTGTGGGAAAAGGTGATGACCTCGTCCTCCCCGGCGAAAATCACGTCGTGATCCCCGACAATTGTACCGCCGCGTACCGCAGAAATGCCGATTTCCTTCTCATCCCGCTTCTGCCTTCTCCCGCTTCTGTCATACACATAGTGATAAGCGCTGCCCAGCTCTTCATTGATGGAATCCGCAAGCGCGAGGGCGGTTCCGCTGGGCGCATCAACCTTCCGGTTATGGTGCTTTTCCACGATTTCAATATCAAAACCGGCTTCTGCCAGAACGGCGGACGCCTTCTTCAGCAGATTCTGGAGCAGGTTGATTCCAAGGGACATATTCGCCGACTTGAGAACGGCCGCCTTTTCGGAAACCGCATTTACCCGTGCGAGCTGTTCTTCGGAAAGGCCGGTGGTGCACAGCACGCAGGCCGTTTTCGTCTCCTCACAGAAGGAAAGCAGTTCATCCACTGCCTTCGCGGAGGAAAAATCAACGATGACATCCGCCTTCTCTTCCGCCTTTTCCTGGTAATCCTTCAGACTCTGATAGACCGGGTAGGAATGCTCTCCGCCCGGAAACGGGTCAACACCGGCCACCGTCTGAAGCTGCTCATCCGCTTCGGCAAGACGGCTTACCACCTGGCCCATATGCCCATTACAGCCATGTATTAATATTTTTACCATTGCTACCTCTCTTCTTTTTACAGCAGGCCGTAATCCTTCATGGCCGCCTCAAGCTTCGCCGCATTCGCCTCTTCCATCTCTGTGAGGGGCCTTCTTAACGGTCCGGCCTCCAGTCCCATCAGGTTCATGGCCTTCTTGACGGGGATGGGGTTTACCTCACAGAACAGAGCGTCCACAAGAGGAATCGCATCCAGCTGCAGCTTACAGCTTCCCGCCACATCTCCTTCAAAGAACTTCTCGCACATATCATGAGCCTGTCTGGGCGCCACGTTGGAAAGCACGGAAATCACGCCCTTTCCTCCGAGAGCCAGCATGGGAACCACTTCGTTGTCGTTTCCGGAATACAGATCCACACAGCCGTCCGCAAGGCTCATCATCTTCGCCACCATGCTGATGTTTCCGGTAGCATCCTTAACGCCGATGATATTGGGAACCTCTCTGCAGAGCTTCACCACGGTTTCCGGCTGAATCGTCACTCCCGTTCTTCCGGGAATGTTGTACAGAAGCACCGGAATATGAATGGAATCCGCAACGATCTTAAAGTGCTCGTACAATCCCTTCTGCGTTGCCTTATTGTAATAGGGGGTTACCAGAAGAACACCGTCAACCCCGGCCTTTTCCGCTTCCTGGGAAAGATATACCGCCGTCTCGGTGCAGTTGGAGCCTGTTCCGGCGATAACCGGAATTCTGCCCGCCGTCTTTTCCACGCAGAAACGGATCACCTCCAGATGCTCCTCATGCGTGAGCGTGGAAGCCTCGCCGGTGGTTCCGCAGACTATAATGGCATCCGTTCCTCCCGCGATCTGGGCCTCGATGTGCTCCGCAAACTTCTCATAGTTAACGCTTCCATCCTCATGAAAGGGCGTAATGATGGCAACGCCAGCTCCTGTAAAAATAGCCATATGTTCCTCCTTGTTCCGCCCCGCAGGCGGCACTGAAATTTGTAGCACGAACCTCCGGGTTCATGCCGGGGTCAACCTGGTGTCTCTGTCGGCCGTCCGGAAAAGTTCTGTTAAAAAAACCGGCCCGCCTGGTTGTACTGGAGAGGGGGCCGGAAATACTTTCCTGGAAATACTTTCCTGGAAATATTTTTCCTGGAAATCTTTTTTCCTGAAAAATTTCTTTTCAGATAGCGCCCCATCCTTTTATTCAGATGACAGTCATGCGGTTCTTAACCACATGCCCAAGACTTGAGCCGCAGGCTCTCTCCTCTTTCGGCGCTCTTCCCTTTCCCTTTTCTTCCTCTGTGCCTGCCACATCCGAAAAGCTACTGATGAATCACGCAACCTCTATCTGGAAATTATCATAGCACGGCGAGATGTTCCTGTCAACGCAAACGAAAGGAGAACCAGGTTAAACTTATAAACTGTTATTCCAACCAGACGCCTTCCGGCGCCCTTTTTTAAACAGGCTTTTTTTGCCTGTTCTCTGCACTCTCCAATGCCTTCAGTTTTTCTACCTCCCCTTCGTAATCCAGCGACATTTCATATCGAATCCTCTTCATGCTTAGACGATAACTTGTCTTTACTATATTCAGAATCGACAGTACGATCTTCTTCATCGTCTGCAGGTTCTTTCCTCCCGTCTTTCCCATACTCCGGTTCTTATCATCCTTAAATGTAAAATCCAGCTGCCAATGCAGGTTATTCTCTATCCCCCAGTGCCCTCTCGACGCCCTCTCAAACTCTTCCATGTTCTCTCCTATGCTGCAGATATAATACCGGTCTTCTTTTTCTGTCTTTCCATCCCCACTCCTCAGCTCTTTATGCACATATCCCAGGCTTCTCAACCCTTTCCACTCTTCTTTGTCGCTATACCACCCTATCTCTTCTGTGATATAGTACTCCCTTACCGCAACTCCCCCATGTTCCGGTTCTACTGTCTTTCTGTAACATCCTTCTTTTCCCTTCAGCTTTTCCTGGCATTCCCCGTCAAAATATCCCGCCACTTCCTCATAGAACACTCCCTGGTTCCTTTTCAGCGCAAGTACATAGTCCCCTTTTCCTTCCCGAATCACCTTTACCGTCCCTTTTCCATCATCCGCAGCACCTCCTGCGCAGCCGGTATTTCATTCGTTTTTTCCCCGATAAATTTCTGGCACAGGCACATCCCGTAATCATTGGAATAGACATTCAGTGTCTGGAATGCTTTCACTTCCCCACACTCTGTCGTTTTCCTCCCAGAGCCGCAGCTCACCTTCCCGTCTACGGATACAATGCTCTTTTTATGGATATTTTCCTGCCTGTCCGCCGCCTGCAGAATCCCATCCACCACCTGCATCAGAATACTGACTGTCACACGGAAGAAATGTTCGCTGTTGATTGTCCCTATTACAATCCGGAACGTATCGTCTGTAGGAACCCCATTGGGGAGTTCCAGATACTTTCTCAGCCACTTTTCCTTTTTTCTGGCAAAGCTTTCGATTTCCCCCCATTCATCCGCATTTCCCAGAAGGGCAAAAAAGACAATCATGATGATATCTCCGAGCAGGTGCCTGACATAGGACGGGTGTCTGTAATCCGGAACGGAATCAGCCTGTTTCTTTATTTTCCGGATAAGGGTATCGTTTGTCTCAATCGTTTCCGGGGATATCCCCAATTCTTTGAAGGTATGATGAAGTTCTTCCAGTTTTGTTGACTTTTTGGACATGGCAGTTCTCCTGATATAATCGTTCTAAA
>CAJFMW010000122.1:15149-20134 GCA_904392525.1 uncultured Eisenbergiella sp.
CGTTCTAAAACAAATATATCAAAAAAGAAGAAAAAAGGGAACAGGAATAACCTCTTTTCCTGCCCCTTAATTTTTTTGTAATTTTAAAAGTTTATCCTGGGTTTCTAACAGTCCCGCTCACTCCGCTTTCGCCACAGCCGCGATGCTGATTCCCGCCACCAGAGTGTCGAGGGCGGGCCGGTATTTCTCATAGGCCTCCGGCGTCAGGGACGCATATACCTGATAGGCGGCTCCGCTCCCGGCAACCCCATCAAAAAGCACATAATATTCCTGTCTGACCTCTCCGTTTTCCAGCGTGATCTGTCTGATATATCTGTTTCCGGTCAGACCAGCTCCCGTCTGTACCGCTTCCGGACTCAGCCCAGCCGGATCGAACCTTCCGCTGTCCGCCTGCCTGCTTCCGAAAAGAAACAGCGACGGCTCCTCTTCCCCATCCACGCAGATTTCAAAGCCCCATTCATGGGAATCCATGTTTTCTCCTGCCTCTATTTTCTCATAGGACTCATAGCTCCAGCCGGAAGGAAGCAGGAAGGCGATGCTGTCCACATATCCGTTGTGGGAGAAATCCCGGCTGATGATCTCCACCGCATCCGCAGCAGCGACCGTCTCTGCCGTTCCCGCCGCCTCTGCCAAAGCCTGATCTGCACAGCCGGGAACCGCCGTCAAAAGCAGCACCGTAAGTAGTCCCGCCGCCCGGTATCTGATTCTGTTCAATTGTTCCTCCATTCCGAGGTCTCCGGCATTGAGGAACAAGCAGCCCGCTCCGTTTCCGTGCCTTCGCCTCCATCCGGCATTCTGCCGGTCCATCCTCATTATATCACAGGCATGGCACGAAATCTTCCCCGCTTTTTGAATTTTTTTCTTGTTTTCTTTCCCGTGCGCATATACAATAGACAGAAAACGCGATATGGGGGATTCTATGATTACTTTTCTGGCAAAATTATGGATCAAAGATTATCAGAAGACCGACCTGCCCGAAGTACGGCAGGCTTACGGCGTGCTGTGCGGCGGCGTGGGAATCGCTTTCAATATCCTGCTGTTTCTGGGCAAATTTTTCGCAGGGCTTCTCAGCAATTCCATCGCCATCACTGCGGACGCCTTCAACAACCTGTCCGATGCGGGCTCCTCGCTGATCACGCTGGTGGGTTTTAAGATGGCCGGTCAGAAGCCGGATCCCGGCCACCCCTTCGGGCATGGCAGAATCGAATATCTGACCGGACTGCTTGTCTCCCTGCTGATCATCCTCATGGGCTTTGAGCTGACCACCTCTTCCTTTGATAAAATTCTGCATCCGGAGGATACGCTCTGCACGCCCGTCGTGGTCGGCATCCTGGTCGCCTCCATACTGGTGAAATTCTACATGTTTCTTTACAACCGGGGAACGGGAAAGAAAATCGACAGTGCCGCCATGACCGCCACGGCCACGGACAGCTTCAGCGACATGCTCTCCACCGCCGTCGTTCTTGCCGCCACCCTGATCGGCCATTTCACCGGGCTTCACATCGACGGCTTCTGCGGTCTGCTGGTGGGCCTTTTCATCCTCATTGCCGGACTGCGCTCTGCGGGCGAGACCATCAGTCCGCTTCTGGGTCAGCCGCCGCAGAAGGAATTTGTAGACAAAATCGAACAGATTGTTTTAAGCCATGATGAGATCCTGGGCCTGCATGACCTGATCGTCCACGATTACGGTCCGGGACGCACCATGATTTCCCTGCATGCGGAAGTACCTGCGTCCGGCGATCTGCTTCACCTGCACGATACCATCGACAACATTGAACGGGAGCTGAAAAAGGAGCTGCACTGCGACGCCGTCATCCACATGGATCCGGTCATGAACGATGACGAGGAGACACAGACGCTGAAGGAAACGGTCACCGGACTGCTGCATCAGCTCGACAGCTCGCTGAATCTTCATGATTTCCGCATCGTAAAGGGTCCTACCCACACCAACATCATTTTCGACATCCTGGTGCCATACACCGAAGCCATGCCGGACGAAGAGATCCTCTCCCGCATGGAAGAGGCCATACATAAGCTGGATTCCCGCTATTACGCCGTCATTAATATCGACAAGGATTATAACAGCTAAAAACAGTTGACAAAACACCCGGCGCGATGTATGGTAAAAGAGATCGAACGCCAAATTGAAAGGAAAGGAGGAAGCATTGATGGCTCAAAAGATCAGAATCACATTACAGAATTTTATGCAGTCAGCGAAGCCAGACGACGCTTGCCTCCCGTTTTTGATTTTCTAAAAAGTACGGACTGTTTTCGTCCATTTTTTTCGAAAGAGTTTCATGGCTGCCGCCTTTTTGGGGCCGGCATCCTGAATCACACAGAGAATCCTTAACCACGGCAGGTAATTACTGGCGTGGTTTTTCTATCTCTTCCGGTCTATTTTGCGCCGGATGCGCACAGCCCGGCTCCATCGCCGTCCGGAACTCCACGCCATAAGAAACGCATTTATAAGGGGGAGTATCTTTTCATGAAAAAATTATCCTATTATCTTCTCAAGCACAAATTCAGCTATCTGTTCGTTTTCGTGTCCATGGTCATCGCGGTGTCGCTGGATCTTCTGACCCCGCAGGTAACCCGCATCATTGTGGACGACGTGATCCAGGGCGGCCAGACATCCAAGCTTCGTTTTCTGCTGCCCTGCATCCTCATCATCGGACTTGGCCGCTGTATCTTCGGCTATACCAAGGAGTATACCTCCGACCTCATCGGATCGGCCATCGCCACGGACATCCGAAAGGATCTGTTCACTTATCTGCAGTCTTTGAGCGCGGACTTTTTTGACAAAAACAACACGGGCGAACTGATGAGCCGGGTCAAGGATGATATCGACCGCATCTGGAACGCGCTGGGTTTTGTGAGCATGCTCATCATGGAGGTCGTTTTCCATACCTTCCTCGTGCTGTTCTGTATGTACAGCCTGAACTGGCGGCTCGCCCTCATCCCCACGGCGGCCATGATCGTCACCGGTGTGATCGCCGTATTCGAAGAGCGGCGGCTGGGCGCCGTATACGAGGAAATCAGCGAGGAAAACGCGGCCTTAAACACCGTCGCGGAGGAAAATCTGGCGGGCGTGCGCACCGTCAAGGCCTTCGCCAGGGAAAAATTTGAGATTAAAAAATTTCTTTCCCATAACCAGCGCTATTATGAGCTGAACATGAAGCAGTCGAAGGTTTTCGTGAAGTATTATCCCTGCTTTTCCCTCATCACCAAGCTGCTCCCTCTCATCGTGCTTCTGCTGGGCGGCAGCCAGGTGATCCGCGGGGAGCTCACCCTCGGCACCCTGACCGCCTTCGTGGAATATTCCATGAATATCGTCTGGCCTATGGAAATGCTTGGCTGGCTGTCCAACGATTTTTCCTCCGGCGTGGGAAGCTACCGGAAGATCCGGAAAATCTACCAGGCGAAGCCCTCCGTCACGGAACCGGAACAGCCTGTGACGCTTCCTGAGGTCAGGGGAAAAATCGAATTTGACAACGTGTCCTTCCACAAGGAGGACGGACATGAGATCCTGCATGATATTTCCTTCACTGTGGAGCCGGGAAAGACGCTTGGCATCATGGGAGCCACCGGCGCAGGAAAGACCTCCATCATCCAGCTTCTGGAACGGCTTTACGACGCCACCGGCGGAACCATCCGTCTGGACGGCGTCAGCATCCGCGACCTGTCCCTGAAGCAGCTTCGCGGCAGCATTTCCCTGGTGATGCAGGATGTGTTCCTCTTTTCCGACACCATCAGTGAAAACGTGCGTCTGGGAAAGCGGGAGCTGGTGAACGACGGGGATATCCGCGCCGCTTCGGAAAGCGCCCAGGCCAGCGAGTTCATCGAACGGCTCTCCGAGCAGTATGAAACCGTCATCGGCGAACGGGGCGTGGGCCTCTCCGGCGGTCAGAAGCAACGCATCAGCATCGCGCGGGCCATCGCCAAACACAATCCCGTTCTGATCCTGGACGATTCCACCAGCGCGCTGGACATGGAGACGGAATACGCCATCCAGCAGGCACTTCAGGAGCTTTCCGACACCACGAAGCTGATCATCGCCCATCGCATCAGCGCGGTACGAAACGCCGATGAAATCATCGTGCTGGAGAACGGAACCATCCGCGAGCGGGGGACACATGAAAGCCTGCTCGCCCTGCGCGGACTGTATTATGAGACCTGGCAGGCCCAGTATGGGGCCGTGCTGAATCCTTCCATGGCATAAAGGAGACTATTATGGCTTTTAATTCCTATAAAAAGGATGAAAATACGATAACAGCCGGGAAAGCCGCCACGCTTTTCCGCCTGTTCTCCTATCTTCTTTCCTATAAAAAACAGATCATCGGCGTTCTGTTCATCATGGGCTTCTGTGTGGTGGTAAACCTCCTGAATCCGCTGATCATGGAAGCCGCCGTGGACGACTATATTTCCATCGGGAATTTTTCCGGGCTTTTCCGGCTGATCCTTTTCGCCGTCATCATCAACCTGCTCATGGTCGCAGGCATTAAAATCCGCATGTACGTGATGGCAAAGGTCTGCAACAGCATTCTGGTCACCATCCGACAGGAGCTGTACGTCCATATTCAGACACTGGATTTTCAGTTCTTTGACAGCCGTCCCACCGGAAAAATCCTGGCGCGCATCATCGGAGACATCAATTCCTTAAAGGATGTGCTCTCCAACTGCGTCACCACCCTGATCCCGGATTTCATCACCATCAGCGCGGTGGCCGTCATCATGTTCGTCAAGGACGCAAGGCTTGCCGCCGCGGCCCTTATAAGCCTTCCGCTGATGGCCGCGGGAATCTGGTACATCCAGACCCATTCCCATGAAAGATGGCAGATCCATCGGAAGAAATCTTCCAATTTAAATGCATTCGTGCATGAGGATCTTTCCGGCATCCGGATCATCCAGAGCTTCGGCGCAGAATCCGAAACCATGGACACCTTCCGGGATCTGACAAAGCAGCACCGGGATTCCTTTGTGAACGC
>CAJFMW010000123.1 GCA_904392525.1 uncultured Eisenbergiella sp.
TTTCCAAGATCCTGAACGACGACAATTACAAGTCGGTTGCCTATGCGATCGAAGGGATGGGTAAATGAGTCCTGTAGTCAAGAAAAAGAAAAACAAGTTCACTCTCCCCGGAAAATATCTTCTGATGATTCTCACGGGCCTTTGTGTGCTTCTGATGATCATTACCTTCCGCACGGATCTTTTTGAAGGGCCGCTGCGGACTGTTGCCGGATATGTGGTGGTGCCGTTTCAGAATGGCATAGCCTCTGTGGGAGGTTATCTCTATGACAGGGCGGAGGAAATGGGAAGGCTGCAGGATGCGCTGGACGAAAATGCGCGTCTGCAGGAGGAGGTTGCGAACCTCACCATGGAGAATGCCCAGCTCCAGCAGGAACGTTATGAGCTGGAGAGCCTGAGGGAGCTTTATGATATCGATGAGGCAACTTCTGAATATGAAAAAACGGGCGCGCGGGTGATCGCCAGCGATGCCACAAACTGGTTCTATTCCTTTACCATAGATAAGGGCTCTGACGACGGAATCGAAGTTGACATGAACGTGATCGCCGGAGGCGGACTTGTGGGCCGCGTTGTGAGCGTTGGACCGAACTATGCGAGGGTGCTTTCCATCATTGCGGATAATTCCAACGTGTACGGGACTGTACTGACAACCTCTTCAAATCTTCTGGTCTCAGGTAATCTGCAGTCTGTCATGACTGACGGCGTGATCAGTTTTGAGCAGCTTTCCGACCGTGAGGATCAGGTACAGACGGGAGATAAGGTGGTAACCTCCAACATAAGCAGCAAATACCTTCCGGGAATTCCGATCGGATACATCGGCTCCATTGAAACCGCCGCAAACAATATGACCAAATACGGCACGATTACGCCGGCCGTCGATTTCCAGCATCTGCAGGAGGTCCTGGTGATTCTGGAAACGAAACAGCAGGTTCCGGATGAAGAATAGAAAGGCGGTGCGGAGAACGTGAGAAAATATCTTGTTTTGGCGCTTCTGCTTCTGCTGTGCTACCTGCTTCAGGCATCCGTTCTTCCGGCTGTTGCCTTTGGAGGGATCATGCCGAACCTGCTGATCATCTTTGTCGCATCCTGCGGGTTTATGAACGGCGAGATCTGCGGCCTGGTGACCGGTTTCATCTGCGGTCTTCTGGTGGATATTTTCGGCGGGGACGTGATCGGCTTTTATGCACTGGTTTATATGATAACAGGATATATCAACGGCATGTTCCAGAGGGTTTTCTATCCTGAGGACATTAAACTGCCGTTGATATTGATTTTAGGAAGTGACGTTGGATACGGATTTCTGTGCTACTGTCTGCTGTTTTTATTAAGAAGCAGGCTGGACATCGGATTTTACGTCTTTCGCGTCATTCTGCCGGAAGCGGTATATACGATTGTGATCGCATTTGCGGTCTATCCGCTGCTTCTTCTGATACATAAAAAACTGGAAGCATATGAGAAAGGAAGTAAGGAGTAGGAACTTGTTAGAAAAGATACGTGACAGCATTGTAAACTTCATAACCTCCCGTACAACGGTTCTCACGATTCTCTTTATTGTGATGGCCGGCTTACTGATTCAGCGGATTTTTGAACTGCAGATCGTGAATGGGGAAACCTATCAGAATGAATTTTCTCTGCAGATCAGAAGAGAACGTTCCATTGCGAGCTCCCGCGGAAATATTTATGACAGGAACGGAAAGCTTCTTGCCTATAATGATCTGGCTTATTCGGTGACGATCGAGGATGTTTATGAGAACACGAATAAAAACGCGAACATGAACGCCACCCTGCTTGAGGTTTTTCGTATCCTGGAGAAAAACGGTGATGAAGTGGTCAGCGATTTCAACGTTTATCTGGATGAAGACGGGGATTATGCCTTCAGCGTCAGCGGGACAAGCCTGCAGCGGTTTCTGGCGGATGTGTACGGCTATGCGTCCATTGACGATATGGATGAAAAGGAGAAAAATTCGACTCCTCAGGAACTCATCGATTTTCTGTGTGAAAATTATGGCATCGGAGAACGAACGGATCCGAATGACAGCAGTACCTTCGTTCCGGGACAGGGTTATACGAAGGAGGAGGTCTTAAAGCTTGTCACTGTCCGTTATGCAATGCGGGCGAACAGTTATCAGAAATACATACCGACCACAATCGCAACGGATGTGAGCGAGGAAACGGTGGCGGCCATCGAAGAGAACAAGGAGGCGCTTACCGGTATCGATATTGCTGAGGATACCATCCGGCGCTATGTAAACGGAACCTATTTTTCCCATATCATCGGATATACGGGAAAAATCTCTTCGGAAGAGCTCACAAGTCTGAATGAACAGACGGACGACGGTTCCGGCGAGGACCGGTATGAAATGAACGACATTGTGGGAAAATCCGGCATTGAGAGCGTGATGGAAACCTATCTGCAGGGAGAAAAGGGCAGTGAGACGATTTACGTTGACAATCTGGGAAGAGAGATCTATTCCGAGGGCAGAGTGGAATCGGTTGCGGGGGGCAATGTCTACCTGACGCTGGACGCCGATCTGCAGGAGGCGGTCTACAACATCCTGGAAGAGAGTATTGCCGGTATTCTTCTGGATAAGATCAGAAATGTGAAGGTATACAATTCCACCGGACGTGCATCAGACATCATCATTCCCATTGACGATGTTTACTTTGCGCTGTTTGATAACAATGTAATCGGTATGGAGCATCTGGGGCAAGACAGCGCGGGAGAATATGAGAAAGAGGTTTATCAGGCATTTCTCTCCTGGAGGGAGCGTGTCCTGGACTGGCTTTCTCAGGAGCTGTATACGGACCGGACGCCCTATAACCAGCTGGATGAGGAATTTCAGGCGTATGAAAGCTATATCGTCAATGACCTGCTGATCGATGATACGGGAGTGCTTACGGTAGATACCCAGGATTCGGTTTATCAGCAGTGGTCAGGCGAAGAAACCATTTCCTTAAGCGAATTTCTGGAATATGCGATCGCGCAGAACTGGGTGGACGTGACGGAACTGGACATGGAGGAAAGTTATGCGGATTCCTCGGAGGTGTTTGACCGTCTGGTGGATTTCATCGTACAGGAGCTTGACAGCAAAGCCTTCTGTAAGGAAATGTTCCGCTATATGATCCGGAACAATGCCATCACCGGCACACAGATCTGTATGGTTCTGATCGAACAGAATCTGGTATCGGTGACGGAGGAAGAGGAGGCAGCTCTTCTTTCCGGTTCGGTTTCCGCCTATGACTTCATGCGGGAACTGATCTCTGAACTGCAGATCACGCCGGCTCAACTTGCCCTGAATCCCTATTCGGGTTCCTGTGTGGTGGTGGATCCCAATTCCGGCGAGGTGCTCGCTCTGGTCAGTTATCCGAGCTATGACAACAATCGTCTGGCAAATGGCATAGATGCCGATTATTATGCGGGCCTGCAGAGCGATCTGTCCAATCCGCTCTGGAACTATGCCACGCAGATGCGTTCAGCGCCCGGTTCTACCTACAAGCCGGTGGTTGCGACCACCCTTCTGATGGAAGGCGTGACCAATCTTACGGAGACGGTGAACTGCGTCGGTTCCTTTACCCGGTTCTCAGACAGAGCTTTCCGATGCTGGGTTTATCCCGGTTCGCATGGAAGCCTGAATATTTCCGAGGCGATCACCAATTCCTGTAACTTCTTCTTCTATGAGATGGCCTACAGGATGGGAACGGGAACGGACGGCACTTTTAATTCGGACCTTGCAAATGAAAAAATGCGCATCTATGCGGATCTTTACGGCCTGACGGAAAAGTCCGGCATTGAGATTGAGGAATCTACGCCTCAGTTTTCTACGGAGAACGCCGTCCCTTCCGCAATTGGACAGGGAAATCATAACTATACTACGGTGGGACTTGCCCGGTATATTGCTACCGTCGCCAACAGCGGAACCTGCTATAACCTGAGCCTTCTTGACCGGGTGACGGATCACGCGGGAAATCTGCTTGAGGATTATACGCCCGATGTGAGAAATACCATAGAAATGCCCACATCCTACTGGAATGCCATTCATGAAGGCATGCATGGCGTAACGGAAAATTCGGACTATTTCAGTAATCTTGAGCTGGAAACGGCAGGCAAGACAGGAACGGCAGAGGTGACGAGCCTGGTGCCGAACCACGCACTGTTCGTGGGATATGCTCCCTATGACGATCCGGAAATCGCGATTTCGGTCAGAATCGGAAACGGCTATTCCTCCGGTTATGCCGCGCAGGTTGGTGCCAAAGTGTTCCGTTACTATTTCGGTCTGGATGAGGAGGATGAAATTATCACAGGAAACGCCAATATCATTGAGTCTACGGGAGGCGATTGATACGAAAACGGCCAGAAAAGATGCAGTGGTGATCAAACGTTTTCAGAATGGAATCCGTCTGTATCTGGATGCAGAGATGGAATTTGAGGAACTGAAGGCGGAGGTGGCGGAGAAATTCCGCCGCTCGGCGTCCTTCTTTCAGGATGCTTCCGTTGCCGTTTCCTTTGAAGGACGCCCTCTGACTCCGGAACAGGAGACGGATCTGGTGGAAGCCATTTCGGAGAATTCTTCTCTGGAGGTAACCTGCCTGATCGGAAAAGAAGAGGAAGACGGTGTACTTTATGCCCGGGCGGTGGAAGCCGCTTTTCGACGGTTTGCCGACCGGGAAAATACGGGACGTTTTTACCGGGGAACGCTGAAAAGAGGACAGATTCTGGAGTCCTCCGGAAGCATCATCATTGTTGGTGATGTAAATCCCGGTGCATGTGTGATCTCCTCCGGAAATGTGGTTGTCCTTGGGGCCCTTCGGGGAACGGCCATGAGCGGCGGAGACGGAAGGGCGGGAAGCTTTATTGCAGCGCTTGAAATGACCCCGCAAAAATTAAAAATCGGGGATTTCAAATATCTTACACAGGAAAAAGAGGAGACAGGCCTTCTTGGACCGCTCCTTTCCAGAATCAGGCTTCTGCCTGACGGGGACGGCCATGGGCCATCGGATGAAGCCAAAATACAGCCGCAGGTGGCTTATGTGGAACAGGACCGCATAATCTGTAAGACAATTTACGAATGATTCACTGACCGTCCGAACGGCGCTCAGGGGACAAATATTCCGAACCGGAGGTATTTGCATGAGTGAAGTAATTGTCGTTACATCAGGAAAAGGCGGTGTGGGAAAGACGACCACAACTGCGAACGTTGGCACGGGGCTGGCTGCCATGGGCAAGCGTGTCGTGCTGATCGACACGGATATCGGCCTCAGAAATCTGGACGTGGTCATGGGGCTGGAAAACCGGATTGTCTACAATCTGGTGGATGTGGTGGAAGGCAACTGCCGCGTCAAGCAGGCGCTGATTAAGGATAAGCGTTATTCCGGACTGTATCTTCTTCCTTCCGCGCAGACGCGGGATAAGACCGCAGTGAACGAAAGCCAGATGATCAAGCTGATCGAGCATCTGAAGGGACAGTTTGAGTACATTATTCTGGATTGTCCCGCCGGCATCGAGCAGGGCTTTAAAAATGCGATAGCCGGTGCGGACAGGGCGCTCGTGGTCACCACGCCGGAGGTGTCCGCCATCCGGGATGCAGACCGCATCATCGGCCTTCTTGAGGCCCATGATTTCGCCCGGATTGATCTGGTCATCAACCGGATGCGTTATGATATGGTCCGCCGCGGCGATATGATGACATCCGGGGATGTGGTGGATATCCTTGCGATTCCGCTGATCGGCATCGTGCCGGATGATGAAAACGTGGTGATCGCCACAAACCAGGGAGAGCCCCTGGTGGGAAACAATACGCTGGCCGGACAGGCCTATCAGAACATCTGCTGCAGGGTTCTGGGGAAGGAGGTTCCTTTTCTGGATCTGGAGCATCCGGTTTCCTTCTGGACGAGATTTACCGGTATTTTTCATAAAAGTCAGGAGGGACGGATCGGATGAGAATACGCAATCTTTTTAAAAGAAAATCTTCCAGGCAGGTGGCAAAGGACAGGCTGAAGATCCTTCTGATTTCCGACCGGGCCGGCTGCTCTCCGGAGATGCTGGAAATGATCAAGAAGGATATCGCGGAGGTGATATCCAAATACATGAAGATCGACACGAACAATATGGAGATACAGATCAGCAAGTCCGCTCTCAGAGGGAGGGGAAAGAATCCCACCCTGTATGCGGATATCCCGATTCTGGATCTTCGGAATCAGACATTTTGAGCGTCATATACGCTCTCTGACAGAATGAGGAAAACATGTTTAAAAGATATCAACTAAAGAATTATGACTTCAAGCTGGTTCTGCTGCTGCTCATGATTTCCATTATCGGGATCATGGCAGTCGGCAGCGCGGATGCGTCCCAGCAGCAGAGACAGCTGTTCGGGGTGGTTCTGGGAATGGGACTGATGGTGGTGATTTCCCTGATTGACTATTCCCAGCTCCTGAGGCTGTACTGGGTGTATTATGTGTTGTCAATCGGCATGCTTGGGGCCGTTCTGATCTGGGGAGAGGAGGTAAACGGCGCCACGCGCTGGATCAATATTCCGCATCTGATTCAGTTTCAGCCGTCAGAAATTACAAAAATTTTATTGATTTTATTCTACGCACAGTTTATTATTAAACATAGGGAGAGACTGAATACGTTCAGAATACTTTCCCTATGCGTGTTACTGATGCTGCCGGCAATTATTCTTTTGTATATGGAGCCGAACCTTTCCACGACCATTCTGTACTGCATTCTATTCTGTGTGCTGATGTTTGTGGGAGGCTTGAGCTATAAGATTATCGGAGCAATTCTTGCCGTAGCAGTTCCGGCCCTGGCTGTGCTTCTTTATCTTGTAATGCAGCCCGGACAGACGCTGATCAGAGGATATCAGCTTACGCGTATCCTCGCCTGGCTGAATCCGGAGCAGTATGCGGATACAGAAGCCTATCAGCAGCTCAATTCAGTCATGGCAATTGGTTCAGGCCAGCTGTGGGGAAAGGGCCTGAACAATAATGTGATAGCGTCGGTAAAGAACGGTAATTTCATTTCGGAGCCGGAGACGGATTTCATTTTTGCCGTTATCGGAGAAGAGCTGGGCTTTGTCGGTTCATGTACGGTGATCGTGCTTCTTTTCCTGATTGCGCTGGAATGCATATCCATAGCCAGACAGGCGAAGGATCTGTCGGGAACCATCATCGCGTCCGGAATGGCGGCGATCATCGGCTTTCAAAGCTTTATGAACATCGCTGTGGCCACGATGATCATGCCGAATACCGGAATCCCGCTTCCCTTTGTCAGCTCCGGACTCACGTCGCTGGTTAGTCTTTTCATAGGAATGGGATTCGTATTGAATGTTCGATTGCAGAGGAAAAAAAATTACTAGTATAGGAGAAGGTGGCTATGAATATTGCACTGATTGCGCATGACGCAAAAAAGAAGCTGATGCAGAACTTCTGTATCGCTTACAGGGGGATTTTGAGCAAGAACGAGCTTTACGCAACGGGTACAACGGGACGGCTGATTGAGGAAGTAACCAATCTGAACGTGCATAAGTTCCTTGCCGGCCATCTCGGAGGAGAACAGCAGATCGGCGCCCAGATTGAGCACAACCAGATTGACCTGGTCATCTTTCTGAGAGATCCGCTGACCTCGAAGTCCCATGAACCGGATGTAAATAACGTGGTGAGGCTGTGTGATATTCATAATATTCCTCTGGCGACAAATGTCGCTACGGCTGAGCTTTTAATCAAATCACTTGACAGAGGAGATCTGGAGTGGCGTGAAATGTACAAATAAAAAAGGAAAATATTTTTACAGGGGCGCGGCCCTGCTCTGCGCGGCGACGCTCCTTTTTTTGATGCCCGGGTGCGGTGGGAAGGAGATCCCACTCGCCTATGATCCTGATTCCGATGTTTCCAGCTTCCGGATCTCGGATGATTCCGCGGGTACTGTGGCGGATTCCTTCGCTCAGGATTTGTGTGTGGTCACGGAAGATGTGGGAACGGATAACACGGATGTGGACACGGAAGCGCTGACCTCGGCGGGGCTTTTTGATCTGAATAACCATGAGGTGCTCTATGCGAGAAATATCCATGAACGGTTAAATCCTGCCAGTCTGACCAAGGTGATGACCGCTCTGGTAGCGTTGAAATACGGAAACACGGACGACACCATTACGGTGACGGAAGAGGCCATGATCACGGAATCAGGAGCAACGCTCTGCGGTCTTGAGGTCGGCGACCAGCTGACGCTGAACCAGGCTCTGCATGCGCTTCTGATTCATTCGGCAAATGATGCCGCGGCGGCAATCGCCGTACATATCGGCGGAAGCATCGAGGGCTTTGCGGAGCTGATGAACGAAGAAGCGGTGGCCGTCGGCGCGACGAACAGCCATTTTGTGAATCCGCATGGACTGACGGCAGACAACCACTATGTGACCGCCTATGATATGTACCTTATTTTCAATGAAGCGCTGCAATATGACCTGATCAGTGAGATCATCCATATGACGAGCTATGAGACGGTTTATATGGACAGCAGCGGAAATTCCAAAACGCTTTCCTTCAATACGACGAATCAGTACCTGACAGGAACGTACAAGGCTCCGGGGCAGGTGACGGTGATCGGTGGAAAAACGGGAACCACCAGCGCTGCGGGAAGCTGCCTGATTCTGCTGGCAAGGGATACCGCAGGCAACCCCTACATCTCGGTCATTCTGAAAGCGTCCGCCAGGGATGTGCTCTATGAGCAGATGACGAGGCTTTTAAATGTAATTGCTTAAAAAGGTTGTTTTTTCATTGGATTTCATCTATAATAAGACATATCTCAAAGGCGTGCAGGC
>CAJFMW010000124.1 GCA_904392525.1 uncultured Eisenbergiella sp.
ATTCATCACATAATAGGGAATGCCCAGATGATCCGCCACTCTCCTGGCGTCCTCCACCGCGCTCAGGCCGCAGCAGCCCGTATCCTCCCGGCCGTCATCCGCGCTCTGCCGCTCCCCGGAAGCGGAACAGGCACAGTTTTGCTGTGCCTCGTTCCGTTCGTCCTGCCAGATCTGCATGGTGACACCGATCACCTCATATCCCTGCTCCTTTAACAGCAGGGCAGCCACGGAGGAGTCCACCCCTCCGGACATTCCCACGATCACTTTCGGACCCATATTAATATTCTTCCTCTTCCTGCTCTTCTCCCTCATGGATGTCGGACTTTGGCTTCTCCAGACCCTCGATCACGATGCCCTTCTTCTGCGCGTAATCCCACAGCGCCGCGTGGATCGCTTCCTCCGCCAGCAGGGAGCAGTGTACCTTCACCGGCGGAAGGCCGTCCAGCGCCTCCATCACTGCCTTGTTCGTCACCTGCATGGCCTCCTGAACCGTCTTTCCCTTCACCAGCTCCGTCGCCATGCTGCTGGTCGCCACGGCCGCTCCGCAGCCGAAGGTTTTAAATTTCACATCACGGATGATTCCGTCGTCGTCGATATCCAGAAAAATTCTCATGATATCTCCGCACTTCGCATTTCCAACCGTTCCAACGCCGCTGGCGTTTTCTATTTCTCCCACATTTCTGGGATGCTCAAAATGATCCATTACCTTTTCACTGTACATGTATTATTACCTCTTTTCTTTCTTGATGAAGTCCTCATATAGAGGGGACATATCTCTGAGTCGTGCAACGATCTCCTTAATCGCCTCCACCGTGGTATCCAGCTCCTCCTTCGTATTTTCCTCGCTGAGGGTCAGACGGAGGGAACCATGGGCGATCTCATGGGGAAGGCCGATGGCCAGAAGCACATGGGAAGGGTCCAGCGAGCCTGAGGTACAGGCGGAGCCGCTGGAGGCGCAGATGCCTCTCATGTCCAGCATGATGAGAAGGGATTCTCCCTCCACAAACCGGAAGCTGAAATTCACGTTGTTGGGAAGCCTCCGGGTGCGGTCGCCGTTCAGACGACAGTAGGGAACCTCCTCTTCGATCCGCCGGATCAGATAATCCCTGAGTTCGATCTCCTTTTTCGTCTTCTCCTCCATCCGAGAAAAGGCACGCGCACTGGCCGCTCCCAGGCCCACGATGCCCGGCACGTTCTCCGTGCCCGCGCGCCTGCTCCTCTCCTGCGCCCCGCCATGGATGAAGGAACGGGTCTTTAATCCCTTGCGGATATAAAGGAAACCGATTCCCTTCGGGCCGTTCAGCTTGTGGGCGCTGGCGCTGAGCATATCGATCTGATACTCATCCACGTTGATGGGAAGCTGTCCGTACGCCTGCACTGCATCCGTATGGAACAGAACGCCATGCTCCTTTGCAATCCGCCCGATCTCTTTGATGGGCTGAATCGTTCCGATCTCATTGTTGGCAAACATGACGGAAATGAGGATCGTATCCGGACGGATCGCTTTTTCCAGCTCGTCCAGCTTCAGAATGCCGTTCTCATCCACGCCCACATAGGTGACCTCAAATCCTCTTTTTTCCAGATATTCGCAGGTATGCAGTACCGCATGATGCTCGATGGCGGAAGTGATGATGTGCTTTCCCTTCTGCACATAGGCTTCCGCGGTCGCCTTGATGGCCCAGTTATCCGCCTCGCTTCCGCCTGCGGTAAAATAAATTTCATTGTTTGCGGCGCCAAGGCTCTTCGCGATGGATTCCCGCACCTCGCTGACCACCTTCTTGCTCTCCGTTCCCAGAGAATAAATGCTGCTGGGGTTTCCGTAATGCTCCGAAAAATACGGGAGCATGGCCTCCACCACTTCCGGCGCAGTCTTCGTTGTCGCCGCATTATCCAGATAAATGATCTGTTTCATCGTATTCTCCTTTTTCTGAATGACTGTATTCGCTCAAAGCGGCTGCCGCACCTGTTCCGTGGAGGTGATGCGTTCCTGTATAGCCGCTCAATTCCTAGTAAACCACTTCGTTTTACTGAAGTAACTATACCATTGCCCCCGCGTTCTGTCAACTGCCACCGCCGCATATATTTACCAAAAGAGCATTCTGGGTGACATTCATGCTCCATTCTCATAGAAAAGACCGTATCCCGGTCTGTCCTTCCCCTCTGCTTCGGAGGCTGAAAAATCCATTCATCGCCGGCACTCTGGTCTTAACCGTCACAGGGCTTGTCAGCCGTCTGGTCGGTTTTTTTTACCGCATCTTTCTCTCTCGCCTGTTTGGGGAAGAAAATATCGGCATCTATCAGCTCATCAGCCCGGTGATGTCACTGGTTTTCTCCTTCAGCGCCGCAGGGCTTCAGAATGCGATTTCCAAATTTGCAGCGGGAAAGGAAACCTCCCATGACGGCCGGGCCGGCGTCCGGGTGCTTTTTGTGGGGCTTTTGTTTTCCCTGCCCTCTTCCCTTTTTTGCACGGCAGTCATTTTCTCCGGATCCGACTTTATCGCGGAACGGCTTCTTTTTGAGCCCCGCTGCGCGCCTCTGCTGCGCATCGCCGCCCTCTCCTTCCCTTTCTCCGCCGTCCATTCCTGTATTAACGGCTATTTTTACGGCCTCCGCAAAGCCTCCGTTCCCGCATCGGCACAGCTCATGGAACAATTTGTGCGGGTGGGAAGCGTCTACCTGATCTCCCTGGCCGCCCTGCAAAGCGGCCGGGAGCTGTCCGTTTCCGTTGCGGCAGCCGGCATGGTCATCGGAGAAATGGCCTCCATGCTTCTGACCATCTGTGCGGTCCGCATCCATCTTTCCAGGCTCTCCCCTTTACGGAGCAAAGGGCTTTCTGCGTCCGAGCCGCTGCCCTCCTGGAAAAAGCAGCTTTCCTCCCTGGCCGGGCAGATGCTCTCCTTTTCCGCTCCCCTGTGTCTGAACCGGCTGTGCATCAACATTCTCCAGGCCATCGAAGCGGCCTGCATTCCCGCAAAGCTGCAGGTCTACGGCTATTCTGTCAGCGAATCCCTGAGCGTATATGGCGTTTTGACCGGAATGGCCCTTCCACTGATCTTTTTTCCGGGAACCCTCACCAACTCCGTCTCCGTCCTCCTCATGCCCGCCATCTCCGAAGCGGATTCCGCCAACAATCAGCGCATGATCGGCCGCGCCGTCCGGAAGTGCATTCTCTACTGTCTCCTGCTGGGCGGCGCCTGCAGCTTTCTGTTCCTGTGCACGGGTGAAATGATCGGAACCCTCATTTTTGACAGCCAGCTGGCCGGCCAGCTCATCGTGATGATGGGCTTCCTCTGCCCTTTCCTTTATCTGAACACTACGCTCACCAGCATCCTCCACGGTCTCGGGAAAACCGGCTACTCCTTCGGCCTGAGCATGTCCAGCCTGCTTCTGCGCCTGCTCTTCGTCTTCCAGGCCATTCCCGTCTACGGCATAAAGGGCTATCTCATCGGCATGCTTCTGGGACAGCTGCTCACCACCGTATTCAGCCTCATCCCTCTGAAGCGATACTGCATGCCCTGACAGGAAATCGGATTTCCTCACGGAACCACAGAACCACAGAATAAGTCCGCCCTTGCAACCTCCGTTTTTCTATATTATAATGAACGCGGCCCTTTTGCAGGCATTGAGGCTGCAGAACAGAGATTTTTCAAATACACTTAGTACGGTATACAGTTATATGCTGTTCAGTTTACAGATGAGGAGATCAAGAATATGAGTTTTGAATTTATCAGAAAGCTTCCCACACCGGAAGAAATCAGAAGAGATTATGCCGTCCCGGAGCGGATTGCCCGGCTGAAGGAGGAACGCGACCGGGAAATCCGTGACGTTTTCATGGGAAAGAGCAACAAATTTCTCGTCATCATCGGCCCATGCTCGGCGGATAACGAGGATGCCGTCTGCGATTATGTTTCCAGGCTCGCCCGCGTCAACGAGAAGGTGAAGGACAGGCTGATCCTGATTCCCCGGGTTTACACCAACAAGCCCCGCACCACCGGGGACGGCTATAAAGGGCTGGTGCATCAGCCCGATCCGGAAAAGAAACCCGACTTCCTTCAGGGGCTCATCGCCATGCGTAAGATGCACATCCGCACTGTGGAGGAATCCGGCCTCACCTCTGCAGACGAAATGCTGTATCCGGAAAACTGGAGATACGTTTCCGACATTCTTTCCTACGTGGCAATCGGAGCCCGTTCCGTGGAGGACCAGCTGCACCGGCTTGCAGCCAGCGGTTTTGACGTGCCCGCCGGGATGAAAAATCCCACAAGCGGAGATTTTTCCGTCATGCTCAATTCCGTCTATGCCGCACAGCATCCCCACTCCTTTATCTACCGGGGCTGGGAGGTCAACACCACGGGAAATGACCTGGCGCATACGGTTCTGCGCGGCGCCACCAACAAGCACGGAAGGAACATCCCCAACTATCATTATGAGGATCTGAACCTGCTTCTGAACCTGTATGGTGAAAGGGAGCTGAAGAATCCTGCCTGCATCATCGACGCCAACCACAGCAATTCGGACAAACAGCACAAACAGCAGATCCGTATCGTCAAGGAGGTCATGCACAGCAGGAAGCTGAACCACGATATCCACACCCTGGTAAAGGGCGTCATGATCGAAAGCTACATCGAAGAAGGCTGCCAGAAGGTGGGCGGCGGCGTATACGGAAAATCCATCACCGATCCCTGTCTGTCCTGGGAGGATTCCGAACGCCTGATTTACGATATTGCGGAATACGAATAATATCCCAAAAAAAGTCTGTCAGAAAACATTTCAGGGCCGGATGCAGCTCCTGTAAGCTGCACCCGGCCCTTTTTATGCTGTCCGCTTTCCGGCCGTTCTTTTTCTGATCAGCCCTTCCAGTCCCCGCTGATTCTCAGACCCGCCGTTTCTGTTACCGGCAGGGAAAAAAGAATGGATTTCGCTTTGCTTTCCATACCGGCCTTTTCCATGATGGCCTTCATGATTTCATTCTTTTTCTCCGACCTTGTCACGATGAAGGTCATTTCCTTCTCCTCGGCCAGCGTCACACCGAGAAACTTTTCCGCCTTTTCCATTCCCGTTCCTCTGGCATGTACCACTGTACCGCCCCCGGCTCCGGCTTCTCTTGCCGCGTCCATCACCAGATTATTATACCCGTAATTGGAAATCACCACGAGCAGTTCATATTCCGTATTCTTCAATTCCGATTCCTCCTCCTTCACATATTCCTGTCCGGCAAGAAGATACCGGAACGACTTTCCCCCACCCACGCTGCTGACCGGGATGATAAAGGAAATACCCGTTCCCGGAACGTCAATATTCAGCTTCTGTTCCATCTGTTCCTTCACATGACGCCAGGATTCCTGTGTCACGACGGTAAAAATGACGATTTTCTCACGGCTTTCCATACCGAAATAATCCAGCATCTCGCTGCTCGCCGTACCGGTTCCCAGCGTCAGCATCATTACCGGCAGATGCTCCGCCCGAAACAGGGTAGAAAACCGCTCCCCATAATTTCTTCCCGTTATGGTCACCATACAATATACACTGCTCACACATTGCTCCCATCCGCGCTGTCGCGCTGCTGGCCATCCTACAGTTCAATAATCTCCATATCTCCCATTCCGTCAAAGGCAGATACATAGGCTTCCTGCTCTTCCTTCTCCACTTTGGCCGCTCTCATCCGGAAGACCAGGCCGAGAATCTGAATGGTGATCAGCGGCGTCATCGCCACCATCGCCACAACGCCGAACGCATCCGTAATAATATTTCCGCCCACAGCCGAACAGGCTCCCATGGCAAAGGGCAAAAGGAAGGTGGCCGTCATCGGTCCGGAAGCCACGCCGCCGGAGTCAAACGCGATTGCGGTAAAAATCTTTGGCACAAAAAACGACAGACCGAGCGCAATCGCATAGCCGGGAATGATGAACCAGAAAATGGAAAGCCCCGTCAGCACCCGGATCATGGCAAGACCAAGAGAAACCGAGACGCCGATGGAAAGGCTCAATCCCATCGCCCCTGCCGAAATCGCGCCGTCCGTAATTTCTTCCACCTGCCTGGTGAGCACAAATACAGCGGGCTCCGCGCGCACAATGAAATAACCGATCAGCATTCCGATGGGAACAATGATCCACCGATAGGGCAGCGCCGCAAGCACCTGCCCCAGATAATTACCGGCCGGGCTGAAGCCCACATTCACACCGGTCAAAAACAGCACCAGCCCTACATAGGTGTAAGCCAGTCCGATTCCGATTTTAATCAGGCTCCTTCCCGGAACAAGCCGGAAAATCACCTGGAACAGGGCAAAAAACAGAACGATCGGCAGCAGGGAAATGGCCATCTCCTTCATGTATTCCGGAAGCTCCTCCAGAAAATAATGGCACAGCTCCACCGAATTGGAAAATTCCGGCATGGCATCCGGCACGTATTCGTAGCTTTCCGGATGATAGATGAGTCCCAGAATCAGCACCGCCAGAATCGGGCCGATGGAACAGAGTGCCACCAGACCGAAGCTGTCGTCCGAAGCATGCCGGTCATTACGTATGGCCGCGATACCGACACCCAGCGCCATGATGAACGGAACCGTCATCGGCCCCGTCGTAACACCGCCGGAATCAAACGCCACGGCGAGAAAGCTGTCCGGCACAAAGAAAGCCAGTGCGAACACCACCAGATAAAAAACCACAAGCATGGGCGGCAGCGCAATTCCAAAAAGCATACGCAGAAGCGCCACCACGAGGAATATGCCCACGCCGACCGCAACCGCTATAATCAGAATCAGATTTGGGACCGATGGAACCTGCTCCGCCAGCACCTGCAGATCCGGTTCCGACACGGTGATGACAAAGCCGAGAACAAAGCCCATCAGGATCATGATCCACAGCTTTCTGGTCTTTGTCATACAGGTACCGACGCGCTCTCCCATCGGGGTCATGGACATCTCCACGCCCAGGGAAAAAAGAATCATCCCTACCATCAAAAACACTGCCCCCACCAGAAATGCCATCAAAATCCCCGGCGATATCGGAGCGATGCTGAAACACAGAATCAGCACGATCCCGATGACCGGAAGCACGGCTTTCCCGGTTTCCGTTACTTTTTCCCTGAGAATAGTCTGAAATACCTTCAAATGTCCACTGCCTTTCTGCTGGTGCCCGGCCGAACGGCCGCAATGACGTTTACCATGAAATGAAAAGAACTTTTTCTTAGTATAGCATTAAATGAATAAAATCAAAAGGAAAAATCTGAAATTTAATATTTTTTTTGCAAAATGATGCTCAAATCTGAAAAAGCAGAAACATTTGACCCCAAACCGAAGGATTCACATATCCCTCCAGAGCACACCCGCCAAGAAGTGCACAGAGAATCAGAACAAGCATTCCTCCATCGACAGAAAACCGGCCGGTCTTTCCTCCTCTTTTCAATCCAGAGGAAATGCACCAGCCACACAACAGCCAGAAGGCAGGGACAAGAAGGAAGGCCTGAGGAAGGATTCCCCCCACGAACAGCACCACCCCCCGGATTCCATATCTGAGTGAAAGCACAGAAAGCAGCGTCCCCGCACAGAAGCCGCTCCAAAGAAGAAAAAGACATACCGCGATGCCTCCCGCTCCCGCCGCTGAGGCAAGCACAAGAAGTCCCGCAGGGAACAGTCTCTGTCTCAGACTGTAGAGCATAAGCCGCTGCCTGTTGATTTCAAGAGCGCCGATTCCTTCCAGGCTATCATGATTCAGGAAAGCGGTATTCTGAACCAGCCCCTCCTGTCCGATAAAAACAAGAACAAGACCAGCCAGAAAACCGGCAAGAAAAACCATGGCTGCACGCCGGCTGAACCTGGACAGGCCCCATGCCCTTAATGCCATTTTCCCGCAATACTCCCACACCCGCATCGCCTCCGCCCTTTTCGCGCCTTAACCGCTTTTTCTCAATTATATGCGGGCGGAGGAGAATGCTATGCCACCCGGACTCTTCCTGCGCTTCAGTCTTTTCCAAACTTCGCGCGGTAACTCATGATTGCGGCAATGGTTTTGGAGTCCTCGATCTCTCCAGAAAGGATTTTGTCGCACAGCTCCTGCACGGTATAGGCTTCCACATTGATAAATTCATCCTCGTCAAGATGCTGATGTCCCCGCGACAAATCCGTTGCGAGATAGATATCGATCTTTTCATTACAGAAGGCAACCGTGGTACGAACCGTAATCAACCACTCCATCTTTCCGGCCACATAACCGGTCTCTTCTTCCAGCTCCCTCGCGGCCGCATCCCGGGTCGGTTCATCCGCTCCGTTCAGCCCTCCTGCCGGAATCTCCAGCGTATATCTGTCCAGGGCATTTCTGTACTGCCGGACCATCAGAAGCTTCCCGTCTTCCCTGACAGGAACAACAGCGGCCGCTCCCTGATGCTTAATAAAATCCCATTTCACGATATTTCCGTTCGGCACCTGTATGGTGTCCTTGTAGAAGTCCACAATCGCGCCTTTATAAACAAGCTCTCTTTTCAGTCTTTTAAATTCCTCTGCCATTTTCCATTTCCTTTCCGCCGCTGCGCGGCCAGACTGAGTTTTCTGTCGGAAAGATTTTTTCTGAAAAAATTCCATATTAAAAGCCCTGCAGGCACTGCCCGCAGAGCTTCTTTTTACTGCTTTATGACTGGATTATTTTGCATAATCCGAAACACGGCTCTCTCTGATAACATTGACCTTGATCTGCCCGGGATATTCCAGATCGGCTTCAATCGCCTTTGAAATATCACGCGCCATCAGAACCATATCCGCGTCTGATACCTGTTCAGGAATAACCATGACACGAATCTCTCTGCCCGCCTGAATGGCA
>CAJFMW010000125.1 GCA_904392525.1 uncultured Eisenbergiella sp.
TCAGACTGGAATGCCCAGAACCGGAATCGAACCAGTGACACGAGGATTTTCAGTCCTCTGCTCTACCAACTGAGCTATCTGGGCCTGTGCTGCCTCATGTATGTTCTTTGTGTCTGCAACGTAGACTATTTTAACCAGTTTTATTCTGCCTGTCAAGGCCTTTTTTTAAAAAAATTTGTCTGCATAAAAGTATGATACAACTTTTGAATAAAGTATCTTGAAAAAAGTTTGAGAATCATACTTCATGACCTGCTGATTCTATTTTATTACCGTTCTGTACAGAATGTTCCGACTGAAAAAATCGACCTGAAAAATCCCCTTTCTTTTCATAAATTCATATTGACATGCGGCAGGGAATGGAATATATTGAAATTAACGGATTTGTGCGGAAAGAAAGACGGAAAGAGCTGAAAAGATGCACAATCCGCCCGGGCTGTTCCGGAATTTTCCTGTGAAAAAGCGGGATTTCTGCCTGAAATGGAACAGGTACAGAAAAAAGAGCACAGAAACCACATACAACTTTAAACAGAGAACAATACAACTTGCGTGGAAAAAGACGAAGGAGGGCGGTGGATTTTGGAAAAAGAAGCGAAATATCTCCAACTTACGGCTCTCCTGCGGGAAAAGATACTGAGTGGAGAGCTGAAGCCGGGAGAGAAAATGGACTCGGAGAACGAGCTGGCCGGGGAATATGGTTTTTCCAGGCAGACGGTACGGCATGCGCTCAGCATTCTGGAAGAGGAACAGCTTCTGGTGCGCCGCCGCGGCAGCGGGACTTATGTCAGTGACAACCGCCGGACAGCGCTGGAAAACCGGACGAGGATTGCCGTGGTTTCCACCTATGTGGACAGTTATATTTTTCCCAAAACCATTCAGGGAATCGAGAATGATCTGTTTGAGAGGGGCTATTCCGTTCAGATCTCCTTTACCAACAATCAGCTGGAACGGGAACGGATCGTCCTGGAGGATATCATCAGCAGGGACGATGCGGCGGGAATCATCATGGAAGCCACCAAAAGCGGCCTGCCCAATCCAAACCTTCCTCTGATTGAAACACTGATGGAGCGCGGCGTTCCCATTCTTTTCATCAACAGCTATTACCGACAGCTGCCGCTGCCTCATGTGACATTGAACGACCGGCTCGCGGCAGAACGGGCCGTGGAATATCTGGCAGACGCGGGGCACCGGAAAATCGGAGCGCTGATGAAGTTTGATGACGGCCAGGGACATTTGAGATATGAGGGCTATCTGAACGCCTGCCGCAGGCTCGGCATACCGGCGGGAGATCAGGGAACGATGTGGCTGGATACGGAAGGGGAGAAAAATTTTTCCGATTATCGGGCCGGAATTCTGCGCTCGTTCCGGGACTGTACGGCCGTTTTTTGTTACAATGATAAGCTCGCCTTTTTATTGGAGGGGCTTTTCAAGGAGGAGGGAATCCGGATTCCGGAGGATATTTCCCTCATCAGTATCGACGATTCCGAGCTGGCGGAGCTGTCGGAAACCCGTCTCACCAGCGTGCGTCATCCGGCGGACAGGCTTGGGGCGAAGGCGGCGGAGAATCTGTTCGCCATGATCCGTAACAGAAGCTTTGACGGGACATATGAATTCGAGCCGGAGATCGTGGAGCGGGATTCCGTGAAACGTTTGGAAGAGCAATAACCATTTTTGGAACAGATACAAGAACGGCTGACGCTGTTCTATTACAGAAAAAGAACGCCGCCGAAAGAGGCGGCAAAGGAGGCCGGCACGAACCGGCGGTTCGTGCCAAAGAACGGCGCAGGCCGTTCTTTTACAGAATGAAATGCCGCTAAAGGCGGCGGAAAAAGGAGGTAAACATGAAAACAGGAGCAAATTACAAGTTCTGGTTCTGCACCGGTTCCCAGGATCTGTACGGGGACGAGTGTCTGAGAAAGGTGGCGGAGCATTCCGCGAAAATCGTGGAGGGCTTAAACGCATCAGGAAAGCTTCCTTTTGAAGTGGTATTAAAGCCTACTCTGATCGATCCGGCTACCATCCGCAGAACCCTGAACGCGGCAAACGAGGATCCGGAGTGCGCGGGCGTGATCACCTGGATGCACACCTTCTCCCCGGCCAAGATGTGGATTCTGGGCCTGAAGGAGTACAGAAAGCCGCTGTGTCATCTTCACACTCAGTTCAACGAGGAGATTCCCTACGATACCATTGACATGGATTTCATGAATGAAAACCAGTCCGCGCACGGCGACAGGGAATATGGACATATCGTATCCCGTATGGGAATCGAGCGCAAGGTAATTGTGGGCCACTGGGCCAACCCTGCCGTACAGGAGAAGCTGGGAAGCTGGATGAGAACGGCTGTGGGCGTGATGGAATCCTCCCACATCAGAGTCTGCCGTATCGGCGACAACATGAACAACGTTGCCGTAACCGAAGGCGACAAGGTGGAAGCCGAGATCAAGTTCGGATGGGAGATCGACCATTACTGCGTGAACGATGCGGTGGAATATGTGGATGCCGTGGCGCAGGGTGATGTGAACGCGCTGGTTGAGGAATATTACAGCAAATACGACATTCTTCTGGAGGGAAGAGATCCGGAAGAGTTTAAGAGACATGTGGCGGAGCAGGCCAGAATCGAGATCGGCCTTGAGAGGTTCCTGGAGGACGGCAACTATCAGGCAATCG
This sequence comes from uncultured Eisenbergiella sp., assembly GCA_904392525.1. Lineage (GTDB taxonomy): Bacteria > Bacillota > Clostridia > Lachnospirales > Lachnospiraceae > Eisenbergiella. Next base: position 2,665 of record CAJFMW010000125.1, read on the forward strand.
TTACGCATTTCGGCATGCTGGGCGGCCTGAAGCAGCTTCCCGGACTGGCAATCCAGAGACTGATGGAGAAGGGCTACGGCTTCGGCGGAGAAGGCGACTGGAAGACGGCGGCTATGGTGCGACTGATGAAGATCATGGCTGCAGGAACACCGAATGCAAAGGGTACCTCCTTTATGGAAGACTATACCTATAACCTGGTTCCCGGCAAGGAAGGCGTTCTGGAAGCGCACATGCTTGAGGTCTGCCCGACGATCGCGGACGGCCCGATTTCCATCAAGGTACAGCCTCTGTCCATGGGAAACAGGGAAGATCCTGCCCGTCTGGTATTCACTTCCAAGACCGGTCCGGCTATTGCCACCTCTCTGGTGGATCTTGGAAACCGCTTCCGTCTGATCATCAATGCGGTGAACTGCAAGAAGTGCGAGAAGGAAATGCCCAAGCTTCCTGTTGCCACGGCTTTCTGGACGCCTGAACCGGATCTGGCAACGGGAGCAGAAGCCTGGATTCTGGCAGGCGGCGCGCATCATACCGCTTTCTCCTATGATCTGACCGTTGACCAGATGGTTGACTGGGCGGACGCCATGGGAATCGAGAGCGTGGTCATCGATAAGAACACCACCATCAAGGGACTGAAGAACGAGCTTCGCTGGAACAGCGTGTATTACAGATAAGGCAATCATGAAAAAACGCAGCGCCGGGGCCTCCGGCTTCGGCGCGCGTTTCCGGGCGTAAAGCACCGGGATGAAGGAGGTAATGGAAATTATGGAAATCAGGCAGATGATTTTGGAGGGGAAAACCACCCTGGGAATCGAATTCGGTTCCACCAGGATTAAGGCGGTTCTGATCGGAGAGGACAACGCCCCGATCGCCTCCGGCAGCCATGAGTGGGAAAACCGCTATGAAAACAATATCTGGACCTACAGCAAGGAGGATATCTGGACCGGTCTGCAGGACTGCTACGCTGACATGGCGAAGGACGTGCAGGAAAAATACGGCGTCACCCTGACCACGGTCGGCGCGCTCGGCTTCAGCGCCATGATGCACGGTTATCTTCCTTTTGACAAAAGCGGAGAGATGCTGGTGCCCTTTAGGACATGGAGAAATACCATCACGGAGGAAGCGTCCATGAAGCTGACGGAGGCGTTTTCCTTTAACATCCCTCAGAGATGGAGCATCGCCCATCTTTACCAGGCTATCCTGAACGGGGAGGAGCACGTGAAGGATATCGCTTATCTGACCACCCTTGCGGGCTATGTTCACTGGAAGCTGACCGGGAAAAAGGTGCTCGGCATCGGCGAGGCGGCGGGCATGCTTCCCATCGATGCGCAGACGAAGCAGTACAACGCGTCCATGATCGATACCTTTGAAAAGCTGATCGCAGATAAAGGCTATCCCTGGAAGCTTTCAGACATCCTGCCGGAGATTCTTCTTGCGGGAGAAAATGCGGGCGCACTGACGGAGGAAGGCGCGAAGCTTCTGGACGTGAGCGGAAACCTGAAGGCTGGTATCCCCGTCTGCCCTCCTGAGGGAGATGCGGGAACCGGAATGACGGCTACCAACAGCGTTGCGAAGCGCACCGGAAACGTGTCCGCCGGAACCAGCGTATTCGCCATGGTGGTTCTGGAAAAGGATCTTGAAAAGGTTCATCCGGAGATCGACATGGTGACCACGCCCGATGGAAGTGCTGTGGCCATGGTACACTGCAACAACTGCACCTCCGATCTGAACGCCTGGATCAGCCTCTTTGAGGAGTTTACGCAGGCATTTGGCATGAAGGTGGACAGAAATGACCTGTTCGGCACCCTGTACCGCAAGGCCCTGGAAGGTGATCCGGACTGCGGCGGCCTGCTGGCCTACAACTATTTTTCCGGAGAGCATATCACCGGCTTTGAAGAGGGCCGTCCGCTCTTCGTGAGAAATCCGGAAAGCCGTTTCAATCTGGCGAACTTCATGCGCGTGCATCTGTTCACCTCCTTGGGCGCGCTGAAAACCGGCCTGGACATTCTCCTGAAGGAAGAAGGCGTGCAGATTGACCGTCTGATGGGACACGGCGGCCTGTTCAAGACGAAGGAAGTGGGGCAGAAGATTCTGGCTGCAGCCGTTAACGCGCCCGTCACCGTCATGGAGACGGCGGGAGAGGGCGGCGCATGGGGCATTGCCCTACTGGCCTCCTACATGCTTCATAAGCAGGAGGGAGAAAGCCTTGCCGATTTCCTGAACCGTGCCGTATTCGTCGGACAGGAGGGCGTAACCCTGAATCCTGATGAAAAGGATGTGGAAGGCTTCGATGTATTTGTGAAACGCTATACAGCCGGACTTCCCATTGAAAAGGCGGCCGTGGAATCGCTGATCTAAAGCTGCAGTCCGGCCCACGCGAAGCGATATTGGAATGGCCGGATGCAATCATTTGACAGGAGCCGGGCCGCGTGAGAAGGCCCGGCCCGGAAAGGCAGATAAAATGTTAGAAGAGCTGAAAAAAAGAGTCTATGAAGCCAATATGCTTCTGCCCAAATACGGGCTTGTGACCTTTACCTGGGGGAATGTGAGCGAGATCGACCGGGAGAGTGGGCTGTTTGCTATCAAACCCAGCGGCGTGGACTACGATAAGCTCACTCCGGACGACATGGTGATCGTGGATCTGAACGGAAACAAGGTGGAAGGAAAATACAACCCTTCCTCCGACACTGCGACCCATGTGGAGCTTTACAAGGCATTTCCGGAAATCGGCGGAATCGTCCACACCCATTCCTCTTACGCTACCAGCTGGGCACAGGCCGGCAGAAGCATTCCCTGCTACGGAACTACCCATGCAGACTACATTTACGGGGAGGTTCCCTGTCTGCGGTGTCTGACCAAAGAGGAGATCGATGAGGCCTATGAAGAAAATACCGGCCATCTGATCGTGAATGAATTTAAGGCGATGGGAAAAGACCCGACGGCCGTTCCTGCGGTTCTCTGCAAGAACCACGGTCCTTTTGCCTGGGGTAAGGACGCACATGAGGCCGTTCACAACGCGGTCGTGCTGGAAGAAGTCGCAAAAATGGCCTACCGCGCCGAAACCATTAACCCCCGCATTCAGCCCGCTCCGCAGGAGCTCCAGGATAAACATTACTACAGAAAACACGGAGCGAACGCTTACTATGGACAAACAGGGGTAAAATAGGGTAAACTACAGGGGACAGCCATACGGAGTGAATCTGTTCCGTATGACAATGCGCGGCGGATGTTTAGGAAGCCGGGCAGTTTCCAATCAGAAAGACGGAGGAAAATTTCATGGAGAATCTTGAACTCGCCAAGATGGCGAACGAGATCCGGAAAGGGATTATCACCGGCGTGCACAGCGCGAAGTGCGGACATCCCGGTGGATCTCTTTCGGCAGCGGACATTTTTACCTATCTCTATTTTGAAGAGATGAACATTGATCCGAAAAACCCGGATATGCCGGAACGGGACCGCTTTGTGCTTTCCAAAGGACACAATGCCCCGGGTCTGTATTCCACCCTGGCACACAGAGGATATTTTCCGGTAGAAGACCTGACCACGCTCAGACATCTCGGCTCCTATCTGCAGGGACATCCCTGTAAACAGTATACGCCCGGCGTGGATATGTCCAGCGGTTCCCTGGGACAGGGCATCTCCGCAGCTGTAGGAATGGCGCTCGGCGGAAAGCTGGACAACAGGGATTATCGTGTATATACCCTGCTTGGAGATGGAGAGATCGAAGAAGGACAGGTCTGGGAGGCTGCCATGTTCGCGGGCTTCCGCAAGCTGGACAACCTGGTGGTGATCGTGGATAACAACGGCCTTCAGATTGACGGACCGGTTGATCAGGTCTGCTCTCCGTATCCGATTGATAAGAAATTTGAAGCCTTTAATTTCCATGTGATTAATGTGAACGCGCATGATTTCGATGAGCTGCGCGCCGCGTTTAAGGAAGCGAGAGAGACGAAGGGTATGCCCACGGCGATTATCGCTCACAGCCTGAAGGGAAAAGGTGTTTCCTTCATGGAAGGCAACGTGGACTGGCACGGAAAGGCTCCCAATGACGAGGAGTTCGCAGTTGCCATGGCAGATTTGGAGAAAGTAGGTGAAGCATTATGTCAGAAGTAACGAAGACCGTTCAGAAAATGGCGACCAGAGAAGCCTATGGAAAGGCCCTTGCAGAATTCGGCGCAAAGTATCCTGACCTGGTGGTTCTGGATGCGGATCTGGCAAATGCTACGAAAACGAATTCTTTCCAGAAGGTATATCCCGACCGCCACATCGACTGCGGTATCGCGGAATGTAACATGATGGGAATCGCGGCGGGGCTTTCCACCGTGGGAAAGATTCCCTTTGCCAGCACCTTTGCCATGTTCGCGTCCGGACGTGCCTATGAGCAGGTGCGCAATTCCATTGGCTATCCCCACCTGAATGTAAAAATCGGTGCCACCCATGCGGGAATTACCGTAGGTGAGGACGGCGCTTCCCATCAGTGCCTGGAGGATATGGCCCTGATGCGCGCCATTCCCGGAATGGTGGTTATCAATCCCAGCGACGCGGTGGAAGCGAGAGCGGCAGTACAGGCTGCCATAGAATATGTGGGCCCTGTTTACCTGCGCTTCGGACGCGCGGCAGTTCCGATCATCAACGACAGAGAGGACTATAAGTTCGAGATCGGAAAGGGTGAGATTCTGCGTGAAGGTAGCGACGTGACCATCGTTGCCACCGGCATCTGTGTTTCCTCTGCTCTGGAAGCGGCGGACAAGCTGGCTGCCGACGGCATCAGCGCGGAAGTCATCAACATCCACACCATCAAGCCTCTGGATACGGAGCTCATCGTGAACTCCGCGAAAAAGACCGGAAAAGTGGTGACGGCTGAAGAGCATACCATCATTGGCGGCCTGGGCGGAGCGGTCTGCGAGGCCCTTAGCGAAAAGGCTCCCACCCCCGTTCTGCGCATCGGCATCAACGATGTGTTCGGAGAATCCGGAACGGCGGCTGAGCTTGTGGCCAAATACGGCCTGGACGGAGAAGGCATCTACGCAAAGGTAAAGGGATTTGTGAAATAACGTCCTGCTGACAGGACGCCGGGATCAGCGCAAAAAAGGCGTGAGACCGGATGAAAAAAGGATAAATGCGCCTCTGCCGGCTTCCTTTTCGGAGGGAGCCGGCAGCAGTCGTCTTATAAAAAGCCGCCTGACGGCGGCGGAAAAAGAGGCGGAAGAAAATCGGAGATTTTCTTCCTGGAAATATGCGCTTACGGCGCATATTTCTCACAAAACAAGAGCCGCCTGACGGCGGCGGAAAAAGAGGTAATATGAACATACTGTCTCCATCCATCCTGGCGGCGGACTGCGCGAAGCTGGGAGAACAGATCGATCTGGTACAGCAGGCCGGAGCGAAGTATCTGCATATCGATGTTATGGACGGCATGTTTGTGCCATCCATCTCCTTTGGAATGTGCGTGGTGTCCTCTTTGAGAAAATATACGGACATCATTTTTGACGTACATCTCATGGTGGAGGAGCCGATCCGCTATGTGGCTGATTTTGCCAGAAGCGGAGCGGATATTATCACGGTACATCTGGAAGCCTGCAGCAACGTGGAGGAAACGCTGGACTGGATTCACAGTCTGGGCAGGAAAGCGGGAATCTCCATCAAGCCGGCCACGCCCATCCGCTGCGTGGAAAAATATCTGGACAAGGCGGACATGCTGCTGGTGATGACGGTGGAACCGGGCTTTGGCGGCCAGAGATACCTTCCTGCTTCCACGGCCCGGATCCGGGAAGCTAAAAAGATGATCGAAGAAAAGGGACTGAACGTGGATATCGAAGTGGACGGCGGCATCACCCATGAGAATCTTCCGATTGTTCTGGAAGCCGGAGCAAATGTCATTGTAGCAGGTTCTGCCGTGTTCCAGGGAGACATTACCCAAAATGTCCGGGATATGATGACTGTTCTGAATGGAGAAGAAAAATGAAGATCGTGGTAACGCCGCCTTTTACGGAGGAACAGAAGAAACATATTATAGAAGCCGCAGGACCTGAACGGCCCATTTTCAGGCTGAAAAGCGAGATTACCGAGGAGCTCCTTTCCGATGC
>CAJFMW010000126.1 GCA_904392525.1 uncultured Eisenbergiella sp.
AGGTGCTGCTCCTGCGCTCCATCCATAGCGAGACGGCGAGCGCCGTAAAGGCGCCGGTGAGCTTGGCGGCAATCAGCGGCCCGGTCAGATCGGGAGAGACGCCCATGGTGAAGGCGATGTGCGCGCCCATCAGGGAGGCGGCGCTCACCAGATAGGCGGATACGGCCACACGTCCGCGGGGATTCATGTCTTTCAGCATGGTCAGGGCCGGAAGAACGCTCACGGTTCCAATGAGGATGGCGGTGACGGCGGTTTCATCCAGCTTTAGAAGGTTTCCCGCCTTTTGCAGGGGAACCCGAAGAAGCCGCTGCAGAAACAGGGCGGCGGGCAGGCTTCCCAGCATGACCACGCAGATGGAGGAAACGGTCTGCATGGCGTCCATGACCGGCGTGATCCACCGGCTTTGCAGATCCAGAAGATACAGGACCGCGCCGATGGTAAGGCCGAGGGTGATGAGAATCTTCAGCGCCCGCACGAACAGGCGGAAGCCCTTCAGCATCCGGGCCGGGCATTTCCAGAGACCGATGACCAGAAGCAGGGCGCATACCAGCAGGACGGCGAGCCGTCCAAAAAGCTGAAGAGGGTTGAAACCGAAGAGCAGGCCGCCGATGAAAAAGCCTGCCGGCATGGTGATCAGCCCGATAATGATGCCTTTCAGAAAATAGCCGGTGTCACTCTCCACGATGACGCCGATGCCAACGGGCAGAGTGAAGGTGAGGGTACAGCCGAATACCGCGCCCACGATGATGCCGAAATATCCGCCCCACTCCGGAGAGTCTGCCAGCTGCATGGCAAGCTGGTAGCCGCCCATGTCGATGGCAAAAAATCCTCCCGCCAGCGCAGGATCGGTTCCGAGAAAGCGCAGAAGGGGAGCGAGCAGCCGCTCCAGCAGAAAGGAAAGGGAGGGAGAGATGCAGATCATGCCCGCCATGGAAAGGGCGGTGGGCCCCAGAAGCCGGAAGGCTTCTTCAAACCGCTCCCCATATCCCTTTTTGTTTCCTGCAATACAGTCAAGACCGCCCAGCACGGCTGCAGCGGCAAAAAATATCATGATGACCCGGTTCATGGCATCCCCCTTAAAATCCGTAAAAAATGAAAGCTTCCTCCTATTATAACGTGCGGACAGGAGGGAGGCAAGACAAAAGAGGCGAAGTAAAAATGGAAATCAGCATTCTTCTTTTCTGGCAGATTTTATCCATGTTCCTGATGCTCCTGATGGGATTTGCCCTGGTGAAAACAGGCCTTTTGAAGGCACAGGACAGCAAAACGCTGTCCGTCCTGCTCCTGTATCTCGCCCTTCCCTGTGCGATCCTGGATTCCTTTCAGGTGGAATATGACAGCGGAATCCTGAGAGGGCTCATGCTCGCGTTTGCTGCAGCGGTGATCTGCCATGTGATCCTGCTTCTTGCGGCGGGGTTTCTGGGAAAGGCGCTGCATCTGACCGCCGTGGAAAAGGCATCCGTCATTTATTCCAATTCCAGCAACCTGATCATCCCGATCATTACGGCAGTGCTCGGCCCGGAATGGGTGGTGTATTCCACCGCCTATGTGAGCGTACAGCTTCTGCTTCTGTGGACCCACGGCAAGGTACTCCTGTCCGGCATAAAAGGAGCTGATATCCAAAAAATCCTCACGAATATCAATCTTCTGGCTGTATTCGCCGGAATTATTCTCTTCCTGACAGGCTTCCGCCTGCCGGATGTGCTTTCTGACACGCTGCATTCGGTGGGGAGCATGGTGGCTCCTGCGAGCATGTTCATTGCCGGCATGCTGATCGCGGGGATGCGTCCAAAGCAGATTTTCGGAAACAGGCGGGCATATGGAATCGTCTGTCTGCGCATGCTTGTATTTCCCGCCGTGAGCCTACTGCTGCTGCGACTTCTGAAAACGGCAGCGGCAGGTGTATTTGCCGACGCGCAGACCATCCTGCTGATCACGCTGCTTGCGGCCATCACGCCGCCCGCTTCCGCAGTGATTCAGATGTCCCAGGTATATGGGCAGGACTCGGAATATGCTGGCGTGCTCAACGTGCTTTCCACCCTCGTCTGCATCATTACCATGCCGGTGACGGTGCTGCTCTATCTGATGTAGCGGTCGGGTATATTTCTTACGCTTTTGCGCATACTACATCCATAAACAGGCGGGCAGTCCCGAAAAAGACTGCAAAAAAGGTGAGAAGCCCGCGGCGCTCATGTATGGAGGTAGAAATGGACGAGAAGCAGAAAAAGGAATATGAGCAGTATGTCAGCAGAATTACGCCGACCCACAATCTGTTTTTGCAGATGATAAAGGCGTTCATGACGGGCGGAACGATCTGTGTGATCGGCCAGATCATTCTGAACGTCTGCGCCGGAATGGGCCTTGACAGAGAGACCGCAGGCAGCTGGTCGGCCCTCCTTCTGATCCTTTTAAGCGTGCTCCTGACCGGCTTTAACCTCTACCCTTCCGTTGTGAAATGGGGCGGTGCCGGCGCGCTGGTGCCGATCACCGGCTTTGCCAATTCCGTGGCTGCCTGCGCGATTGAATTTAAGAAGGAAGGCCAGGTGTTCGGCGTGGGATGCAAGATATTCACCATTGCCGGGCCCGTGATTCTGTACGGGATTTTTACCTCCTGGGTGCTGGGGGTGGTTTACTGGCTGGGGAAAGTGACGGGAATTTTCTAAGAACCCGAAAAACCATTGACATCCTCTTCTACGTGAGCTATGCTGAACTTGTCTTTGGGAAGCCGGAAATTCTGTCCGGACTTCAAACGTGTAATCGCACATTCTGGCAGTTTCTGCCGAAAAATCTAAGTACAAAGTACAGACGGCGGGAACCCGGAAAATGGAAGGCACTGCGCTTTCAGGCAGTTTTTCTTCTGAATACACTGCTGTCTTTTTCGCTGACGCCGGAAGAGAAGGAACATATTCTGGAAGAAGAGTACGGAATCAGCATGAAAATGTCGGAAGAGGACTTCATCGCCAGAATGCGGGAAGAAAGAGAAAACGAAAGAACAATATAAAAGGAGAAGTACATAGCATGGATTCGAAAGAAGCGAAGAAAAGAATGATGGAGGGCAGGGTTTATCCGCCCGGAGATGAGGAAATCATGGCGGAACAGGTGGTCTGCATGCAGAAGCTGTGGGAGTATAACCAGATCCAGCCGAAGGATATGGACAAACGCTTTGCCAAGCTTCAGGATATGTTTGCTGAAATTGGAGAAGGCAGCTATATCGAGCCTCCGCTGCATGCCAACTTCGGCGGAAAGCATGTGCATTTCGGGAAAAATGTGTATGCAAACTACAATCTGACCATGGTGGATGACAGCCATATTTATGTGGGAGATAATACCATGATCGGTCCCAATGTGACCATTGCAACGGCGGGACACCCGATCGATCCCGCGCTTCGGGACGTGCAGGCGCAGTTTAATATGGAAGTTCATATCGGAAGAAATGTGTGGATCGGCGGAGGCTGTGTTCTGCTTCCGGGCGTTTCCATCGGGGATAATACCGTCATCGGCGCGGGAAGCATCGTGACGAAGGACATTCCGGCCAACGTGGTGGCATACGGCAATCCCTGTCGGGTGATCCGGGAAATCGGCGAGCACGACAGGAAGTATTATTACAGAGACAGAAAAGTGGATGTTGAGGTGAGAGACGGGCAGATTGAATCCCTCACCTCAGAAGAGTAAACCGGACGTTGTCCGGTTTACTTTTTCCCTTTCTTTATTGGACATCAGGAACCCAGACGGAGACGGAGCCGTCGCCCACGCAGAAGTCGGCGCTTCCGCTATCATCCAGCACGATGGTCTGCTTCTGATTCCCCAGCGCGTCACGGAAGGTACATCCGGCGAAGCGGGCGCCCATGCACATGGTTTTGCTGCCTCCGGGGCCGTCCGTCAGGATGACGGCACAGCCGGAGCCGGGACGATCCTCTTCTCCCAGGCGCGTCCAGCCGACGATGTTATAATCGTCGAAATAGTCGATCTGCTCCCCATACGCAGCATCCCGGCGAAGGCGGAGGAGAGTCTCCAGCTGGGCGCCCACCGGACCGATGTGGTCATGGGGAACGCCGTAATAATCCCCGTAAAAGACACAGGGAATACCATCCCGGCGCAGGAGGATCAGCGCGTAAGCGAGAGGCTTGAACCAGCCCTGTACCCAGGAGGAGAGCGCCTGGCCCGGCTGGGTATCGTGGTTATCCACAAAGGTGACCGCCCGGTCGGGCCGTTCAGCGGTCAGGGTGCCGTCGAAGATCTTACTCATGTCAAAACAGCCGTTGCTGGAAGAGGCCTGTACGAAGTGGAAATGCAGCGGTACGTCAAACAGCCGCATGACAAGACCGGATTCGTCCAGATAGTGGATCAGGGATTTCACGTTGGGGCTCCAGTATTCTCCGACGGCGGGAAGGCGCTTTCCCGTTTTTTTCCGAAGTTCCATAAGCCAGTGGTTATAAAAAGGAAAACGGATGTGTTTGACTGCATCCAGACGGAAGCCGTCCGCACCGGTCATATTCAGATACCATTCGCCCCAACGGTCCAGTTCTGCCACCACCTCAGGATTGTTCATATCCAGATCGGCGCCCATCAGATAGTCGTAGTTCCCGTTTTCGGGGTCTACCTCGTCGTCCCATTCCTTGCCTGCAAACTGAAAGATTTCATGCCTCTTTCTGCGGTCATCCCAGTCGACACCGCTGAAATGGGTATGATTCCACTGAAAATCGGAATATTTTCCGCCCCTGCCGGGAAAACGGAAGCTGGTCCAGGCGGATATTTCCTGCGCCGGCCCTTCCTCCTCATTCCGGTTGGTCTCGTCACATTCCTCCGCAAGAACGGTTTCACAGCCGTCCGCGCCCATTTTGTGGTTCAGGACGATGTCCGCCAGAACGGAAAGACCGGCGTCGTGCAGCGCCTTTATGGCTGCCAGGTACTCGTCTCTGGTGCCGTATTTGGTGGGAACGCTGCCCTTCTGGTCAAATTCTCCCAGATCATAGAGATCATAAACGCCGTAGCCCACGTCCGCTTTTCCCTGTGCGCCCTTGTAAGCGGGCGGCAGCCATACATCGGTAAAGCCAGCCTCCTTCAGATGCGCCGCATCCGCTGCAGCCCGTTTCCAGTGGCCGGCATCTTCGGGCAGATACCATTCAAAGTATTGAATCATGGTTTTATTTTCATTCATAATCTTCCTTCTTTCTGACCGGAGGAGCAGATCCGGTTCTCAAGCGATTCTCCATGTTCATGTGTTACGGCTGCCCGGCGAATTTTGGCTTCCCAGAAGATGAGGGCAGACGTCCCTGCACCGGTGGCAGGAGATCACCCAGCTCTGCGTTTTTTCATCGGTTCCAAAGGCATGCTCCCAGCAGGCGGACTGATTCATTTCAGCCTGATGGAGCGCATTTACCGGACAGGCTTTTACGCACAGGCCACAGTTCTGACAGATAGGCTCCTTCTTTTCATCCGGTTCAAGAGGAGCGCTGCAAAGAACGGCGCCCAGCCAGACCATGCTTCCGAACTCTGGTGTGATCAGCAGGGAATGCCTTCCGATCGTCCCCAGCCCCGCGGCCTGTGCAGCATGCTTCAGGGAGATGATGGAACGCCATCTTCCGGTGCGCTCGTCCCACTCGCTTTCATTGGTGGGAACAGGCACGGCGCCGATGCCGTTTTCTTCCAGCCCGATACAGAGATCCAGGGCAATCGCATCCATTTTTGCGGTGATGGAATTCCGGATCCGGGTATAGGGAGCAGGAATCCGGCAGCGCAGAGCGGCTGTTGGAAAGGAGCAGGCAAAGGAGATCACCGATCTGCATTCCGGAAATACGTCCAGAGGATGATAGCCCTTCGGCGCGTCCTCGAAACGATCAATCCCTGCGATTCCGCACAGCTGTGCCCCAAGAGAAAATACCAGTTTTTTCACATCTTCACTGTTCATGCCTGCATCCCTCCCGAAAAAGCTTTGTTCCATTCTAACACAGTTATGGAAAATACGCATCCGAAATCGTCAGGCTTACAGTTCACTCCGCTGTAATCTCTGAATAGTTTCCGGTAAAAATCCGGATACTATAGGAAACGGATATGTTTGAATAAAAGCCGCCTTCCGGCAGTAAAAAGAGGTAAATATGAAGAAAGAAGAAAGAAATCCGATTCTGGGAAAACAGAGCATCGCGTTAAATGAGCCGGTCTATCTGATCGAGAGCGCGTCTGTGGTGGGAAAGAAGGAAGGGGAAGGCCCCCTGGGGAATCTGTTCGATCTGGTGGGGGAGGACGATTTGTTCGGCTGTAAAAGCTGGGAGGATGCGGAGAGCTGCCTGCAGCGGCAGGCCCTGTCCTTCGCGCTGAAAAAAGCGGGATGGAAGCAGGAGGATGCGCGCTTTCTGTTTGCGGGAGACCTGCTGGGACAGGAGATCGCCACGAGCTTTGGACTGGAAAAATTTGAGCGGCCATTGTTTGGTTTGTACGGAGCCTGCTCTACCTGTGCTCTTTCTCTTACGCTGGCTTCTCTCATCATCGCAGGCGGCTTTGCGGAGAGGGCGGCCTGTGTGACCTCCAGCCATTTCGGCAGCGCGGAAAAGGAATTTCGTTATCCGCTCGGATATGGAAACCAGCGTCCCCTGTCCGCCACCTGGACCGTGACGGGAAGCGGCGCCTTCCTTCTCGCAAAACAGGCGGATTCCGCAAAGCCTGCGCGGGCGGTCATCACAGGAATGACGCCGGGAAAAATCGTGGATTTCGGCCTGAAGGACAGCATGAACATGGGCGCCTGCATGGCGCCAGCTGCGGCGTCCACCATCAGCCGGCATCTGAAGGACTTCGGAAGACGGCCGGAGGACTATGATAAAATCATCACTGGCGATCTGGGGACGGTGGGGCAGACTGTGCTTCTGGATCTGCTTGAAAAGGAGGGAATCGATATTTCCGGAAACCATATGGACTGCGGCATCGAGATTTATGACGCGAAGGAGCAGGATACCCATGCGGGCGGCTCCGGCTGCGGCTGTTCCGCTGTGGTGCTTTCCGCCTATATTCTGAAAATGCTGGAGGAGGGCGTATGGAAACGGGTTCTTTTCGCACCGACGGGGGCCCTGCTTTCCAAAACAAGCTTCAACGAGGGGCAGGCCGTGCCGGGAATCAGCCACTGCCTGGTTCTGGAAGCCTGTGATGTGGAAAAACCGCTTGCGTAAGCCGTGCGGGACGGATAAAATAGAAAGCGGATTCATGGAATTGCCGCCCTGCGGCGGAAAAGAGGTAAGCCATGCGGACTATGGAATTTAAGATGGAACGCCCCGGCCTCCTGAAGGAGGGCGATCATGTGACGGTGACGGAGGGAGTGCTTCCAAGCAACTATTATTATACCATCGATCCTTCCCTCGCCATGTCGGCCAACTTCCCGTTCCGGGAGCGCCTGCTCGCCAGGGAAGGGGACGTGACCGCAATCGTGCAGAATGAGAGAGGCTTTTACGTGACGGTGGCTTTTGAGGAATAAAAAGCCGATGTTTGCGGAAGAGGTTCTTGTTCCGGAACCGAAACGATGATAAGATGGTAGACGGTACGGACAAAAGCAGGACACCCTGCGGCGTCAGCGTAATGATACGAATGAACAGGAGGCCGGCACGAACCCTCTGGTTCGTGCCAAAGAACGGCATCAGCCGTTCTTTCAAGAATTGAATGCCGCCTGTGGCGGCAGAACAGGAGGTAGAGATGTTAAAGAAGATTACGACAGAAAAAGCCCCTGCGGCAATCGGACCCTACTCCCAGGCCATTGCGGCCGGAAATTTCCTTTTCGCTTCGGGACAGATCCCGATCAACCCGGAAAGCGGCGAGGTGGAGGCGGAAGGAATTGAAGCCCAGGCCGAGCAGGTGATGAAGAACGTGGGAGCCATTCTGGAAGCGGCGGGCACCAATTATGCCAACGTGGTAAAGACCACCTGTTTCCTGGCGGATATGGCTGATTTTGCGGCTTTTAACGGCGTGTATGAAAAATATTTCACCGAGAAGCCCGCGAGAAGCTGTGTTGCGGTTAAAGCGCTTCCCAAGAACGTGCTCTGCGAGGTGGAAGTTATCGCCGCGCTGGAAGACTGAACATGCGCAGAAATGAGAACATTGTCCTGATCGGAATGCCGGGGGCAGGAAAGAGCACGGTTGGCGTGGTTCTGGCCAAGCATATGGGCCGCCGCTTTCTGGATTCCGATCTGGTCATTCAGGAAAAAACAGGAAAGCTGCTCCATGAGATCATTTCAGAAAAGGGGCTGGACGGCTTTCTTGCCGTGGAAAACGAGATCAACAGCAGTCTTGAGAAGAACGGAAGCGTCATCGCCACAGGCGGAAGCGTGATATACGGCCCGCAGGCGATGGAGCATCTGAAGCAGACGGGAATAGTGGTCTATTTAAAGCTTTCCTATCCGGAAATTGAGAGCCGTCTTGGAGATCTGAAAAAGCGGGGTGTGGCCCTGAAGGAGGGGCAGACCCTTCTGGACTTGTATGAGGAAAGAATCCCCCTCTATGAAAAGTATGCGGACTTCATTCTGGAATGCGACCGGAAGAGCATCCGGACCATCGTTGAGGAGCTTGCGGCAGGATTGGCACGGTTTCCGGAGAAATGACCGGCAGGAACTGTGTCGGAAATGTAAATGCGGTGTGAACACTTTCTAGCTTTTCTGTGATTCGGTTGTTTTCTCCTCCCCCGAGGGGTATAGTTATAAGTAGAAAGAAACAGGAGGGTTTTGTCGGGTATAAGAAATCGGGGGATTGCATGAG
>CAJFMW010000127.1 GCA_904392525.1 uncultured Eisenbergiella sp.
TCTGACCAGCGTGTTCCGGCCATGACGATGCTGAGCTTTCTTTGCAGCGTTATCCGCATTCTCGGTTTCAGGGGCGCTTTCCGGCTGATGAAACAGCTGAACAGAGAAGGCCTTTCTCTGGAGGAAAAACTGAAAGGGGAGCGGCGGCCATTTCTGAAGGTGGAAATGCTGTGCGTCAGGAAACGCTATCAAGGGCAGGGCTATATGCGAAAAGCCATAGAAACCGCATTTTCCATGGCAGAGGAGATGGGAATGCCCTGTATTCTTGATACGGACGCACAGGAAAAAATGGAAAGGTACTGCCATCTTGGTATGACTCTGGCAGGGAAAAGAAGAATTGATGAGCAGACATTTTTGTATGATTTGATTCGGGAGCCGTGAAAATATTCTACTGATGAAATCGACAGTAATTCTACCCGATGTCCGGGTCGTGGACCAGAGAATAGAATGCTCCCTGCGGGGACCAAAAATGATAACAAAATTTACTCCTACACAAGATTTACACAAATACTTATATTTTGAAACGAATCGTTTAGTCGTTCGCCAGTACATAATAAATGATATTCAAGAATTATTCAAAATTATGTGCGATGTTAGAGTCCATACATACACAAAAGACAAAGACAATCCGTGGGATAAGGGACGAACAGAAGAATACATCCAGTTCATGATAGATAAAGATTTTAAAACACTGGATTGTTTTCATGGCGCTGTAATAGAGAAATTCTCAAATCAATTGATAGGATTATGTGGATTAAATCCTTATAAAAAAGAGGAACCTGAAATTGAAATCAAAATAGGTGTACCATATTGGAACAAAGGATATGCTACAGAACTCGGAAGGCAAATTATTAAGGAGTCATTTGCTGCTACAGATATCAAAGGTATTTATGGAATGGCACTACCAGAGAATATAGCATCCAGAAGAGTATTAGAGAAAATAGGAATGCAATATTTAGGTAACCAAATATTCAGGAATCATGAAGATTCATTTTACTATATTGCAAATTTAAAAGTAAACGTGAGTTTGTGATATGGTATCTTTAACTATGGAATTAAAATTACATTCTTGTAATAGCTGGTGCAGAGAAAAGCGACCAGCTTTTTGATTTGCCATTTCTCTCTGCACTCATACTGTTCCCCGTAAACATTCGTTAACATAAAACGACACTTTTTGTCGGACATACGTGAAAGCTACGTCATTTTTTCCTTTCCCACAGGCCGCAGCGCCAGCAGAACACCCCCGGCGAAAAAGAGCAGACACTGAACCGCCATAACGGACACAGGCATGGAAAATGCCGGATCCATTATTCCCAGCGTGAGCGGCCAGGTGGCGAAGAAGCTGCCGTTTAAGATCCCCAGAGGCTCCGGCAGGGGCAACACCATGCAGAGAAAGGGCAGCGTCATCCACACGTAGACCAACTTTGGGCTGACCTGCCCCAGCAGCCAGCCGCTTCCAAGGGCGAAGACCAGAGAGGGAAGCAGAGTGACCAGAGCGGGGAGAATCAGTTCTTCCCAGCTATGCCAGTCAAAATACCAGGCATAGAAGACCGCCGCCTCCGCCAGGCAGGCGAGCGCCAGAAGCCCGGTTCCCGAAAGCGCCGCGGCGCACCGGATCATACCGAAGCGCCGGGGCGGCACAGGCGCGGCGTCCGTGAGAACCGTTACCCGCCGCGCCTTTTCTGAAGTGAAAAAGGTCAGAAAAAACAGAGCGCCGATCCATAAAAGGGGAAGCATCCGACTCAGGTAATCCCCGAAGCTCCAGGGAGAGAAGGGAGCGGTATGGGCCACCCCGAGAATGGTCTCCTGATCCAGCACCTGCCATCCAAAAAGAAGCAGGATCAGCAGAATTCCAAAAAAGAATTTGTTCCAGAGCAGTCGTTTGCATTCATACAAAAATATTTTACGCAAGATTCAATTCCTCCTCCGTCAGCCCGCAGGCATCTAAAAATTCCTGATAAGTCAGATAAGGGTACACAGGGTCCAGCTCCCGGTTAAACAGGCCGTTCAGGATCCGGTCCATGGCCTCCCCGCCGCCAACCAGCTGTTCAGCTTTCAGAATTTTCAGCGGCATCTCGCAGTATTGCCGCACATAGCTCAGACTGTTGGTGATCTCCAGCCTTTTTCCCTCGGGTAGCATCTCCAGGTATTCCGGACAGCGAACATAAAAGTTCAGATTGTAGTCGTCCACCGCCTTCTGCCACTGGTTCACATAATGCTCCAGCGCGTATTCCTCTCCATACAGTTCTCTGACAATACGGTAAGTGGTATAAACGGTCAGCCCTTCCGCAGACCAGCCATCCGTTTCATCGGAAGAATCAAACATATTTCCAAGCCCCCACCACTGATGGACCAGCTCATGGATCATGACCTCGCCGGAAGCAGCTCCCTTGCCCGCATCACTCAGATTTTGGGCAGTAAAATCCGCCTCATCCAGCAGACTGGCTCCGTTCGCGGCATACCCGCCGCCGGAAACGCGGCTCTGGATGAGCTTGAGGGTGTTCCCGTCAGAAAAGGACAGGGCACCGTAATGTCCGGTACAGTAGTCCACCACCTCCCTGACAGCGTCCACCGCCCCTGCGGCCTCCATGATGGCCTGATGCTTTCTGCCGTAGTAAAATTCGATGGTGATACCGTCAGCTTCAATTTCCTCCCGTACATAATCGCCCGCATATAAAATTCCGCCCGTTCCATTGGTTTCATACCGCCAGGTAATGGTACCGTCTTCATTCTCCTTCACCCTTTCCGCTTCGCCGGCTCCGAAGGGAATCACGGTCATGGAGGCGGGCAGGGTGATTTCAACGGAAGCTGGATATCCGTTTTCCCCCGGCAGAACATTCATCAGCCGGGGGGCCAGTTCCGCGTTTTCCAGGCACAGATATTCCTCACTGACCTCGTCACCGCCCTGCATGGTCGCCATGCTCCGGCTTTCTCTGGGGAATCCGCCGTATTCGATCGTCAGCTCCACCTGTTCCCCGGCGGGAATCGTAACCTCCAGCATGGCCTCATTGTATTCCTGATAGCCGCTCACGGAAAAAGGCACATCCACGCCGTCCGCCTGAACGGAAGAGATGGTATAACCGGGGTTAACGCCGAAGGCGGCCGTCTGCTCCCTGCCGGAGGTATTCCGGAAACGGTAGGAGGCCTTTCCGGAAACGGTGCCCGAAGCAGTGTCCGGGTATACCTGAACGGAGCGCCCGGTACAGACCAGATCCTCCGCATAAGGAAGCTCATAAAAAGACATCACCGTCTGGTCCGGATTGCTATGATCCACCATGGGCTGGGCAACCCAGGCCGTGCAGGAGCAGACCAGAAGCAAAAGTGCCAGGACCGGGCGCCAGACGTGCCGGACACTGCGGGCCAGCGAACCCAACAGGCCTTTCCGGTACTGCCGGATACAGAGCCAGGACAGGGTCCATATCCCGGCCAGCAGCCAAAGCCAGGTCAGACGCATCCAGGCCGCCGAGCGGAAAATGCGGACATTGGAAAAATCATCCGACAGCGCCCATACGCAGGGATTGAGCCAGCAGAGCTGCCAGTTGTCCGCCCAGACGGTCAGGCTGAGTCCGGCAAAGGCTGCAAACAGCACCAGAGACAGATCCGCCCGCCCCGTAAACTGCCAGGCGGAAGATACGGCCAATATTCCCAGAGGAAGGGCAAGTCCCATGAACAAAAGCCAGGCAGGCACATAGTCTCCCATATCAAAGACCGCGCCAATCAGTCCCCGGCAGATGGGGAGCCACACCAGCATGGTAAGAGCCAGCGTCAGCACCGATACGGCAAGCAGAGACAGAAGACGCAGAAATGCCATAGTCAGCGGGGAAACAGCCGCATCCACAAGGACATCCACCCGGCTGCGCCCGGTCCGGTCCAGCTCATACAGCGTAAGCAGACCGAACAGAATTCCGCCCGCTGCTCCGCCGGCGAGGGCCGGATTGGCCAGATACATGGAAAGCATGGTTTCCGCAGAAGCCGGTTTGTACCAGACGAGTCCCGCCACGGGGGAAACCAGCACAAGAAGCATGACGAGCCAGGTCAGGCGGCTTTTCAGAAGCCGTCCCAGCTCCGAGAAAAAGAGAAGTTTTTTCATTGTGCCGCCTCCCTTGAAATTAGATAAAGGTAAGCGTCCTCCAGCGACGGTTCCTCCGCCCGGACATAATACGGAAGGAAATCCCCAACCGCCCGGCAGCGAATCCCCTGACCGGTGTTGACCCGCGCGGTGATATGAAGCCCCTGCTCCCAAACGGCGTCCTTTTCCCAGAATACGCCCACATGGCCATCTGCCAGACGGATGAGCTGCTCCGGCGTTCCGGCGAACAGAATCTGTCCGTGGTTGATGACTACGATCTGACCGCACACGGACTGCACATCCTCAATGATATGGGTGGAGAGCAGCACCAGCCGGTCTTGAGCCATGTGGGAAAACAGGTTGCGGAAATGGATGCGCTCTTCCGGGTCCAGCCCTACCGTGGGCTCGTCGAAGATCAGAAACGGTGGATTTCCCAGCAGTGCCTGGGCGATGCCAACCCGCTGACGCTGACCTCCGGAAAGAGTGCGGATTTTTGCTTTTGCCTTTTCCGTCAGATTGACCTGACGGATCACCTCATGGATTTCCTCTTTGGGTTTGCGCAGTCCCTTGAGGGCAGCCATATAATCCAGAAACTGTGCCACGGTCAGCTCGTCAAACAGCCCGAAGTCCTGAGGCAGATAGCCCAGACCGGCCTTCAGCTGCCGTTCTCTTTTCGCAAGGGGCCGTCCATCCACCAAAATACTGCCTTCTGTGGGCAGAAGCGCCGCCACCAGCAGCTTCATCAGAGTGGATTTACCCGCGCCGTTGGGCCCGAGCAGGCCGACCAGACTGGGGGAGCGCAGGTCAAGGCTGAAATTTTTCAGCGCCTGCTTTCCATTGGGATATGTCTCACTGACATTTTGAATATTGATTTCCATATTTACCTCCGTTCCGAAACGTTTCTACCTGTTTTTTCCGGATATCAGGAAGAATAGCATGGTTCTATGGAGGAAAAATGGAGGCTGTTTGTGTTTTGTATGAAGATCAGTTTTCAGGGAAACGCACCGATGCCCTCACGCCGTCCGCCGTGTTTTCAATGGTGCATTCCGCCCCATGCTGATACAGAATCAACCGGACCAGATAAAGTCCCAGCCCGCTGCCTCCTGTGCTGCGGTTTCGGGAGCCTTCTTCCCGGTAAAATGCCTCGAACAGGCGGGGCAGTGCCTCCTCGCTGATCTGCACCCCGGTATTTTCCGCGTGCAGGACAGGGCAGCCTTCCCGCACCGCACAGCGCACCCGGATTTCCGCCCCGGAGGGAGAGTAGAGGATCGCGTTGGAAAGCAGGTTACCCACAGCCTTTTCCAGCAGGGAGGCGTCTCCGTTGACGGTGATTCCCGGTGTGATCCGGGACAGAAGACGCTGTGCCCGCTGTTCCAGAAGATCTCTGCTGTAGTCCAGCTGCCGTTCCACAAGAGCGGACAGATTCACGGCTTCCTGTTTTGAAACCGCGCCTGTCTCCATGCGAGAAATGGAAAGCATTTCCTGAATCAGATGTTCCATCCTGCCTGTGATCTGCAGAGAACGGAGCAGATACTTATCCCGGTTCCTGTAAACGTCCACACCCTCCAGCATGCCGGACAACTGGCCTTTCAGGATGGTTACCGGCGTTTTCAGCTCATGGGAAGCGGCGGAGAAAAAAGCCATCCGCTTCCGTTCCTGCTCCCGTTCCCGCTCCACCTCACCGCGAAGCGCCTGATTGGCGGCCTCCAGCTCCTTCAACGCGGTTGACAGCCTCCGGGCCATTTCATTCAGACTGCGGCCCAGTTCTCCGATTTCATCCCTCCGGCTGTCCCCGCATTCCCAGCCGAAGTCCAGCCTTGCCATCTTCCCGGCAATGTTGCTGAGACGGACGACAGGACGGGTAATATAACGGGAATAAAACAGAGCGCACAGAAGAGAAAAGAAGAGCAGTGCAAGCAGCAGCCAGGGAGCCATCTGCACCAGCGCCCGTACCGCCAGGTTTTCGGTCTCGATACGCGGCGTGACATAAAGGGTATAGACTTCCGTCTGGTCAGCGAAGCGCACTTCGGCGGCTATGGCAGCCTGTTCCGACATGGTGATGGTCACCGCATCAGAGGAACCTGATTCACAGGCGGACCAGGTGACGGAGGAATCCCCTTCCGCTGTAGCGAGCGCTACTGATGTAACCGCTGATGTTTCTGCTCCATACAGAGTCTGCCCTGCAAGCACGGAACCCGTATCCACGATGCTTCCATTCGTCCCGGCAAGCACCGCGTCCGCTCCCGTGGCACGGATAAAGTCATCCAGCAGGGGACCGCTGTCCGCCAGATCGGTATCGGCCAGCTTTTCCACAAGCCGGTCTGTCTGACGCGTCAGATCGTCGTTGACCACCGCAGTGTAGGTGCTGGGAGTGGCCCACGCAATCAGCCCGAAAGTGACCGTCCCTGCTCCCAGCAGAAGAAGAACGGTGATCAGAAAAATGCGGATGGTCAGGCTCTCAGCCAGTTTCCTTCGCAGCACGATAGCCCACCCCCCTTACCGTTTCGATATAATTTCGCTGCAGCTTATGACGGAGATTTTTGATATGACTGTCCACCACGCGTTCATCTACATAAGAATCATAGCCCCAGATTCTTAAAAGAAGCATCTCTCTGGTAAATACCCTCCCGGGAGAAGCCAGAAAAAGCTGCAGCAGTTCAAACTCCCGCGCAGTCAGATCCAGAGGACGGCCATCTAACAGCGCCTCCCTGGTATCCGGATTAACGAGCAGATCCCGGTAGCGCAGGCAGTCCGCCTGTTCCGAACCGCCGCTGCGGCGGAGAATCACACGAATTTTCTCCAGCAGAACGGGCATGGAAAAGGGCTTGGTCACATAGTCGTCAATATCCAGCCCAAAGCCGCGCAGCTGATCCGCTTCCCCATCCAGAGCCGTGAGCATTAAAACAGGAACCTGAGACTGACGCCGGATCATCTCACACACGCCGAAGCCGTCGATTTTCGGAAGCATCACATCCAGCAGCACCAGGTCAAAGGGCTGCGTCTGAAACAGCGACAACGCTTCCACGCCGTCCGCCGCCACAGCGGTTTCATATCCCGCATCCCGCAGATAAGCCCCAAGCAGCTCCTGGATATCCGGTTCATCCTCTACGATCAGAATTTTTTTCACTTTTTCCTTTCTTCCTTCCTTTATGGTCTGTTAATGTATAGGTTACTTTATTTAACTAGGTCTGCGCATTTACTGCGCAGACCGTACGAAAACGTATAGTGAAGAAGCATCCGGCCCATCGCTGCACGATAAAGCGAGTGCTGCACGATAAAGCGAGTGCTGCACGATAAAGCGAGTGCTGCACGATAAAGCGAGTGCTACACGATAGGACGAGTGCTGCGATTGGAATGGTCGGATGCCGTTGCAGTTCTGCCGAAGGCAGAACTGCAACAAGTATAGCACAGGAATGTGAATTTATGATGGAGAAGCCGGAGGTTTTGTGTTATGCTTGAAAAGAAAAAGGGACGTCATTTTCTGAAAACGGAGAGAGGGACAATGATAAAAAACAAATATTTCCATGCATTGCTGATTTTTGCAAGAAATCTCCTTCTTTCTATCTCGCTCTGCCTTGCCTGCTATATCCTGATAAACGGAATGTATCTGACAGGCATCCCAGATGCCGGGAAAGTAGAGCGCGTGACCATCACATATCCGGCGACGTCGGAAGAGCATCTGGAAATCACGGAAAAAGAAGACATTGAATTCGCGGTTAATCTGACCCATTTTCTGAATTATTCTATCTTTCAGAAGGCAGGGCAGGAAGAACAGCCTCTGAATTACCATCACCTACCATCTGACGGACGGTAACGCCGTCTCTGTTTCCGCAAACCGGGAAACAGTCTGGTGGAAGGGAAGAGCACATGTATTAAGAAAAGAGGACCTGTTTGTCAATCTGACGGAAAACATTTTCTTTTCTGATGAGTAAACAACACAAAGCAACAGAAAAGCACTTCCAATTATTATTTTCATGACGGAGGAGAACCATGAAACGCAACGAAGCCAGACTCCATGCAGAGCTGATCCTCTGCGACATCTGTATGGAGTAATCACAGTCGCAGACATGTCGGCTCTGCCGCCTGATCGATTCATTTTCAGAAAGATCAAGGAGGAAGCCTTCATGAAATACATCAGTGCCAAAGATATTCTTCCGGACAGTCTGGTCAGGGAACTGCAGACCTACATTCAGGGCGGTTATATCTATGTCCCGACGGATGAAAAGCGGCCCAGACGCTGGGGAGAGGCGTCTGGATACCGCCGAGAGCTGGAAGAACGAAATCAGCGAATCCGGTCGGAATATCGAAACGGAAGTCCGGTTCAGACGCTGGCTGAAAAATACTGCCTGTCCGTCCACGCAATCCGGAAAATCATTTATCAAAAGTAACCGACCGAACCAGCAGATGGTCTGCTTTATGGACCGTCTGCTGATTCGTTTCGGAAGGGAGATTACTATGCTGAGACTGGAAAAAATAACTGGAAAAAACGTATGGAGCATTTTGAAGTTGAGCGTATCCCAAAACCAGGAAAGCTTTGTTGCAAGTAATGATATAAGCATGATCGAAGCGTATACAGCTATAACCGGAAATGGCTATGCCTTCCCTTTTGGAATAT
>CAJFMW010000128.1 GCA_904392525.1 uncultured Eisenbergiella sp.
CGAATGGCTGATGGATATGTTCCTGAACGGGGAATACGATGCCATGGTCAACTATGAATGCCTGATCATAAGCGCCAATCAGGAGCTGGAGAGGCAGGGACGGGAGACGCTTTACGTGGTCTATCCCGAGGACGGACTGAGCATCGCGGATTCTCCTCTGGGCTATGTGGATCATGGGGATGAGAATAAGGAGGAGGCATTCCTGAAAATCCAGGATTACCTGCTCTCCGACGAGGCGCAGGACGCGATCCAGCGCACCGGGCGCAGAACGGGATATGCGGGAGTGAGCGAAGAAAACAGCGACATTTTCCGGGCGGACTGGGGGATCGATACCGAACGGATCCTGACCGCCGTTCCCACGCCGGCAGCGGATGTGCTCATGGAGGCACTCAGCCTGTATCAGACCCGCTTTAAAAAGCCGTCCCTTAACGTGTACTGCCTGGATTTCTCCGGAAGCATGCAGGGTACAGGCAATGAACAGCTGGTGGAGGCCATGTCCCAGATTCTTCTTCAGGACAATGCGGAAAAGAATCTCCTGCAGGCCACGGAAGGGGAGGTCAACATCGTGATCACCTTCTGCGACGAAATTATTCAGGTTTATCAGGTGACAGATTCTTCCCCCGAAAAGCTGGAGGCTCTTTATGAGGAGATCCGGGGGGAATACTGCGGCGGAGGCACGGATATCTATCTGGCGGCGGAAAGGGGCCTGTCCCTCATCGCGGATGGATACGATCCGGAGGATTATACCCCTGCCATCATCCTGATGACGGATGGCATGTCAAATGGCAGCGAAACCTTTGCGGATTTTGAAGCGCTCTATGATTCCCTGGGCATGGATGTACCCGTTTTCTCCATCCTGTTCGGAGACGCAGAGGAGGAGCAGCTGGATGAGCTGGCGCAGCTGACCAACGCCCGCGTTTTCGATGGCAGGGAGGATCTGATCGGGGCCTTCCGCAGTGTGAAAGGATACAATTAGCATGAAAAGAGAAGGAATCAGAAGCCTCCTGGCAGGCGCAGCGGCGTCCCTGTTTTTTCTGCTCCTGTTTCTGGGACTTGGCTGGAGCTTTCCGGTCAGCCTGCTGTTCGCCGTTCTGTTGTTTGCGGCTGTCTGGCTTATCACAAAGCCGCAGAGAAAGGGGAAAAACGCCGGCTGGCAGCCGGATGATCAGGAAAAAGAGCTTCTTCGGAGCATGAAGGAGGCTAGAAAGGATTTTGAGAGCATCCGCAGATCCATGGGCAGGATCCGGGATGGACAGCTTAGGCAGCAGACGGAGGAAATGTGCCGGGCGGCGGGAAACGTTCTGGCTTATCTGGAAAAGCATCCGGAAAAAATCCCGGCCGCCCGCCGGTTTATCGATTATTATCAGGATACGGCATCCGCTCTTCTGGCAAAATACGTGGAACTGGAAAGCGCCGGACTGACCGAAGGCCAGACGCAGGGGCTTACGGAGAACATGAAGCGGGCGGCTGCGGCGCTGACAGAGGCGTTTCAAAAGCAGCTTGGAAAGATGGTGGAAAATGAGGTGACGGATATGGAAGCGGATGTGGCCGTTCTGGAACAGGTGATGAGAATGGAGGGATTGAAATGAAGCCGAAGCTGATCGGGATCCTTCTGCTTGCGGTGGTGGTCCTCGCGGCGGGAGGCTATTCCTTTTACCGGGAAAATGGCAGAGTGACCGTGCTTCGCGGCTATCTCGGCGGGGAAAAGACCGGCCTGTTTGAGGACGAGGAAGCGGCCCGGATTCTGGAAAGAAAATACCACATTCAGTTTGACTATTCCAGAGCCGGCTCCCTGGATATGGTGACCGCAGACCAGGAGGGCATGAACTACCTGTTTCCATCCAGCCAGACCGCGCTTTCCTATTATGAGGACGTGCACGGCCAGCCCCTTCAGGAGGAGATCATTTTCAATACGCCCATCGTCCTCTATACTCACAGGATGGTGCTGGAGGCCTTTGAAGCAAACGGCATCGTTTCTCAGACGGACGGCGTATATTATGTGGATATGCAGAAGCTGACGGAACGCATCCTTGCCGGAACCACGTGGGAAGAGCTGGGGCTTCCGGAACTGTACGGACAGGTGTCGGTGGATACCACCGATCCCACAGCCTCCAACTCCGGCAACATGTTTGCTGCCCTGCTGGCCTGTGTGCTAAACGGCGGACAGACCGTGGATGAAACCAGTGTGGAGAGCATATTGCCTGAACTGAAGCAGATTTTTGACGGGCTTGGATACATGGAAACCTCTTCCTCCGACCTGTTTCAGCAGTTCCTCCGTACGGGCGTGGGAGATAAACCGGTGATTGCGGGCTATGAAAGCCAGCTTTTGGAATTCGCGGTCCAGTACCCGGAGGATTACGAGCAGATCAGAGACGACATCGTGATGCTCTATCCCACGCCCACCGTCTGGTCCACCCACGTCTACATCGCTTTGGACGAAGCGGGCAGGGAGGGTGCGCGGGCCCTTCTGGATGAGGAAGTTCAGCAGATCGCCTGGGAAAAGCATGGCTTTCGCACAAGCGCCTATCAGGCGGCGGGAGAAACCGCTGTGGAAGGGATTGCACCGCAGGTGAACAGCGTCATCTCCGTTCCCGAATACCCGGCCATGAAAAAGATCATCGACGCTCTTCAGTAGCGTCCCTTTCTGCGCTGTCTTCCGCCTCAGATCCATCCCCCGTCCATGGTGATGATCTGCCCGGTCATATATTCCGGGGATCTGACAGGCGAGGACGGCGGCTTCTTCCGGCGTGCCGAAGCGGCCTGCCGGAATTTCTTCCATGAGAGCCTGACGTTCTTCAGCGGAAAAACAGCGGTTCATGTCCGTATCGATCACCCCGCAGGCGAGGGCATTGACCTGAATATTGCTGGGAGCCAGCTCTTTTGCCAGCGCTTTTGTCAGGCTGTTTACCGCTCCTTTTGACGCGGAATAGGCCGCCTCCGTGGAAGCGCCCACAGCACCCCATACCGAGGAAATGTTCAGGATGCGCCCTTTTTTTGCGTGAACCATCAGGGGAATTGCCTTGCGGCAGGTGAGAAAGCAGCTCGTCAGGTTCGTGGACAGAACCCGGTCCCATTCCTCAGGCGTCATATCCTGCAGCAGGCCGATGTAAGAGATTCCCGCATTGTTGACCAGCACATCCAGACTGCGGATGGAAGCGGAGGAAAAGAGCCGCTCCACGTCGGCGGCACAGCCCATATCCCCCTGAAAAGGAAAACAGCTGATATGGTATGTTTCGGTAAGCTTATGGGCATATTCCGTTAAGGAATCCATGGAATGCAGACAGGTGAGATACAGGTCATATCCCTGCGATGCGAGCCTGTCGGCGATCGCTCTTCCAATCCCTCTGGATGCTCCGGTTACCAGCGCTTTTTTTGACATGGAGATTCTCCCTTCGATTTTTCCTTTCATTTTAACACGGAAGGGAGCCTGTGGAAAGACTGCGTTTTGAACGGAACTTAAGCCAGAGTATACGTCGGGCTTGAAACGCTTCCGCCAACCCATTATAATGGAAGAAATCAAACGGAGAAAGGAAGGAAAGCAGATGTACGATCTGATCATTATCGGGTCCGGCCCTGCCGGACTGAGCGCCGCCGTATATGGAAGAAGGGCGGGCTTTTCCACACTTGTGATAGAGAAAAATCCCATGAGCGGAGGACAGGTTCTCAATACCTATGAGGTGGATAACTACCTGGGGCTTCCCGGCATAAATGGTTTTGACATGGGAATGAAGTTCCGGGAGCATGCGGAGAAAATGCAGGCGGAATTTGTGGAAGCGGATGTGACGGGAATCCGGGATGAGGGAGATTACAAGACGGTTCTGACCGGGGAAGGAAATTATGAAGGAAAGGCAGTGATCATTGCTTCCGGTGCCGTGCACAGTCATCTGGGAGTGCCGGGAGAGGAGGAGCTGTCCGGAATGGGCGTTTCTTACTGTGCCACCTGTGACGGCGCATTTTTCAGAGGAAAGACGGTGGCTGTCGTGGGCGGCGGCGATGTGGCGGTGGAGGATGCCATATTTCTTGCCCGCGCCTGCGAGAAGGTATATCTGATTCACAGAAGGGACAGCCTGAGGGCTGCGCGTTCCCTGCAGCAGACCATGCTTGCGCTTCCAAATGTGGAGGTGATCTGGGACAGTGTGGTGGAGAGCATCAACGGAGACGATATGGTCCAGAGCCTCACCCTTCGCTCAAAGAAAACAAATGAGAGCTCGGAGCTTCCGGTACAGGGCGTATTTATCGCCGTTGGCATCCGGCCCAATTCGGAATGCTTTGTGGGGAATATCGCTGCGGATGAAAAAGGATATCTGATCGCCGGAGAGGACTGTGCAACCAGCATGCCCGGCGTATATGCGGCAGGAGACATCCGGACGAAAAAACTGCGCCAGATTGTGACCGCGGTTGCGGACGGCGCGAATGCGGTGGAAAGCGCCCAGTCGTTTCTTCAGAAGTAGTTGAAATTCTATATTTTATACGAAAAATGTTACGAAAAGATTCCATTTATGAATAAAATGAATAATAATTGGGCATTCTTTTAAAAAGTTCAAAAAATGTTCACAAACGGGAAAGGGGGGAGAAAATTCCGCCTTTCCCTTTATTTATGCGGCTTTGCGGGTTAATCCACAAAATATGGGGAAGATGTGCAAAGGTTGACAAAAGACCGGGCGAGTGGTATAGTTGTCCTCAGATGTAATAATTTCGTAACAAATGTAACAGTTGGAGTAAAAACTGGAGGAACACATGAAATACACACGGGTGAAAGCCGTAACCTGTGCGCTGACAGCGTCAGTGATCATATTCGGTTCGGCAGCACACACGAATGCATCTGGTGTATCCTACGACCTCCCGGCAGCGGGCGTCGGCCTGGTGCTGGATGAAGGAAGCTCCCTTTCAAGCGTGCAGGAGGAGGCCTCACAGAGCGAACAGACGGCAGAAGCCGTTCAGGAAGCTCAGGAGGCTCCGGCGGTCACTTCGGAGGATATTGAAGCCGGAGCGACAGGAGTCGGAGAAGCGGCTATTGATACCGAAGTGGTATCCCACGTTCAGGAACAGCAGGTCGAGGCTGCCATTGATAATGGCGTCGGCGTTGCGAGCGTTCTGAATGCGGCGGCCCCTGAAACCGCTCCGGCGGCGGATAACGCTCCTGCAGCCTCAGATACGGAAGTGGCGCTGACGGCCGGCGTGGAAGCGGTAGTAAATGTACTGCCTGCCCCGGCAGCAGAAGCGATTGTGGAGCCGGTAGATCCGGCGGCAGTGCAGGCTGCGGCGGACAGTACGCCCGCAGAACAGCCGGAGAAGGAGCAGACTTCCGGAGGAAATGATCCGGAGCCTGATTCACAGCAGCCATCCGAGACGGCTTCTGAGCAGGATACGACAGAGAAACAGACAGAGAGCGAACAGGAATCTGCTTCTGAAACGGAAAGCACGAAAGAGAGCGCTTCCGGGAACGAGACAGAATCTGCCACAGAAGAAACCTCTTCCGAGAGCGAGTCAGAGTCTTCTACAGAGGAAACCTCTTCCGAGAGTGAGTCTGAATCTGCCACAGAAGAACTTCCTTCTGAAAGTGAGACGGAATCTTCCGTAGAGCAGCTCCCTGCTGAAAGCCAGACTGAAACCGCATCCCAGCAGCCCACCGAGAGTACGGCGGAAACAGCCGGTACAGGCGAGGCGGCAACTGAGGAAAGCACAGCGGCGGCTCCTGTGGAGACGGAAAGCAGCACAGAGCAGACCGTTTCTGAAAGCGTGGCGGCAGAAACTGCTGCACAGAGCGAGACCGTTCAGGCGGCCAGCGCGGCGGCTTCTCATACGGCAGTATCTTCCGCAGGAAGCTCTGTTGCGGAGTTCGCACTCCAGTTTGTCGGCAACCCTTACGAGTACGGCGGGACAAGCCTTACGAACGGAGCTGACTGTTCCGGCTTTGTAATGAGCGTATATGAGAACTTCGGTGTATCCCTTCCTCATTCCTCCTCAGCGGACAGAAACGTCGGTACGGAGGTGGCAGGAGGCCTGAGCAGTGCTCAGCCGGGCGATATCGTCTGCTACAGCGGACATGTGGGAATCTACATTGGAAATGGCCAGATCGTGCACGCCAGCACGGAGGAAACAGGAATCAAGGTTTCCGATGCGGATTACAGAACGCCGATCACGGTCAGAAGAATCTTCAACTAAAAAGAGAGAAATACAGGGGACGGTCCAGAGGGATCGTCCTTTTTTCTATTTATAAAGATTCAGATAAATGAAAACTATTGTCAGATATTTCAATTTTTCCCTGTCTATTGTCAGAATGGTAGTATATTGTAGAATGTGCACAAAGAATGTCGATATATGGAGAAAACCGGAAAAATTGCCCACAAAGTTATCCACATAAAAAAACCGGCATTTCAGAGGGACAAACAGTTATACACGAAGTTATCCACATTATCCACAGATTGAGATGTGGAAAAGGAACTGTTCGTAAGACCGTTTATTGGAACGGATGTTTTGGCGAGTTCCACGAATTTTACAAAAAAATTACAAATGTATCACAGACAGGGATTGACAGAAAGAAGGAATTATTTTCTATAAAATTCTGAAAACATTGAAGCAATTCTACGGATATGGTATAATCCTGGTAAGGAAAAGAGCTTTTTCCTAATATGAAACAGAAGGGATGATCGGCATGAAATTCATTATCAGCGGGAAAAACATCGAAATTACCCAGGGCCTGCGCAGTGCGGTTGAAGCGAAGATCGGAAAGCTTGAGAAGTACTTTACGAAGGAGACGGAAGTACAAGTTACCCTGAGCGTGGAGAAGGACAGACAGAAAATTGAGGTGACGATCCCTGTGAAAGGAAGCATCATCAGATCGGAACAGACGAGCAATGATATGTACGTGTCCATCGATCTGGTGGAGGAAGTGATCGAGAGACAGCTTAAAAAATATAAAAATAAGATTACGGACAAGCATCAGAGCGGGGGCAATTTCCAGCCGGCATTTCTGGAGAAGGAATTTCCGGAGGAGGAAGAGGTTCAGATCGTCCGTACCAAAAAGTTTGATATCAAGCCCATGTATCCGGAGGATGCATGCGTGCAGATGGAGCTTCTGGGACACAACTTCTTCGTATTTTTCAATGCGGAGACAGAACAGGTGAACGTGGTGTATAAGAGGAAGGGGAACACCTACGGCCTGATCGAGCCGGAATATTGATGCCAGTGAAAACGTCGGCGCCGCGCATAAATGCGCGGCGTCTTTTTTGATATCTTTTTTCATATACTGGATAGAAAAAAGCGTTGGAGCCGCCATGAAAAACTGCGGAAAATGGAAGAGGCTGCTCATCCCCGGCCTTTTATTGATTCTTCTGCTCGCCGTCCGAAAGGAGAATCTGCTTCCGGAGGGACATGAAACCAGAGAAATCGAAGAGGCTTTCGAGAATCCGCGTCAGTTTCAGGCCGGGCGCGCAGGGAAAACGAAGAAAAGCGGAGAAACAGATGCCGGTCCTCTTCAGGCGGAAGAGGCGCGGATGGCGATGCCGGAGACGGAACAGCAGGCGCAGAAGGATTATATCAGGTGGGTGGATTTCAATGTTTCCTGTGAGGCGCTTAAGCTGGCCTATGAAACGGATCTGGATACCTACGGCAGTGATTCCCATGTGGACTGGATCAGCCTGCTGGCCTGTACCGCCGCCAGATATGGCGGAGAGTTTAACAGCCAGGCCCTTGCAGATCTGGAAAATACGGCGCAGCGTCTTTGCTCCGGGGAGACTGTGCTGGAGGAAGAAACGGAAGGGCTTTCTTCCTATTCCTATTATCGGGAAGCTTATGAGGCGGTTCTGGGCGGAATGGTTGGAGAATTTTTGCTGCAGGAGAAGGACGAAGAAGGAAATGTGGTGTGGAAAAGAAAGTACGGACTGAAGGCTTTTTCCCCAATTGCAGCATCCTTTCCCTATACGGATTCCGATGATTTCGGCGCGGCGAGAAGCTACGGCTATGCCAGACCCCATCTGGGACATGATATGATGGGGCAGGTGGGAACGCCGATTATTGCCGTGGAGTCCGGATATGTGGAGGCTTTGGGCTGGAACGAATACGGCGGATGGCGGATCGGAATCCGCAGCTTTGACCATAAGAGATATTATTATTACGCCCATCTGCGCCAGAATTATCCCTATGCGGAAGGGCTGAAGGAGGGCAGTGTGGTGACTGCCGGGGATGTGATCGGATATATGGGACACACGGGCTACTCTGAGGAGGAAAATGTGAACAACATCAAAACTGTCCACCTGCACTGGGGCCTAGAACTGATTTTTGATGAATCCCAGAAGGAATCGGACAATGAGATCTGGATCGACTGTTATCAGCTTTCCCGTTTCCTTGCCGGAAACAGATCGGTGGTTGAGAAGGTGGGGGAAACGAGGGAATGGCGGCGCGTATATGATATGGAGGACCCGGCGGGGAGATTGACACCCGGCTTCGGGGAATTTATACTGAAAGAAAAAAAGCCAGGGAGGTAAGGACATGAATGAAACATTAAAAACACTGACTGAACGCCGCAGCGTCCGTTCCTACAAGCCGGATCAGGTTCCGGAGGAGGTGCTGGCACAGATCCTGAAGGCAGGCGAGTACGCGCCCAGCGGCATGGGAATGCAGTCCGCAGTTATGGTTGTGGTGCAGGATCAGGAAACCATTCAGACCCTGTCCCGAATCAACGCTTCCATCATGGGAAACGACGGAGATCCTTTCTATGGGGCGCCTACGGTGGTTGTGGTTCTGGCTGACAGCAAAAGGGGAACCTGTGTGGAGGACGGAAGCCTGGTCATGGGAAACCTGATGAACGCCGCGTTTTCCCTCGGAGTGGATTCCTGCTGGATTCACCGTGCCCGTGAGACCTTTGAGACGCAGGAGGGAAAAGAACTGCTGAAAAAATGGGGACTCTTCGAAGATTATATCGGTATCGGCAACTGCATCCTGGGCTATTCGGCCCAGCCCCTTCCTCAGCCAAAGCCCAGAAAGGAAGGATTTGTGATCCGGGTCTGAAGGGAGCGGA
Organism: uncultured Eisenbergiella sp.; assembly: GCA_904392525.1. GTDB lineage: Bacteria > Bacillota > Clostridia > Lachnospirales > Lachnospiraceae > Eisenbergiella. The sequence goes on from CAJFMW010000128.1 coordinate 9,020, forward strand.
CGGACAGACATAACAAGCGAAACAGACAGGGAAAATGATAAGGGCCCTTCCGGCGGAAGTATCCGGTTTTCGGATGCTTTTGGTCGGAAGGCTTTTTTATTTGGGCAGTCTTAAATAAAATATAAGCTTAAAACGTATAAAAAAAGTCAGTTTTTAACTGGAAATCTGATAATGAATGTGATATAATTCTCAAAGGTCATGAACTGTCGATTATTTTTTGACCAGAAGGGAAACAGATACGCACAGGATGAGAAAGAACAGAACAGTATTTTTAGCCGTCATACTTGCGGTATCTGCATTTCTGACCGCAGCCTGCGGGACAGAAACGGAGACACGGAAGGAAGTACAGGATTTCCTGGATGAAGAAGGACAGCCGTATTTTGAAGCTCTGCAGGAGGTCAATCCGGAAGCCTATGCCTGGATTACGATAACGGATACCAATATCAGCTTTCCGGTGCTTCAGTCTGCAACGGATACAGCCTGGTATCTGAACCATAACCTGTACGGGGAAGAGGATGATAACGGCTGCATCTATACGGAGCTGTATAATCATACGGATTTTAACGATCCCAATACGATCATCTATGGAAGAAATACGGATGCGATGTTCGGCAGACTGCATCAGTTCGCGGACAGGGATTTCTTTGATGAGCACAGACAGATTCAGATTTATCTGCCTGACCGTACGCTGACCTATCAGATTTTTGCCGCGTATACCTATGATAACAGACACCTGATTGCCATTTATGATTTCTGGGATGAGACTGTATTTTCCCAATATCTGGAAGATGTGTTCGCGATTCGTGAGATGGACGCCTTCATTGACGATTCCATCGAGGTGACGGCGCAGGATAAAATCATAACGCTTTCCACCGGAGTGACGGGTCAGAGCGATAAACGCTATCTGGTTCAGGCCGTACTTGTATCATGAGACAGACGGAAAAAAGAAGAAAAGCAAAAACGAAAAGAAAAAACAGAGGCAAGGAACCTGCAGCCAGACGGAGACATCACAGACACAGCCTGATCGGAAGAATCGGGCTGGTTCTGCTCATTTTGGTTATTACGGTTCTTCTCATCGTTCTGATTGCGGCAGCCGCTGTTCTCTGGATGAACGTTCATGGCCGAAGTTCTCTTTTGAAGAGGCAGGAAGAGCGGCCGGAACAGATGGAGCAGATGGCGGAGGAGAATGAGACAGCGTCAAGTCTTCCGGCCGGAGCGCTGCGTTATAACGGGAAGACCTATCAGTATAAGGAAAATATCCTTACCTTTCTCTGTATGGGGATCGACAGAAAGGGAGAAGTGGAAGCCTCGGACGACCTGTTTCAGGGCGGACAGGCAGATTCCCTGTTCCTTGCAGTGCTCGATCCGGATGAGAAGAAAATCAGCATCATAGGCATCAACCGGGATACCATGACTGAAATCAGCGTGTATGACGCAAACGGACTGTACGCCGGCAAGGAGGTGGCCCAGATCGCTCTGGCGCACGCCTACGGCGAAGGCCTGGAAGAAAGCTGTGAGAACACGGTGGAAGCCGTTTCCAACCTGTTTTACGGCCTGCCGATCCATGGATACTGCGCACTCAATATGTCGGTGATCAGTGATATCAATGACGCTGTAGGAGGAGTGGATGTTACGATTCCGGCATCCCTTGCCGGTAAAGAAGATGGCTGGACGGAAGGGGAACAGGTTCACCTGATGGGTGAGGCCGCTTATACCTTCATTCACTACCGGGATACATCGGTGGCACGCAGCGCAGAGGAGCGGCTGGAGAGACAGAAGCAGTATCTGAACGCCTTTGTGGCGCAGGCAAAGGAAGCGATGCGGGCGGATATGACGCTCCCGCTGAAGCTGTACACACAGGTGACGCCGTACATGGTGACGGATATCACCGCGGATGAAGCCGTATACCTGGCGGGCCAGGCGCTGTCCTACAGCTTCAGCCAGGAGGACATCTACGGCATGGAAGGGCACGTGGAGATGGGAGAAACCTTCGAGGAATTCTATCATGACGATACGGCCCTCTATGAACTGATTCTGGAGGTTTTCTATGAGGAGCTTCCGGAATAAAAAACGGTATCGACAGCTGCAATACAGCTGCTGATATAGAGAAGCCACACACATCTTTTTTAAAATTACGAAAGGGGGATGATTGACATGAAAAAGAAAGTGGCAATCGTTCTTTCAGCAATTCTCGCATACTCCATGAGTATGGGAGTAATGGCG
>CAJFMW010000129.1 GCA_904392525.1 uncultured Eisenbergiella sp.
CTGAATCCTCTTTTCATTCATTATTTTCCTCCCGTCTGGGTGACGAAGCGGGACGGCAGCCTCTTCAAGGCCAGAGATCAGTGGGATGTGGAGGAATTTATGCAGAAAAATTACACGGAAGGAGACATGCTTCATGAATAAGCAGTTTACCATCGGTTCCCGCAGGGTAGGGGAAAACTGCCCCGTTTTCATCGTGGCGGAAATGTCTGCCAACCACCTGCAGGACTACAATCGGGCCATAGAAATCATCCATGCCGCGAAGGAGGCCGGAGCGGACGCCATCAAGCTGCAGACCTATACTGCCGACACCATCACCCTGGACTGCGATTCCCCAGATTTTCAAATCAACGAGGGAACCGTCTGGGACGGCACCACGCTTCACAAGCTGTATGAGGAAGCCTACACTCCATGGGACTGGCAGCCGAAGCTGATGGAGGAGGCGAACCGTCTGGGACTGGAGTGCTTTTCCTCCCCCTTTGACGCCACAGCGGTGGACTTCATGGCTTCCATGAATATGCCCGCCTACAAGGTGGCCTCCTATGAGATTACCGATCTTCCCCTCATCCGCCGGATCGCCCGCCTCCATAAGCCCGTGATTCTGGCGACGGGCGTGGCGTACCTTACGGACATCGAGCGGGCTCTTGCGGTCTGCAGAGAGGAAGGAAACGAGGATGTGCTTCTGATGAAATGCGTCTCCGCTTATCCCACCCCCTACGAGGACATTCACCTGAACATGATGCCCACCCTGGGCCGTACCTTCGGCTGTCTCACCGGCCTGTCCGACCATTCCATGGGCCATGCGGTGGCCACCGCTGCCACTGCCCTCGGCGCCCGGATGGTCGAGAAGCACCTGACCCTGCGCCGGGCGGACGGCGGCCCGGACGGCTCCTTCTCCATGGAACCGGAGGAATTTGCCGATATGGTCCGTAACATCCGCGCGGTGGAAAAGGCGCTGGGCGACTCTGATTACCACCTCACCCCCGTGCAGGTGGTGGAACACGGCGACTGCCGCTCCCTGTTCGCGGCGAAGGACATCGCCGCCGGGGAAGAGCTGACGCCGGAAAACGTGCGCTCCGTCCGCCCCGGAAACGGGCTGCATACCATGTATTATGAAGAGGTTCTGGGAAAAAAGGCGGCCTGCGCCATAAAGAAGGGGACGCCGATGGGGTGGGAACTGATTGGGAAATAGAGGAAAATCTCTAACTTTAGATAATATACTTTTAAATATGTTATACTGTTTATAGAGGAGTGTTAATATTTTCTCTGTTTCGGTTTTCCGATCTGATTTGTTGACGATATTTTCTTTCAATGCTATAATGAACGGGTTTTACTCATAAACAGGTTGATAGCAAGGGAGGTTTATGATGGCTAATATATGCAGAAAGCTTGGCGTTAATATATATACTCTGATGAAAAAAGCCAATATTAGTCCAGAAAGCTTTGCCGGGCATTGTGGTTATACTTTAAAAGATACCTGGAATATTATCGAGGGGAAAATCATGTTGCCCCCATCTGAACTGGGAAAAATTTCAAATTTTCTGGATACAACGAGGGACTATCTTCTGAATCAGGAAACAGATGTGCTGGTTCCTGAATTACAGTACATGAAGGAATTCAGCAATCCGGATAATCTGGACCACATTTTGGACTTAATGGACGAATACGTTGAATTAAGAGAATCTGTTTCATGTTAATGGCTGCATATCAGTGCAGCCTCTTCTTCGAGGTATATTATGGATTGGGAACAAATTGTTGAAGCCATTCCTGCAGTCATAGCCCAGATTAGAACTGACTATATCCTAAATAACAATACGATACGGGATGATATATTCGGAATTCTTGAAAAGTATTGTCATGTCATATATTATCCATTAGAAAACGAAAAAAACTGTGGATTCCATACCAAACGTTTTTTGAACGGCAAATTAGAAGATTTTGTTTATATCAATACCGCTAAACCGATTGCTGATCAGGTTTTCGCTGCAGCCCACGAACTCGGACATGTATGGGGAGTTGCAGAAAAGGTTTGTGCAAAAACTTCTACCTGCGGATCTTTGACTGAACAGGAAGAAGAGCTTATCATTAACCGATTTGCCGCTGAATTATTGATGCCGGAGGATGAATTTAAAAAAACTTTTCATGCTCATATGAAAGAATTGCATCTGGACCCCACTCAGATCACATTGGAAAATCTGATACGTGTTATTGTCATGCAGATGAACGATTTTATGGTTCCATACGAATCTGTCAGACGCAGGCTTATCGAAACCGGAATTATTACTTCAGGGGTTGGCTCCATATTGGATTCCAATCAGACAGTCATTTATCCTCTCATAAAAGCATATTCCAAAGATGTAAATACAATGCTTGATAAAATAACGGGCAAAAAGACTATTCCAGGTCTCAGAAGTCTGATTGAATATGTTGAAAATAATAATCTTTTGGATCAATATACCATTTGCAAAATAAAAAAGGACTTTGATATTGACGATGTAAACGGCATCGCCAACAAAACTTTCAATATTGCGGCCGAGGCTTACGCAGATGAAGAAAATTGAGGCAGTTGTGGATACCTGTTTCCTTCAAAAACTATCTTCTGAAGGAAAAAATCCGGAAAATATAAAGAAAATACTTTCAGAATTAAATTATATACCTGTGGCTCATCCTTACCTCATCCAACATGAATTATCTTTGTTCTCATATTTTAATCAGATGATAAAGGAAGGCTACATTCATCAGGTCAGCTATTCGGATTTTTTAAAAGACAACTATGACAGACAGCAGTATGAAGCATATTTTTCATTATTGTATGAAGATATGCGCCTGGCCTTAGAAGCAAGAGACGGAACCAAAAAGATAAGTCCTTTAGAATTAAAAAAGGGACAGACAATCTATAACACACACAGACAGGGAAGCAGCCTTGGAGACGTACATTTAATGCTCATGGCCTCTTTTCTACATATGCCGCTTATTCTGACTGAAGATTCTGATATTGAACTTCTCCGCAGTATCGCCCGGCGAAGAATGTCCATTGGTACATATACTCTTCAAATCTATAACGCCCTGGATCTGTTAAAACAGGTTGCTGAAAAAACAGATTCTTCGATCTCCAAAAATGAACTGCTCCAGATACTGAATGAAATAAAAGAACGCACTCATCGTTCTGAGATTAAAACAATCTGGAATGAGCACCATTCCCAATAACAAATCAGCCGCTTCCAGTTATTTGAAACGGCTGATTTGCTTTTAACTTTTTCGTAAGTAGGTAATCATCCGTGCCTTGACAAAATGAAAAAATCCCCCGGCACCTGCCAGGGGAAGGTCGTTTCTTACTTTTTCAGTTTGCTGTAGCAATATCCGTGCCTTGACAAAATGAAAAAATCCCCCGGCACCTGCCAGGGGAAGGTCGTTTCTTACTTTTTCAGTTTGCTGTAGCAATCGGCCGGCAGGCTGCCGGACCACGGCAGCAGTTCCAGCAGGGCTTCCTTTTTCGGAAACGGGCCCAGGTCTTTCATCTTCTCCATCACACAGGTGAGATAATGGTATGGCTTTAATCCGTTCAGCATGGCTGTTTCTGTAATACTGTATACAGTCGCACTCGCCTGCGCTCCACGGATGCTCTTTGCAAACAGCCAGTTCCGCCTTCCTGTCGCAAAGTTTTTCAACGCCCGTTCCGCTGCCAGGTTATCGATACTTAAATGGCCATCTTCCAGGTATCTCTTCAGATATGTTTCCTGGTTCAGGGCATACAGGACCGCTTCCCCGATCAGGGAAGACCGGTCTACGGAATCCTCCAGCGAATGAAGCCACTCAAAGAAAGCCTCTAAAAGCGGTTTCGTCTGCTTTTGACGCTCTTCGTACCTCTCTTCCGGTGTCTTGTCCCGGATCATTTCCTCTATCTTATAGAGCATCCCGATCCGGGCCATCGCCTGATACGCGGTTGTCTCTTTCAGCTGCTCATTCGTGAAGTCCTTTTTCAGCACCGTCAGGGCTTCCTCGAATCTGCGTCTCGCATGGGCCATGCACCCCGTCACCGTGATCCTTTCCGGAAGGCTGTGATATGCCTGGTAGCCATCGCAGGTGAAATATCCCCCGAACTGGTCCCCGAGGAACTCCACCGGATGATATCCGGCACGTGTCCGCTCATACTGGAAAAGGACCATCCGCGGGGAGCCGCTGTATTCATCCGTGAGATAGACCCACATCCAGTTCCGGGTGGAACCTTTCTGGTCCGGCTCATCGATCACCTGGATCCTGGTCTCATCCCCATGCAGGTATCCGCTGTGCAGCAGCTCTTCTTTCATCAGTTCGTAAAGCGGCTGCAGATAACGGTCCGCGCATTGGATGATCCAGTTGGCCATGGTCTTTGTGGAAAGGTTCAGGTCATACCGGGCGAACTCCCTCTCCTGACGCGCGAGCGGCATCCCGTTGACATATTTGGCATTCATAATGCCTGCCACCAGGGATGGAGTCGCTATGCTGCCTTTCAGGAGGGACGGTGCTTTTTCCGGGCGTTTCATAGCCCCGCATTTCGGGCAGCTGTAAACACAGGTGACTTCCTCCACGACTTCAAACCGCGCGGGGACAAATTTCAGGCGTTTTACGGTTTCCTTCGTGACTACCTTATATTTCGTATTGCAGTCCGGACAATAACGGTCTTCACCGGTCAGTTTGTACTCGATGACCTCTGTTGTCTCAAAGGAGGAAAGGTCTTCCTCTTTTTGCCCGGAGCGTTTTTTCCTCTTATATGGAGAAGGATGGACCTCTTCCAATTCCGGTTCCGGGGCATTCGGATCTGCTTCCTGCTCCGCTTCGTTAAAAAGGCCCAGCTGGGTATAACCTTCCGCGTATTTTTCGCTGGAAGCGCCAAAACGTTTTCTCTGCGCAAGTGTCAGGCGGTCAGAAAGCATGGCGTTCAGGAATTCCAGTTCCTTTTTCTGTTCTTCCAGAAGCTGAATTCTCGCTTCCTGCTTTTGCAGCGTTTCTTCCTGCTTTTGCTGATGGCGCGTCATGATTTTCAGCAGGGAGCGCATATCCCTGCTGCTCATCCTGTCCAGTTGTTCCTCTGTAAAGATCGGGTCCATCACACAGCCTCGCCTTCCTAAAATCACTGCATATAGTGTACCATAAAAAGGAGCGGGTTTCTATCGGAAACAGTCTCTGTAGACAGAGGAAAATCCGTGTAAAATCAGGGAAATTTCGGCTTTTTGCGAATTGACAGGAGCCGGCTTATATAACGATCTTCGGGTGGCGCTCTTCAAACGCGCCGCTGGGCTTCAGGGACAGGCCGTCGCACAGCCAGTGGATCTCCTTCAACGTAACCTTCTGTAATTCATCCGGGGTATCCGGCCAATGGAACGCGTCCCGGTCCAGCCGCTTCATCAGGATCCAAAATCCGGAGCCGTCCCACTGGAGGATTTTGATCAATGTGCGTCTGCGATTGCAGAACGCGAACATACAGCGGGAATACGGGTCGAGATGGAATTTCAGTTTGATGATTGCGGCCAGGCCGGTGTAGCTCTTGCGAAGATCCGTAACCCCGCACGCCAGATAGACCGTTGTGCTTCCGGAAAAATCAAGCATAGCTCTTCAAAGCCTGGAGCAGAGCAGTCAGCAGTCTGGCCGGACAGTCAGCATCAACCTCAATCCGGATATTTTCCGGAAGGAGGATTGTAACAGAATGATTTTCTGTTCCGGTGTGAAACTGCAGCTCCTGCTCCGAAGGCAGCTTAGCGAACACCAGATCAGAAGTACGTTCTGCTTCCGGAGCCTCTGACTGGCTCTTTCGAATCCAATAGCTCAGAGTAGACAATGGAATCTTGTTCTGCTGACACCAGTCTTTGCGGGATAAACCACTTTCCCGGAAAGCACGGATCCGATCTTTCCAAAGCTCCTCCTTTGGAGTTGTGTTTTCATTCGTATTAATTGGTATCACCTCCATCATTTGGGATCAGCTTATCAAATGCGGAGATGAATTTGTAGGTACGGATGATTACCTACTTACTTCACGAACAAAGCCCTTATCGCATTCAGCACGGCCAGAATCATCACACCCACATCTGCGAAGATGGCAAGCCACATGTTGGCGATGCCGACCGCTCCCAGCGCCAGGCAGATCAGCTTGATGCCGATTGCAAACACGATATTCTGGTACACGATCCGCAGGCATTTGCGGGAGATGCGGATGGCCTTTGCGATCTTCATGGGATCGTCGTCCATCAGGACCACATCCGCCGCCTCAATGGCTGCATCGGAGCCCATGGCTCCCATGGCGATGCCGATGTCCGCCCGGCCAAGAACCGGCGCATCGTTGATGCCGTCTCCCACGAAGGCCAGTTTTTCCTTTTCCGACCTGTTTTTCAGCAGCTCTTCCACCTTCTCCACCTTGTCGGCGGGAAGCAGTTCACTGTATACCTTGTCAATGCCCAGCTCTCCGGCCACCTGTTCGGCAACCTTGCGCGCGTCCCCGGTGAGCATGACGGTCCTGCGGACTCCGGAAGCCTTCAGCGCCTGCACGGCCTCCCGGGAATGGGGCTTCACCACATCCGAAATCACGATATGTCCGGCATATTTTCCGTCCAGCGCCATATGGATGATGGTTCCCACCGAATGGCAGTTCTTGTAAGGAACGCCCAGAGAATCCATCAGCTTGTCGTTTCCTGCAGCCACTTCCACGCCGTCCACCCGTGCGATCACGCCGTTTCCGCTAATTTCCCGGATGTCCTCTACACGGCTCCTGTCGATTTCCTTTCCATAGGCCTTCTGCAGGCTCTTACTGATGGGGTGGGAGGAAGCGCTCTCCGCCAGGGCCGCATATTCCACCAGCTTCGCGTCCTCCAGTTCATTATGGTGAATGCCGTTCACCTCAAACACGCCCTGGGTCAGCGTTCCGGTCTTATCAAAAACCACAATTTTCGTCTGGGACAGGGTTTCCAGATAGTTGGAACCCTTCACCAGCACGCCCGCGTTGCTGGCGCCGCCGATGCCTGCGAAGAAGCTCAGCGGAATGCTGATCACCAGCGCGCAGGGACAGCTGATCACCAGGAAGGTGAGCGCCCGGTAGATCCAGGTGCCCCAGTCCGCGGGAAGCCCAAGGGCAGCCATGCGCACCAGAGGCGGCAGGATCGCCAGCGCCAGGGCTGCATAGCAGACGGCGGGGGTATAGATGCGGGCGAATTTGGATATAAAATCCTCCGATCTGGATTTCCGGGAGCTGGCGTTTTCCACCAGATCCAGGATTTTGGAAACGGTGGATTCCCCGAATTCCTTCGTGGTCTGAATCTTCAGCACGCCGGTCATGTTGATGCAGCCGCTGATGACCTCATCCCCTTCCTTCGCGTCGCGGGGCAGGCTCTCTCCGGTGAGGGCGCTGGTGTTAAGCGATGAGCTTCCCTGGATGACCGTGCCATCGATGGGAACCTTTTCACCGGGCTGTACCACGATAACGGTTCCGATCTCCACCTCATCCGGATCCACCTTTTCCAGCTTTCCATCCCTCTCCACATTGGCATAGTCCGGCCGGATGTCCATCAGCTCGCTGATATTTCTGCGGCTCTTTCCCACCGCATAGCTCTGGAACCATTCTCCCACCTGGTAAAACAGCATAACCGCGATGGCTTCCGTATAATCCCCGCTTCGCTCCAGAAGGGCCAGCGCGATGGCGCCGACAGTGGCGACGGCCATCAGGAAGTTCTCATCAAATACCTGGCGGTTTCTGATTCCCTTTCCTGCCTTCAGCAGAATATCATAACCGATCACCAGGTAAGGCACCAGATACAGAAGGAACCGGATCCAGCCCGTAACCGGGATAAAGTTCAGGGCGATCAGAAGAACCGCCGCTATGATGATGCGGACCAGCATGGTCCTTTGCTTTTTATTCATGGTCTTTTACCTCTTTCATCTGCTTTTCCTGTTTGTCCCCGGCGCATTTCTTCGAATCAGGTATCTGTCGGGAACTAAAATGCCCGCCGCATCCGGCAGGCATTCATCCGCAGGGTCATTTCCCAATCAGAGGAAAATTTCGCAGTCGTCCTCCACCTTCTTGCAGTTTTTGCGTACCTCCGGCATAACGGCCTTCGGATCCTGTCCCTCTTCAAATTCCACGATCATCTTCAGCATCATGAAATTCACAGTCGCATCCTTCACGCCTTCCGTTTTCTTCGCGGCTTCCTCCATCTTATTTGCGCAGTTGGCGCAGTCCACGTCGATTTTATAAGTCTTTTTCATTTTCCCGTTCTCCTTGTTTTTTCATTTAACAATTAAACAAGTATTTAATTGATGGTTTTATCATATGCATTTTTTTCTCTCTCGTCAATACCTTTTCCCGCTCTTTTTCCGAATGGGCAAAAAGAATTTCCAAACGGGCCATATAGTTGATAAGGATTCTCTTTTACGCCCGTTTCCCGCCGCTGCACAGACAATTTCCTGCCGCCGGCAATCCCTGCTTTACTCGCTTTCCGGCCATATGATACAATAACTACGATAGGAAAGCATTCCAAGGCACTTCGCCAGACGGAAAAAAGGAGAAAAGCTTATGACGAACAGCAGATTGCCCCATGATCACGGGCAGGAAATGGAACAGCGGCTGGAAGAGATGCCCAGCACGGAAGATTTTCAGACGGTCGCCGATATTTTCAAACAGCTTGGAGACGGAAGCCGTATCCGGATCTTCTGGCTTCTGTGTCACTGCGAAGAATGCGTGATCAACATTTCCGCTCTGGTAGATATGAGCAGCCCCGCTGTATCCCACCACCTGCGGCAGCTGAAGGCGGCCGGACTGATCACAAGCCGCCGGGACGGCAAGGAAGTTTATTATAAGGCGGCTGAGACCGACCGGGCACAGCTCCTTCACCATATGATCGAGGACCTGGTGGAGATCGCCTGTCCTTCCACCCCGGAACATTCCGCTGAAAAGGAGATTTCATGAAAAGAGAAGCTCTTACACTGCCGGAGGAGGCGCTGCAGTCCCTGCCGGCTTCCTCTGTTCTAATGGAAACCCATCCGGCGGACGGCAACGGCACTCCCTTTTACGATCATTTGAAAGTTACCACAGATGGCCGGAGCAAAATTTCCATCTATCCGGTATTTCCGGGAATCGAACTTTCCTGGCTTCTGTTTCAGGCCGGACAGGCTTCCTTCCACCATGCCGCCTCTCCCCATGTTCTGGAGATCAGCTACTGTTACCACGGCCGCGTGGGCTGGGACCTGAAGGAAGGGATGTCCGTCTATCTGGGAGCAGGAGATCTCACGCTGCACAGCACCGACTGCTGCGCGGATTCCGTTATGCGGTTTCCGCTGGGCTGTTATGAGGGAATCACCCTGTCCGTCGATTTGGACCGACTTTCCGGAAACTGCCCCTGCATCCTGCGGGAAGCCGGACTGAAGCCGGAAGCCCTTTATGAGAAATTCTGCGTTCCCAGAGAGTCCTGCGCGCTGCCTGCCTGTGAGGAAACGGAATGGATCTTCGCGCCGCTCTGCGGGCTGCCGGAACCGCTGCGTCTTCCTTATTTTAAACTGAAAGCGCAGGAACTGCTTCTCTATCTGGACCGTCTGGATCCGTCCGCTGCCCGCGAAAAAAGCATCGCCAGATACAGCAGCAGCCAGACGGAGCTGATCCGGGAAATCCATGACCGCCTGACCCGGCATCCGGAACAGCGTTTTACCATTGAAGAGCTTTCCAGAGAGTACCTGATCAATACCTCCTCTCTGAAATCCCTCTTCAAGGCTGTATACGGCCAGCCCATCGCGGCCTACATGAAGGAATACCGGATTCACAGGGCTATGGAGCTGCTCCGCCAGTCCGAAGACCCCATCTCTCAGATTGCTGCCGCCCTCGGTTATGAATCCGCAGGGAAATTCACCAGAGCTTTTCAGGATGTTGCGCACGTTCTTCCTTCGGAATACAGAAAACAGGTGCGCGGCCAGAAGCTGCTGCGCACCTGAGCGTTTCAGGAAAAAACCTTTTTCATTTTGCCATCCGCCGCGATTTTCAGTCCCCAGGCGAGAACTGAGGCCAGAATCTGCGACAGCGCCATGCTCCACCACACGCCGGTCTGGCCGCTGAAACGGGGAATCACCAGCAGAAGCACCAAAAGGAGCACTGGCTCCGCGTACACCAGCAGATAGGAGGCCGCATTCTGTTCGCAGGCGTAAAAAGCCGAGGTGGTGACGCGGGAAAAGGCGAGAAACAGGATTCCGACAAGAAAAATGGGCAGCGCTACGGACACGTCCGCAGACACCTCCGCCGATGCGCCGAACAACGGCCCGACACCGCCCCGAAGCAGATACAGAACCGCCATGCACACCGCTCCCATGACCGCAGCCGTGATATAGGCCATGGACCGGATTTTTTTCATGCTTTTCACTTCTCCCTTTCCATACTCCTGGCTCATCAGCGGCTGACAGCCATCCCCCACGCCCTGCAGAATCAGATACAGGATGGTGATCACATAGGCGATGCAGGCATAACAGGCCACCGCCTGATCCCCTCCATAGGAGGCACAAGCGCGGTTCATCAGAAGCAGCGTCAGATTGGGCGACATGGTGATGCCGAAGGGGGCAAGCCCGATCTGCAGAATCCTTCCGGCAGCCGCGGGGAAGGCGTGCGGGACTCCCCAGAAAGGCACCTTCTTCCAGAGCAGATAGGCAAAGCCTCCCGCCATGGCAACCGCCTGTCCGATCACTGTCGCCACAGCCGCTCCCGTCATTCCCATTCCGAATACCCAGACAAAAAGATAGTCCAGAGCAATATTGGTCAGAAAGCCCGCCACCATCGTCAGCATGGCACAGACAGAACCGCCGTTGTTTCGGATCAGCGGAACGGTTCCGGTCCCGAAGATCTGAAACAGACTGCCCAGAATGATATAGCGCAGATACTCCTCCCCCAGGTCAAAAATCCGCCCCTGCGCGCCAAGCAGGCTCAGAACCGGCTCCCTCATCAGATACAGAAGCACCGTGCAGAGAACGGCAGCCAGAAGCAGAAACATCATGCTGCTTTTGATATTATTTTCCGCCAGCTTTTTCTCTCCCCTGGCCCGCCTTATGGAATACATGACGGCGCCGCCCATGCCGATCCCTGTTCCGAGCCCCTGAATCAGAGCGGTTACGGGATACGCGATATTAATAGCGGAAAGCCCAATATCCCCCACGCTGTTTCCCACAAAAAAACCGTCCACAATCGCATAGATTCCGGACAGGGCGCAGGCGAACACCGACGGCGCCACATAGGCGGCAAACGTTTTCAGCTGCTTCATGACAGTACCTCTTCCAGAAACCGGAAGATCTGCTCATAATATTCCTCTCCGTCAAAAAATCCGTGTCCCTGTCCGGGGATCGTGATCAGCCGGACGTCATTTCCGGCCGCTTTCAACGCCTCATACATTCGTCTGCTGTTTTCCAGGCTCACCAGCCTGTCCGCGTCGCCGTGCATCAGCAGAGTGGGCGGATTCGTTCTGGAAGCATAACAGATGGGGCTCGCCGCCTCCATCATCCGCTCCCGTTCCTCCGGGTCCGGAAAAGCAAAGAGGTTTTGATAGACGTCGGAGGCTTTCCATTCCTCCTCGTTCATCCGCAGGTCCACCGGCGCATACCAGGGAATCACCGCCTGAATCCGGGAAGAAAAGCCCGGACAGCATTCATCCTGAAATTCCTGGTCCGTGCTGTAGGCCATCAGCTCCACCAGATGCCCGCCCGCCGATTCTCCCCAGGCCGCAATCCGTTCCGGGTCCACATGAAATTCCTCCGCATGGGCGCGCAGGAACCGCACGGCCGCCTTGCAGTCCTCAATCTGTGCCGGAAACGGTGCCTCCTGGCTCAGGCGGTAATCCACGCTCACCGTCACAAATCCCCGTCCGGCAAGCCGCGCCAGTTCCGTACTCGGCAGATATTTCCGGGTCAGATTCTCATCCGACCATCCGCCTCCATGCACCCAGACTACAGTCGGAAGCGCTTTCTTTGCATCAGCAGGATAAACAATATCCATCCGATACGCTTTTCCGCTATGCGTGGTATATACCACGCCCTCCTTCTGAACCAGCCCTTCCGCCTCGAAATCAATCTCCGGCGGAGTGATGACCTTTGCAAGCGGCTCTTCCTGCTGTTCCACGACAAACCTCCCAAGCACTTCATCTGCAACCGTTTCCAGCCCTTTATCCGTATCTCCTTCCAGTATAAAATAGCCGCGTCCCATCACGGAATGGCCGGTGGTCACCCTCTCCAGCCTGTCTCCCGGACGGATTTCACAATTCCAGGCGCGTAAGCAGACTCCTTTCGGCAGCGCCAGCTCTTCCTTTTTCGGAACAGATTTCACAACACCCTCCGGCAGGGCGAAATAGCGGATCAGAAGCCTGCGCACATCCTGCGGCGCATAAGTATAGGAAAGCCCGCACTGCCTGCGGATGTATGCCTCCGCCATATCCACGCCCGTCGCCAGGGGGGTGAAGAGATCATGAAGGTGATGGCCGGATGGCCGGGCGGAAAGCTCGATGGCAAAAATCCGCTCATCCAAAATCATCAGATCCGCATGGAGCAGGCATTCCTGGAGCTCCAGAACCGCCGTCACCCGCTCCAGATAATCCCGAACCAGAGAAATCAGACGCGCCTCCCGCTCTTCCCTGCCCGTCACGGAAAAATACCCCACCGCCTGTCTCGCAGGAGGAGGCGTCAGCAGCTTTCTCCGAAGCAGAATCTGGCAGTATTTTTTCCCGTCCATTGCCGCGTCCACGCCGTATTCCTCGCCGGACACAGCTTCCTCCAGCACATAATCCTCATCGGAAGCAGCATGGATTTTCGCGTCTTTCTCACAATTCTCTCCGGACAGCTCTCCAAGCGCCGTCCGCAGCTCCTCCAAGCTGTTTAAAAAGAAAATGCCTCTGCTGCCTGAGCCGTATCGCGGCTTCAGAATCGCGGGAAAGGAAAACTCTTCCTCCGCCTTTTTCATCAGATTATCCACAGTCTGCCGCACCCCGGCCGCATCTTTTCCACAAAGGGCGGGAACCCGTTCACAGTGGCAGCCTCTCAATCCGGCCGCATGGAGCTTTTCATGGAACAGGTATTTATCCGTGCACCAGACGGCAGACTGCCTGCTGATGCCGCGAAGCCGGAACGCGTCGTTCACCGCTCCCGCCGTCGTCAGATATCGGCCGATGGGGCCGGTGATTACAAAATCCGGAGCTTCCTCTTGAAGCGCCTTTATCACCTCATCCTCTCTGGAAATGTCCACCGCAAGTCCTTCATCCGCAGCCTTCAGCCCGGCCGCCTTCGGATTTCCGTCCAGCGCCGTCACAAAAACGCCGAGCTCCTGTGCCTTCTCTATGGTATGGAGAGATTCCTCTCCCGCTCCGATCAATACTGCTTTCTTATGTTGTGTCATCCGCTTCCTCTCCTTCAGCTCTTCCCTGCCAGCCTCTTTCGAAGGTTCCGCCAGGTCCACAGCAGGGTGAAATACAGCATGAACTTCTTCGTGGATTTCTGCTGCATATCCACCAGTTTTTTCTCCTCCTCATTGAAACGCTCCTGATACCGGGGATTTTCCTGAAAGTCGGGAAAAGTCTCCCGCATCTCCCGTCCCAGGGTCTCCACAAACGCGGACTCCTTCTTTTTCACCCCGAACATATAGGAAAAAAGCGTATTCACATAGAAGAGCACGGTGAAGCTGAATTCCAGCTCCCTTTTATATTCTTCAAAATATCCGTATTTCTTCGCCTCGGCGATCATGATCCGTCCTGCCTGCATCCGGTCCTCACAGCGTTTTTTCGTGATGGTATGCACGGTGGATGCATCATGCTGATAGTAATAGTACATGGGCTCCGGAATGTATTCAAAATGCTTTGCCCGGAGCATCCAGGTATTTCCCAGCGCATTGTCCTCGTAAAAAATCCCTTCCGGGAAGCGGCTGTCACAGCCCAGAATGATCTCCCGGCGGTAGATTTTCACCACAAGGCTTCCGCTGTCCAGAATGAGGGACGCATATTTGTCATGATCCAGCTTCCCCGTCTGCTCCGGCCGGTTATTGTGCACCACCTGTCCAACCTTCATGCTGTGTTCGTCCGTCAGGCAGTAGTCACAGCCCACCATATCTGCCCCGGTCTCCTGCGCGCGGGCGAGCATCTTTTCATACATATCCGGTGTAATCCAGTCGTCGCTGTCGATGAAGCCGATCCACTCTCCCTGTGCCAGAGAAAGGCCGATATTCTTGGCCCCTCCCTGTTTCCGGTTCACCTCGGAATGAACCACCCGTACCCTTCCCGGATGCTCCTTTTCAAACCGCTGCAGAATCTCCAGGGAATTGTCCGTAGAGCAGTCGTCCACCGCGATGATTTCCATATCCTGCAGGGTCTGGTTCACCAGAGAATTCAGGCAGTATTCCAGCTTTCCTTCCCCCGCTGTATTGTATACAGGCACGATCACGCTCAGTTTCATTCCGCAGGCACTCCTTTTGTCACCATGTACAGGTCAAACTCATTGTCTTCAATCCCGAAATGCCCCACATATTCGATCTGCAGGTTATACGGG
>CAJFMW010000130.1 GCA_904392525.1 uncultured Eisenbergiella sp.
CGCCGAACCTCCAGTTCGGCGCTGCGATAACGGGATTTGCGACGCTTCGGCGCAAATCCTGATTGAAAAATGCGCTATCGAGCGCATTTTTCAATCTTTGCTCCCATCCGCACGCCTTTCGCGTGCACAAAAGTAATCAAAATACACCTTCCTGTTATTCCAGAGTAAAGGAAGCCAGATTGGCAGCCCCGGTTCCTTTATAGACAAAATACAGTGCCTGTATGCCGTCAGGCACCGCGATATCCGCCCGGTATTCCTTCCATTCATTGGAAAACTCCACCGGAATCCAGCCCAGCACCTCTCCGTCCCACTTCGTCTTTACCCCGAAGGCACCGCTGCAGTAGCCGCGCACGCGGATAGAAATTCCCGAAACTCCTTTGCAGTCAAAATATTTGAAGCCCGCATGGGAGCCGTCGCGCAGATTCGCCACATAGCCGGTTTCCTCATCTCCATCCTTTCCGTCCTGGGTCACCTTGGGGAAACGGCAGTCCATCCATTCTCCGGGCGCGCCGGTGGTGAGCGCCGCGTCGTTTGCCCAGAGATTGCAGGCCAGATAAGCCGGGTATTCTCCTTTTCCAATCAATGGGCCTCCGTTGGCGCCGCAGGAGGTGAGTTCTGCCTGTACGATGCTTCCGTCCTCCCGGAAGGAAATGGGCTCGATGCAGCCCTGTCTGCTGAAATTGGTTCCATCCGTATGCCGGTGATAGAAAATATACCATTTTCCCATAATCTCCACCATACTGCCGTGGTTATTGCCGCCATAGGCCATATTCCGGTCCGCAGGCTTATAGGAATCAATGTGCATATCCGCGTTGCTCACGATCACGCCGCCATAGACAAAGCCCTTCATGGGATTGTCGCTGACCGCATAGCACAGCTCGTGCATGGCGATGGAAGAATAAATGAAATAGTAGGTGTCTCCCCGTTTTCTGATCGAAGAGGCCTCAAAAAATTCATGCCCCTCAAAGCTGCTTCCCGCGCTGTAGGGCTGGCTGGGAGCAATGGTCACAGGGCCTTCCACAATGGTGAGCATATCCGGCCCCAGAACCGTTCCCATGGGGCCGCTTCTGGAAGTATCCCCTATCTGGCAGAAGCCGGTATACAGATAGGTCCTGTCCCCTTCTGTCAGCACACCGGGGTCAAACTGGGGCTCATCGCCTTCTCTTTCCCCCAGCCTGGTACCGTCCGGATAATGCACGTACCCGTAAAACTCATATGCACCGGCAGGCGTATCACATACGGCTACGGAAACCACCGGCACCTTATCCAGCACATAATACAGGTAGTATCTTCCATCCGGCCCTACCGTCACATCCGGCGCATACAGACACATCATGCCGTCCGGATTCAGCGGATCCTGGGTCTTTCGGTAAATCACCCCTTCATAACGCCAGTCTCCCAGATCCTCTGCCGGCGCCGACCAGCACACATAATCATTCAGACAATACGCATGCCCCCGGAAGCGGTCATGGGATCCATACACATATACTCTCCCGTCAAACACGTAAGGTTCCCCGTCCGGGATATATTCCCAGGACGGAAGATATGGATTAAACGCCTGTTTTTTCATTTTCTATTTTTCCTCCATTCATTGACTGTTCTTTCTGCATCGAGTATACTCTCCAAAAGAATGATTGACGCGGACACTTCCTCTGTCCGCACGGAGGTACCCATGAATCATATCCGATATGTGGAATACGATGCTGCACATATGCAGGACTTTGTTTTTGACGTTCCCCAGGGGCATGACTGCTGGCTGCTTCTTCTCACCCGCACGCCCGCACTTTTCGGCACGCCTGACCGGCTGCAGGAATATCCGGCAGGCTCCGCTGTTCTCTTCGCCCCCAACACTCCAATCTACTATCGGGCCTGCGGCAGCCGTTACGCAAACGACTGGTGTCGTTTTGACTCCGATGAAACTGCCGTCACCTCTTTTCCCCTGTTCGGAACTCCTTTTCCCCTGCCGGACGCGGAATACTGCCACAACCTCTTTCAGCTTCTCACCTGGAAAAACTCCTTTCCCGGCAGGGACAACGAAAGAATCATCGATCAGCTTCTGTCTCTTCTGTTTTTTGAGCTGCATGAGGCAGTCGGAAAAAATTTTCCGCAGCGGCAGCCCCATTCACGCTTTCAGGAGCTGCTTTCTCTGCGCAAATCCGTCTACAACAGTCCACAGCTTTCCTGGAGCGTCTCCCTGATGGCACAGCAGCTCCATCTTTCCGAAGGCTATATGCAGACCATCTACAAAAATGCCTTTGGACTTTCCTGCATGGACGACTGTATCCGTGCCCGGATCCGGCTGGCCAAGGATCAGCTTTTATATACGGAAAAAACGGTTGTATCCGTAGCCGAATTCTGCGGTTACCGGAATGTGGAGCATTTCTGCCGTCAGTTTAAACAGTGCACCGGCCTCAGCCCGGGGGAATTCCGCCGTACCCATGAAGTACCGCATACGCTCCCGGCAGCTCCCGCCGTTCTGCCGGACGGCGGGCATGAACAGAAATCCGGCATTTTTCTCCCACCCGAAGAGATATAGACAGTTCGCTTTCTTATTTCACAATTACCCTGGCAGACACCCATACCAGTTCCGGCGAAAGATCCAGCTCTTCCGTCAGGTCCAGCACCGGATAGCCATCAGGCCCGAAATGTACCCTGCGAAGTCCGGCGCTTCTGGGACCATCGATGCCGGGGCGGGCGTGATAAGCGTTCCAGACCAACCCATCCTCATCCATGATATAAGAGTTATGGCCCGTCCCAAACTCTCCTTCCCTGCTGCGGGAGGACATCAGGGGATAATTTTCCTTTGTCCAGCTGGCAGGATCCAGCAGGTCGGCGGACAGATCCGCGGACAACAGCCCCACCACATAGGTGCTGTCCACGGCCGCGCTGGAAAAGGTGAGAAATATTTTTTCCTTTCCCAGAAGCGCGAATGGCCCTTCATCCACAAA
Organism: uncultured Eisenbergiella sp.; assembly: GCA_904392525.1. Taxonomy (GTDB): domain Bacteria; phylum Bacillota; class Clostridia; order Lachnospirales; family Lachnospiraceae; genus Eisenbergiella. The sequence continues at coordinate 2,949 of CAJFMW010000130.1, forward strand.
GGTGTGATTGTTTGCCCATCCATATTCCGGCATGGACAGAAGAACCGGGTCTGAGATCAGCTTCCAGGGCTGATCCGGATCGATCTCGGCAATATACAGCCAGGCTCCCTGGTCTACCGGGAAAAACTGCCGCTGAGACCAGGCAACATAATATCTCCCGTTCAGTTCCCACTCCGTCATGTCCAGCGTGATCCCCTGCTCATTATACAAAAAGCTGCCGTCCTTTTTCACCACACGCACCGGCATTTCCCAGTCGGAAGCCTTCATGGGATTCCCGTTCTCTTTCAGCGCCATCACATGGCACTGTTCCCTCTCAAACTCCCGCGGCGTTCCCGCATGAAAAATATACAGCCGGTCCTTAATGACATGCAGCTCCGGCGCCCAAAGAAGGTTGCCCAGATGAGGATACATGGTTGTGTCCAGAATGCAGGCCTCCTGTGCCGTCACAAGGCCCGGTATGGTGTCCGCCTCCCGTATCAGAAGGGAATGATTATTGTCATAATCATTGGTTGCAATGAAATAATATTTCCCCTTCCATCTGCCGATGCAGGGGTCCGCGCGATGCCAGGCGACGGGAAAATCATAATGATCCTGGTGGACTCTTCCTGTCACCTGACAGGTACCGGATTTTGTGAAGTCTGCTTCTTCCATGCACCAGTCTACCCGCTTTTCCACGCAGGTTCCGTCACTGTATCTGGCAACAGCCTTTACCGCCCGAAGCTCTTCCGGAGAGGAGGCGAATATCTCCTCCGGCACTTCATTCGCGATATTCTTCGGCGGAAGCAGCTTCCATCTCAGACGGTCCGCCACGTCGCCGGGTATGGAAATCATGTTTCCGGCAAGCGCTCCCTCCGGCATATCCGCCAGCCCCTCCGGGGCCTCTTTGCTGATTCTTTCTGCCGCGGACAAAACCGCGCCCTCCGGGAATCCGCTCTCAGGGAACTTTTCAAAGACGGCACAGAAGCATTTTCCATCTTCTTCCATCCATTCCAAACGGTAACGTCCTCCCTCATAACGGCAGACCGCCTCCATTATATGAGCCCCTCTTCCCAGGTCCAAAAGGCCGTGCTCCTGATATCTTAACAAATCCTCAGATGTAAAAAACAGCAGCTTTCCTTTTGCACTTTCATCCGGGCTGCCGTCAGCCTCAATCCGCCTGGCAATCACGCCAAAAGAGCCGTCCGACATCCCGAAAATCCAGGGATTTCTCAGGCTCTTTGCCTGCAGCGTACCGTCCTGATTCTGCACCGCTCTGGCATAAAGTATGCCGGAATTATGGTTGAGCGGCGTACAGACACCCTCCTTATCCACCAGTGCCAGATGCATGCTGTCGGCGAGCTTCGCCGAATAGACGGCATCCTCCATTGGTGTCCGGGTATAACACAGAATACGTTCCTCTCTTTTTTCACCCATGTCAAAGAAACCTCCCTTTTGTGTTTTCTCTTCCCATTTTTTCATATCTGATTCTGAAATACAATGACATATCCTGAGAGAAACTTGATGTATTCTCATTATAATAATTTTTCCATGCTGTCCCCCAAATCAGGACTCATTCAGTTTTGCCCTGTCCTCCACATACTCCAGCAGGGTTCGTCCATATCCCTTTCCCCGGCAGGTTTCCTTCACGCACAGAAACTCCACCTCCACCGTGTCAAAAACATCACCATTTTCTTCAATATGATAGCTGTAGTCCTGAAATTCAGTCATAAACTTTGCATTATGCTGTCTGATCATGCTGTGAACCGTCTCGTTATCCTGTTCTGTATTTTCCTTAATTTCCACCATGATGTTTCTCCTTCGTCACCGTTCTTTATTTATCGCTCTTTCCCAATATACCTTTGTCCATGCAAAAAATCCCCACGGCATCTGTCCGAAAACAGATTCTCTGTGGGGATGAATCGTATCCATTCTGAAATATCCTCCGAAATCAACGCCGGGATATGTGCAGGCAAACAGCCCTGCCCCTATCCCCTCACATCCAGGAACTGTGCCTGTCCGTGGATTTTGAGCTCCACAGAATCCGCCGGGACAAAAATGCAGTCCCCACGGAAAAAGCTGAGGGACTGGTTTCCGAAGGTGATACAGCCGCATCCGTCGGTGCAGAGCAACACGCGGAAGGAGCTTCCATCCGCCCGATAGTCCACAAGCTCCCTGCATCGCTCGGTATTGACCAGCATACGGTATACCTCAAAATACTTACAACGGCACAAAAGCTCCGAAGCGCAGCCACGGCGGTATTTCAGGACGCGAAGCAGCTGCCTCGGCTCTGCGCTTGCACTCAGATCCGCCGTTTCCAGCGCTTTGTCGATATGAAGCTCCCGTTTTTTTCCATCCTTGCCGACGCGGTCATAATCGTATAACCGATAGGTCAGATTGGAGCTCTCCTGAATTTCCGCCACCAGCACGCCCGCGCCGATCGCGTGGATGGTACCGGCTTCAATGTAGAACAGATCGTTCTTCTTCACCGGCACCTTCTGCAGATATTTCTCCACCGTGCCGTCCTCAATGCTCCTGCGCAGCTGCTCCTTCGTCACATCATGATACAGACCGTATATCAGCTTCGCGTCCTTTTTCGCATCGAGCACATACCACATCTCCGTCTTACCGAGCTGCCCGTTTTCATGCTCACGGGCATACGCATCGGAGGGATGTACCTGGACGGACAGATCTTTTTTCGCATCGATCAGCTTGATGAGAATCGGTAGCTCGCCGCTCGGTTCCGATAAGGCGCCAGACATCTTCGGATGGGCGCCCTGCTCCCCCGCCGAATGGGTGCCCGACACCCCTAAACGGGTACACGGCACCCGTAAACGGGTGCCGAGATATTCCGGATGAGCCTTCAGCACTTCCGGAAGCGTCTGTCCGGCGAACGCACCGCTCGCCACCATGCTCGGGCCGTCCGGATGGGTGGAGCATTCCCAGGTTTCCGCCAGGGGACTCATATCGATTCCCTTGGAAAAATCGTCGTTCAGCCTGCTTCCTCCCCAGAGATAGTCCTTGCCGCTGGGCTTTAAGAGAAAAGGCTCCGGCTTCTTTTTATTTTCAATCATATTCGAGCTCATACTTCTGTTTGTCATGAACGGATATCTCCCTGCCAAGCTGGATTTCCACCAGCTTCAGCTCGCCTTCCGCAATAATCGTATGACGGCAGCCGGCCTGCATCGTAATCACGTCGCCCGCCCTTACCTCCTGCTCCATGCCGTCCACGATCGTCCGCCCTGTGCCGGAGGTCACGACCCAGACCTCATCCCGGTTTCTGTGGCTGTGGTAATTCATCCGGTGCCCCGCCTTCAGCGTCACCTTGATAGTCAGACTCTCCTCCTCCACATCCATCACGCGGAAGCTGCCCCAGCTTTTCTCCGCGAACATGACCCGCTGGTCCAGCCCGTCCACAAACGGCTTAATATAGGAGCTCTGTTCCTTATCGCTTACCAGAATCCCCTCCGGGGAGGCGGAAATCACCACATCGTGAAGTCCCATCGCCAGCACCGGCACATTCAGCTCATTGATGACATGTACATTTTCACAGGTCTCGTTCATGACCGCGTCGCCGACAACGTTCTCCTCCATCGCCTCCGTCAGCGTGTTCCAGGTCCCCAGGTCCTTCCACTGGCCTGAAAAACGCAGCACCTGGATTTTCGCTTCCTTTTCCACCACCGCATAGTCAAAGGAAATAGAGGTCAGCGTGTCATATTTCGCAAACAGATCATGGTAATCGGTAAAATCAATCAGCTCATGCGCCTTATCCAGCATATATTTCAGCCGGAAGGCGAATACGCCGCCGTTCCAGAGCGCGCCCTTCCGGATATATTCCGCCGCCGTGGCAGCGTCCGGCTTTTCCTTAAAGGTGGAAACGGTTGCAACATTCTCTTCATTTTCCGGAATGATATAGCCGTATTTTTCAGAAGGATAGGTGGGTTCAATTCCCATCAGTGCCAGATTCGCTTCTCCCCCTGCGGCCAGCCTTTCCAGCTCCTTCAGCGCTTCAAAATAATCGTCCCCCACATAAGGGTCCACCGGGCAGACCACCACGACCTCCTGCGGATCAATGCCCTTCACATCCGCCAGATATGCCACCGCAAGCGCGATCGCCGGGAAAGTGTCCCGACGGCATGGCTCCACGGAAATGCCGACGCCCTCTCCCAGCTGGTTATGAATGGCGGAAACCTGCGTCTTGCTGGTCGCGATGGTAACAAGAGCAGACGCGTCCGCCTTTCTGATCTGGCGGCAGACACGCTGCACCATCGACTCATAGCTTCCGTCCTCTGTCCGGAAAATCTTGATGAACTGCTTGGAACGGACGTCGTTCGACAGAGGCCACAGCCGTTTGCCGGAACCGCCCGACAGTAACACGATGTTCATACGCCCTCCCTTCCGGCGAAGTCAGCTCTCCGCTTATCTTTCCGCCCGCATGGGATTATTCAGGAAATCCTCGTAGGACAGACGGATGCCGTCCTCCAGCTCCGTCTTATAGGTCCAGCCGAGCGCCGTCGCCTTGCTCACGTCCAGAAGCTTCCTGGGCGTTCCGTTGGGCTTCGTGGTATCCCACTCGATCTTTCCGGTGTAGCCCACCACCTTCGCCACCAGCTCAGTAAGCTCTTTTATGGTCAGCTCCTTGCCCGTTCCGGCGTTCACCGTCTCGTTTCCGCTGTAATTGTTCATCAGGAACACGCACAGGTTCGCCAGATCGTCCACGTACAGAAATTCCCGCAGCGGAGAACCGTCTCCCCAGCAGGTAACCGATTCCTTCCCTTCCACCTTCGCCTCATGAAAACGGCGGATCAGAGCGGGCAGCACATGACTGTGGGTGGGATGATAGTTGTCATTGGGACCGTACAGATTGGTGGGCATGACGCTGATGTAATCCGTCCCGTACTGCCGGTTCAGAAACTCACAGTATTTCAGCCCGGAAATCTTCGCAAGCGCATAGGCTTCATTGGTTTTCTCCAGCTCGCTCGTCAAAAGGCAGCTCTCCGGCATCGGCTGGGGAGCCATTCGCGGATAGATGCAGGAGCTTCCCAGAAACTCCAGCTTCTTACAGCCGTTCTGCCAGGCGGAATGGATCACGTTCATTTCCAGAATCATGTTATCGTACATGAAATCCGCAAGCGCCTCCTGATTTGCCACAATACCGCCCACCTTTGCCGCTGCCAGGAATACATATTCCGGCTTCTCCTCGGCAAAAAAGGCTTCGACCGCATCCTGACGGCACAGATCCAGCTCCTTATGGGTCCGGGTGATGATATTGTGATAGCCCTGGCGGTTCAGCTCCCGCACGATGGCGGAGCCAACCATACCCCGGTGGCCCGCCACATAGATTTTCGCGTTTTTTTCCATCATTTTATTTCGTCTTCTTTCTTTCTGAAGTCAGCAGGCGGTTTTACGACCGCCCGCATTCATTTCTCCGTTCTATTCTCCCGTGCTTTTCCTTACACGCTCTTCATGGCCTTCTCGCGTTTTGCCAGCAGGCGGTCATGCTCCGCCATGATTTTCACCAGCTGCTCATAGCTGGTTTTCTGCGGATTCCATCCCAGCACCGTCTTTGCCTTGGTGGGATCCCCCCAGAGATTGTCCACATCGGTGGGCCGGAACCAGGCCGGGTTCACGCATACTACCATCTTTCCGGTTGCAGCGTCATAGCCTTTCTCCTCCAGTCCCGTGCCCTCCCAGCGGATGGTGATGCCGTTGGCAGCAAAAGCCTTTTCCGTGAAATCGCGGACCGTATTCTGCACGCCGGTGGCGATGACAAAATCATCCGGCTTTTCCTGCTGCATGATCAGCCACATGCACTCCACATAATCCTTTGCATACCCCCAGTCGCGCAGGGAATCCATATTTCCCAGCTCCAGATGATCCTGCAGGCCTTCCGCAATCCTGCCCGCCGCCAGAGTGATTTTTCTGGTGACAAAATTTTCTCCGCGCCGCTCCGATTCATGATTGAACAGAATGCCGTTCACCGCAAACATCCCATAGGCTTCCCGGTATTCCTTTGTGATCCAGAATCCGTACTGCTTCGCCACCGCGTAGGGGCTGTAAGGATGAAACGGCGTAGTTTCCTTCTGAGGAACCTCCTCCACCTTGCCGTACAGCTCGGAAGTGGACGCCTGATAAACCTTCGTTTTCTTCATAAGGCCCAGCAGACGCACCGCTTCAAGCACCCGCAGGACACCGATTGCGTCCACCTCTCCGGAATATTCCGGCACATCAAAGGAAACCTGCACATGGCTCTGCGCGGCCAGATTATAGATCTCATCCGGCTGAACCAGGCCGATGATGCGGATCATGGAAGAGGAATCGGCCAGATCCCCGTCATGCAGCGTAATCTGATCCAGGATGTGCTCGATACGCCCCGTGTTGGCGCTGGAGGCACGGCGGGTAACCCCATGCACCTCATACCCCTTCTCCAGAAGGAACTCCGCCAGATAGGAACCGTCCTGTCCGGTAATTCCCGTTATCAATGCCACTTTCTTCGCAGTCTCATTCATTATCCAAAACTCCTTGTTTTTCTGTTGTTTCTTTTATTTTCCCCGTGTTACATACAACAATGTAATTTTACCTGAAACCGCTGTGGAAAAGAATTACAGATCGGAGGAAAAGGTTGTACGATATTGGGTTTACAGTTCACTCCTTCGGAAGTCTCAGGCATCTCCCTTCCAGCTTTTCCGAAATTCGCTTGGGCTTACGCCCTCCACCTTTTTAAACAGCCTGCTCAAATAGGCAGGCTCAATATGAAGCTCCGCAGCAAGGGACTCCGCTGTCCGGTCCGTGAAACGCAGCTGCTGCTTCACGTATGTCACCCTCATCTGATTCAGATAAGCGTTGACCGTCACACCATAGCGGTCCTTGAACAGGGTGAGCAGATAGTATTTATTAATGAAAAAACGGGAGGCAAGCTCATCCAGAGTGATTTTCCGCATATAGTTCGCATCCAGATATTCCTTCACCTGCTGGATATCCATGGGCTCGGGCGCGTCGGAGACCGTCTGCTGCGTATCCCACGCGTCCTCCATGAGCAGAACAAGCAGGGAGGACAGCTTTTCCTGAATCCGCATATCCCGTACATAGTCGGCAGAGCCTGCAATCTGAAAGAGTTCCGTCAGAATGTTCCGATAACCGGCCGGGTCTGAAGGGTGAAATACGGGCCCGCCGCCCCGCTCCTGATATTTCTGATAGATGGCATTCATATTCGGGCCGTAAAAATGACACCACTGCAGGGACCAGAGGGTGTCTTTCGCGTTTTGCTCCGCTCCCCGGCAGGCTTTCTCTTTTCCGGCAGCCGGGCCGTTCCCGCCCGTTTCATGGCTGTAAGGCTTCCTGCAGTCAATGAATACACAGTCTCCCGGCCAAAGCTCATGAATTCTGCCCCCATAGACCAGCCTTCCAAAGCCGGAAAGAACGGTAAAAAACAGACAGGAATGAAGTCCCGCCCGTTCGCTCTTATGGGACTTCAGAGCCTGCAGAGTTCCCGTCTCCTGCAGATGGAGCAGACTGGAGCGCGCAAAAGCGGAAGGCGTATAAATGATACGGCTGGAACGTACCGTATCTGTATTGTTGTTACTGAATAAACTGTCCATAATGCCCTGCCTTCTTTCACCTGTCGTGACTTCACTTTATCATGAAGCTGACGTACAGTCAAATCTATCTGCCTTTTTTCGGAAATATCCTTTTCAAATGTCCGGCAAAGCGATATAATGACGATGTGTACAGTTCTGTTCTCAGGAGCGATAAAAAGTAAAGTTTAAGGGGGGACTTTCCATACCGTTCTGAATGCCGATCTGAACACAATACTAATGTATCTTCACGAAATGAAGAGAAAGGATGCAGCAAAAATGAAAAGAAAAATTTTTTCTGCCATATTATGTGCGGCCATACTCGCCTGCAGCGTAACCGTATACGCTGAACCGGAGGTTTCCCAGGTATCGGGGAACACGACAACACCTCCAACGGAAGAAGGTTCCGGAGATGAAGATTCCGAAACCACACCCGATTTAAGGGATGTCTTTTCTTCTATTTCTTCTGCCGCACAGGGTATCGTACATATCAGAGATTTTAATCCGGGAGAATCCATGACTTTTGGCCCTATGGAAGTCACTCCGACTTTCACCTCGGAATGGGAGGGCTCTGAAGTTATCAGTTACAAAATCAGTGCTGCGGACACCACTGATGGCAATTACAGCATTAGCGGTGATAAAATAACAATTTCTGAGCCGAAAGATTCAGCCAGCTACACTTTTTATATTAGCTCTATTACAATAACTAAAGACGGAACAACATTAACATATGACCTTGGCATGAATGAGTTTGGCAGCCAAACCAGCTGGACTTTCCTCTTTACAGCGCCAGAAGAGCCCTCCAGTTCAGTAAGCGATAATGACGTAAACTATCCGGAGAGCTCCGATGATGACTCCTCGTCCGATGACCGCGATGACGAAACCGCCGAAGAGGAACCGGTTACTGTAGTGAAAAACGTTGTAAGTGCCGGCGGCACAGATTTTACCTCCACGGTAAGCGGCATATATATTCCGGATTCTGTGGACGGTGTTGCTGTAACAACCTCTTATGAGGCTGTCTGTGCTGCAGCAGGCGTCAATATCGGAACAGTGGATGCCGGGAGAATCGTTTTATATGTATGCGACAACAGCAATGAGCAGGAGCAGGCCGCTTTCTCGGATGCGGCAAAGCTTCTTGGAACCAGAATGATTTCCATGATAGATGTGGATATGTATCACTTTATTCAGGCAGACTGCCGGACCGTAACGACTCTGGAAACGCCCATCGAAATCACGGTTGCCCTTCCTGAATGGGCCGTGCGCCAGGGCGGTACTTTCTCCATCTTATGCGCGGATGCGGCAGGAAATTTAATCGATCTTCCTGATACCGATACGAACGCAAATACGGTCACAGTTTCCACAAATATTCTTGGGGCATTTGCAATTGTTGTCCGCTGAGCAACTGTTGCTTCTTACATTGAAGCAAAAGACTTGAACAGGATTTAAAAAAGAAGTCCGCCGGATTGCTTTCTTTACTGGCTGTTAATGCCAGGCAGGTTGTAATCTGGCGGATTTGTTGGTTTTTAGGACAAAACCGTATTCGCCTTGAACCTCCCCTGTTCGGAAGAAGCTTACGATCGGCTTGATGAGCACAGGTTTTACTGTCTCCCTACTTCTTTTGACATCCGCGAATATGATATGATGGAGAAATTCATTGATTCCCTTCCCGAACCCGCCCGAAGCAGACTTGGAAGGGCGATCCAGGGAAAAGGAGCCTTCCGGAGGTTTAAGGATACCGCCGGAAGGCTTGGCGTAGCTCCCCAATGGTACGAGTTCCAGGCATCTGAATACAAAAAGAAGTCCATCCGTGAATCCGCCTTTAGAGAAGATATAATAGTGATAGTTCCTGCCTTTTCCGAAAAATAATGCGTAATCTCTGATTAAGTCAAGTTCAGAAGATCAACACCGCATTCTTCTGTGCCTGCAGGCACAGAGCTCAAAACCACGAGTTGGATACCACCGTTTTACGCCATCACAACCATACATTCTTTTTCATAAAAGGCGATTCCATACTTAATGATCTTCTTCGTTCCACGGCGCTTCAGCCCTTCCACATACTTCTTTTCTTCGATCTGCCCAAGCGCCTCCCCGCATGCCTTCTCCAAATTTCCATCATCCGCATATTTCAGTTCGATCACAATCCCTGTCCGGTCCGGCGTCTGGATAGAGATGTCACTATAGCCTTCCCCGGTCTCCGCATTGGACCTGACCAACCAACTGCCCTGGTTCTGCAAAAGCCCCAGCAGCATCCCATGATAAAAGTTTTCTTTCATGTTCCTTCGTACCGCTGTATCCCTCACACTGATGGAATCCCACAGGTAATCGCCGAGCATCTCCTGGATTGCCGCCGCATCTCCGGCCGGGAACGCTGCACAGAAACGGCTGATCTTCGAAGTATCGGAACGTGTCACCTCGCGAAACCAGTCTTCCACCAGTTCATAAAACAGTTTTCGGATCTCTCCATTGGGGATCCACAGTCGGAAGATATCCGCATCTTCCTGCTCCACATGCATCCCT
>CAJFMW010000131.1 GCA_904392525.1 uncultured Eisenbergiella sp.
AAAATGATGGAACAGCATTTTCCGCGGAACTCTCTCATCTGCTTTTCCGTATATTTCGTAATGTCCTGTCCTTTATACAGAACCTCTCCTTCTGTAATCCGTCCGTTCTTTTCCAGAATCTGCATGATGGAATAGGCCGTAACAGATTTTCCGGAACCGGATTCTCCCACGATACCGAGAATCTTTCCCTTATCCAGATTGAAGGATACGCCGTTTACCGCCATAACCTCCCCGTTATCCGTTTTAAAGGAGGTATGAAGATTTTTTACTGAAAGAATTGTTTCACTCATCTGTTTTCTCCTTCCTCCTTATCTCTTCAGCTTCGGATCAAATGCGTCGCGCAGACCGTCGCCGAGAAGGTTGAAGGCCAGCGTGATCAGGCAGATCATGAGAGCCGGGAACACCAGCTTCCAGGGATAGGCGCTGATACCCGCTCTCGCCGCATTGGCGAGGGAGCCGAGGGAAGGCATGGGAGCCTGTACGCCCATTCCGATGAAGCTTAAGAAGCTTTCCGTAAAGATTGCGGAAGGAATCTGCAGTGCGGCAGAAATAATGATAACGCTGATGCAGTTCGGCAGAATATGACGGAAGATGATCCTCTTCGGCTTTGCGCCGCTCACCTTTGCCGCGAGCACATAGTCGTTCTGCTTGATGGTCAGAATCTGACCGCGCACCAGACGCGCCATGCTCACCCAGTACAGCAGGGCGAACACCACGAACATGGAAAGCATGTTCGTTCCGATCTTCTGCAGGAAAGGAATGGCGCTTACATCCATGACCTCATTCAATACCACGGAAAGCAGAACCACCATCAGCGTATCCGGAAGGGAATAAATGATATCCACGATACGCATCATGACCAGATCCACCTTGCCGCCGAAATATCCGGAAATACTTCCGTACAGGTTACCTATAATCAATACAATGACTGCGGCGAACACACCGACAATCAGGGATACTCTGGTTCCATAGAGAACACGGACAAAATAGTCACGTCCCATCTCATCCGTTCCCATGATATGCGGGAAGACCTTGCCGCCTTCCGCCATAAACTCCTGCTCCAGCTCAGAATACTGGAAGGGAGCCATATTCGCGATGGTCCTGTCACGCTTTCCATCCACCCGGATGATCTCAGAATATCCCACCGCCAGAGGATTCTTCATCAGGCGGCGCATACCGTCCTTGAAAAAGGAAACGGATTCGCTCATTACCTCCTGCTGCTTCTTTTCCTCATCTGTCGCCTTTTCAAACTTCTTCAGATCAATCTGCAGACTTAAGGGAGACTTTTCCGGCATCGCGTTGATATCTTTATTTAAATTCTTCTCTAACGTACTCATCTGTCTTTCACGTCCTCCTTAGTCCAGCTTAATACGGGGGTCAATCAGCTTGTACACGATGTCCGTGATCAGGTTTACGGTAACCATGAGGACGGCGAGGAAAATGGTCGTTCCCATAATCAGCGTATAATCGCGGTTCGTGATGCCATCGACAAACTTCGCGCCGAGGCCGCCGATGGTGAAGATCTGCTCCACAACAAGCGAACCCGTCAGGATGGAAGCCGTCATCGGTCCCACGTAGGTGATGACCGGAATCAGCGCGTTACGCAGAGTATGTTTGAAAATCACCTTCAATGTGGATACGCCCTTGGCTCTCGCCGTACGCACATAGTCCTGCCCCATCACGTCCAGCATGCTGGTCTTCGTCAGACGGGTAATATATGCCATCGGGTAGGCCGCCAGGGATATCACGGGAAGCACATAGTTACGGTTATCCACGCTCCAGACAGGAATCCAGCCCAGCTTCACACAGAACACCAGCAGCAGCAGAGTACCCAGTACAAAGCTTGGCAGCGATGTCAGCAGAGTGGAAAAGAATATAATCAGCCGGTCCGGCAGATGATTTCTGGTCAGCGCGGCAATACTTCCGAAAATCACTCTCCGATTACCGTCTTAATCTCACGGCCGGTTTTCAGAGAAATTCCGAAATCCCCCTGAAGCAGGTTTTTCATGTAGAGCACAAACTGCTCCGGCACCGGTTTATCCAGGTTGTATCTTCTCTCCAACGCCGCCCGGACTTCTTCCGATATTGCCTTCTCTCCATCAAACGGGCCGCCCGGAATCGCATTCATGGCAAAGAATGTGATCGCGCAGATGATCAGCAGAGTAATGATGGCAAGAAAGACTCTTTTCACTACGTACTTTAGCAACTGTAACACTCCTTTTCTTCTCAGTATATTGCACAAAGGCAACCCGCCGGTATCCTTTGCGGTACTGTTTTTACTGATACTTATGCCTGATGCAAACAGTCTTCACACCCGCGGATCCAAACGTCCTTCACAGAAAGCCAGATATGTTTCCTGTGCGGACATCGAGCCCAAATAAATGACGCCCGGGGTAACCGGCCGTCACGCCTTGTGTGCAGCAGCCCCTGGTGGCACCTTCGCCACGGATATACCTGCTTTATTATTCTGTCATCCCTGCAATACTGCCTGCAGGTTTTTATATCAGCTGTTACACTATAACACAATCCGGATGGTGTTGCAAGTTTTTTTCATTTGGAAATATTTTTTCTCATAAAAACCGGCGGCATCTGCCGCCGGTTTTCTGCCGGTGTGATTCATATTTTCCCGAAGGGTTCCTTATAACAGGCCGCCTCGCCAAGCTCTTCCTCAATACGCAGAAGCTGATTGTATTTCGCCGTCCGGTCCGTCCTGCATGGGGCCCCGGTCTTGATCTGCCCGGCGTTCACCGCCACCGCGAGATCCGCAATGGTTGTATCCTCCGTTTCTCCGGAGCGGTGGGAAATGATGGTTTTGTATCCGTTTTTCTGGGCCATTTCAATGGCCTCCATCGCCTCCGACAGGGTTCCGATCTGATTGACCTTCACCAGAATGGCGTTCGCCGCCTGCAGCTTGATGCCCGCATCCAGACGTTTGGTATTGGTCACGAACAGATCATCTCCCACCAGCTGGATTCTGTCTCCGATCCGTTTCGTCAGCCGCTGCCAGCCGTCCCAGTCATCCTCAAAGAGACCGTCTTCAATGGAAAGGATCGGGAATTCCCGGATCAGGCTTTCATAATAGGAAATCATCTCGTCCGCGTTCCGGCGGATCTCCTTTCCGCTCATCTGACTCTCGCCGGGGAAGAAATAGCTGCCGCTCTCCTTTTCATACAATTCGCTCGCCGCCGCGTCAATCGCGATTTTGATATCCTCTCCGGCTGCGTAGCCGCTCTTTCCCACCGCCTCCACGATCAGGGAAAGCACATCCCGGCTGTCCGCCAGATCCGGGGCAAAGCCGCCTTCATCCCCAACAGCCGTGGACAGGCCCCTGTGCTGACATATTTTCTTCAGGTTGTGGTAAATCTCCGCGCAGATCCTCAAACCGTCCGCGAAGCTCTCGGCTGCCACGGGCATGATCATGAATTCCTGCAGATCCACCGTATTGTCGGCATGCTTGCCGCCGTTTAAAATGTTCATCATGGGAACGGGAAGCTGCCTCGCGTGAACGCCTCCCAAATACTGATAAAGAGGAAGGCCCATAGCACAGGCCGCCGCTTTTGCCACCGCCAGGGAAGCCCCGAGCGTGGCGTTTGCCCCCAGATTGGATTTGTTGTCCGTTCCGTCCGCATCCATGAGAATCCGGTCAATTTCAATCTGACAGAGCGCGTTTTTTCCAAGCAGGGCGTCCCGCAGCTTGGTATTCACATTTTTTACCGCCTTCTGCACGCCCAGGCCAAAATAGCGGGTTTCCCCATCTCTCAGTTCCACCGCCTCAAACTGTCCGGTGGAAGCGCCGGAAGGAACAGCCGCCCTTCCCGTACTCCGGTCCGAAAGCGTCACCTGCGCCTCCACCGTGGGATTTCCTCTGGAGTCCAGAATCTCCCTCGCGCGCACGTCCGTAATTTCCAGATAACGATTCATATACACCCCTTTCCCGGCCGGCTTCTGTTCCACAGCCGGAAACAGGCTTCCGGTTTTGCGAAACAGCTCCTGCCGTCCGCCCTCCGGCGGATTGACTGCGTCCTGTTTTCACAGACAGTATTGCCGGAAATGGGATGTTTTACTCTGTTTTCCTGATTTCCTCCAGCACAAACTCCGGAAGCCTGTCCTCCAGCACCGTGAAATACAGATATCCCTCCGAAAAATATTCGTCCGGCTGGAAAATGATGGAAGCTTCATAGTTATCGTTCCACAGCTTTCCTGTAATGCCGCCGCCGGCCACATCCGACAGACTTTCCGGGTAGAGCGCCGGAAGAATCTGTTCAATCTGTTCTGCGTCCGTGTAGGTCCGCGTAACTTCCTGGTCCGAGGTGTAGGAAACGGCTCTGGAACCGTCATAGTTGTATTCCACATCCGTTTCACGCAGATTGTAGCAGGTAAGGCTCACGCTCACCAGCTGGTCTGCCGAGAGGATGCTGTCTCCTTCCATAAGCTCCGTATACACCCCCTGCTCGCGGAGAAGAACCATTGTTTCTGAAAATTCCTCATAAACCGGATACTCCCAGATATATTCCCTTTCCTCCGTTCCGGGAGGGCTCCAGGTGAAACTGAGCTTTCCCACCGGAAGGCTGTTCAGCATGAGGCTGTAGCTGTATTCCAAAAGATCCCGTCCATAAGCCTCCAGAAGCTCCTTTGCATCCGCGAGATAGGAAACCCTGTTCAGCCCGTTTCCATAGAAAATGGACATTTCTCCGCTTCTTTCAATAAAGGAAGGATCACAGATCTGGTATCTGGCGGTCTGGAAATCCGCATCTGAAAAAACAACGTCCAGCTCCTGTGCGCCGTCTTCCACATCTATCCAGACCGTCCGGTATACCCGCCTGCCGCTCGTCAGCGTATACCGGATGGAAACCGGCGTTACCCCTCCGGAAGCGGAATAATATCTCCCGTTCCTTCCGCCTCCCGACTTCTTTCTCAGTTCTGCGGCATCCTCAGCAAGCGTCCTCACTGCGGCAACCGTATCTTCATCCTCTGATTCCATGACGCTCAGCATATATTTTTCCGGCTCCTCATGATACATATCCCGGCCGAACAGATTTTCATAGAAGCCAAAATAGTAGCTGTCACTGCGGAAGGCCACTCCCACGCTTTCAATCTTCTCCGTTTTCGGGATCCAGGCATCATATCCTGTCAGATCCAGCGTAAAGGCTGCAAAGATGGCCGCGGACACCGCTCCGGCGGCAAGCAGATGCCATTTTCCCTTCAAAACGCTTCTGATGTCGAATTCGTACAGAATCTGAATCAGGCCGTGGCTTAAAAAGAGGCCGATGAGCATGCCGACCACAGCGAAGAAGATGCTGTAATCAGCAAGCTGCCAGAACCACATGCCGGCGAGTAGGGTGATCGGAACCATCAGAAAAAGCTTCACCGGCGTCCGGATCCAGTCAAAGGCCAGCGCGCTTCCCGCCGCTTCCGCCCTTCTTTTCCGGTACAAAAACCAGGCGAACAGCCCATATACAGCCATCTGGACCACCAGAAGGCAGAGCAGCTTTCCGAACGATACCAGGCAGCGGCTTCCATAGCCGGAGAAATATTCCAGCAGACTGTTTCCCTCCGAAAGCCAGAAAACGACCGGAGAGGTGAACGCACGTCCCGCCACATCGCTGAGATCACAGTAGGTTCCGAAAAAGGAACTGCGCATCCCGTCCAAAAGCCAGCGGACCACATATTCATAGAAGAAAAGGACGGCCGCAGCAAGCAACGATACCAGCACATTCCCCGTCAGCATCACCGCAACCAGCGCCACGTTATAGCAGACCATGAAAAACAGCAGGTTTCCAATATACATGATCAGCGCATACAAAAGAACCTTCCCGGAAACGGCTCCCATGACCGCTCCCATGACGAGGGTCAAAACCAGCATGACAAGGTAGCAGGCCGCAAAAATCAGCCCTCCGTTCAGGTAGATGACGGTAAACCTTTTTCTGGCAGAAACCGGAACGCTCATGTAGAGATCCAGCTTCTTTCTGCTGTCCATCCAGGAAAAGCCCTGTACGGCGAGAAGGATGGCGAGGAAAAAGACCAGAAGAGAAAAAAGCGAGTTCGACAGATTCTGCATGAAAATGCTTCCCAGCCATTCTCCGATTGTCTTCCCACCGGTCCAGGAGGGATCCTGCAGGATCCGCCTGCTTTCCACAGAAAGCTCCATTGCAAGCCGGACCGGCAGGGCGAGGAACAGCGCGAGCGCGCACAAAAGCAATGTCCAGCTTCTGCGTTTCAGATTCTCTCTGCAGTTAACCCAGAAGGAGCTTTTTGACGTCATAGCCCTTCACCTCCGTTTCACTGATAAAAATTTCTTCCAGCGACAGTGGAAGCACTTCATAAAAATGGGTTTCCGCCGCCGCGAACATGGCGATGATCTCGTCCCGCTCTCCGCGTACCGTAAGCGTATACAGGGAGCCCCTCTTTTCCTGCTTCACGAGCGTAAGGCTCCTGAGCATGCGCTCCGCTTCCTCCCCGGAAGCGAAAACACACTGCACCTTCTGGATATTGCACTTCATCTCTTCCAGCTCCCGTGACAGGAGGATGCCGCCCTGATGCAGAAGTCCCACATGGTCACAAATATCTTCCAGCTCCCTCAAATTGTGAGAAGCGATCACCGGCGTCAGCCCTCTCTTTTCCATTTCCTGTGCAAAAATACTTTTTATTCCCTGACGCATGACCGGGTCCAGTCCGTCAAAGGTTTCATCGCAGAGCAGATACTTCGTCTGGCTGCTGATGCCGCAGATCAGAGCGAGCTGCTTCTTCATCCCTTTGGAAAAGCTCTCAATCTTTCTCCTGCTGTCCAGCCCGAAGGAAGCGAGATACATGTAGTATGCTTCCCGGTTAAACCGCTCATATACGCTGCTGTAATACTTCTCCATATCGCGCGGCGTGGCATGGGCAAAAAAATAGGGCTCGTCCGAGATGAAAAAGCATCTCTTCTTCGCATCTACACTGTCATAGGCGTTCATACCGTCAACGAGAACCAGCCCCTCATCCGGCTTCAGAACGCCCGCCTCCATCCGCAGAACGGTACTTTTCCCTGCTCCATTGGTCCCGACCAGGCCGAATACATTCTCTTCCTTCATCCGGAAGCTCACGTCCCTTACAGCGCTCACTTTTCCGAAGCTTTTGGACGCATTTCTAAGCTCAATCATTCTCCTTCCCTCCCTGCGCTTCCGAGTTTCTCCTGCCCGCCAAGCAGCCAGCCGGCAAGTTCTCCTGCTTCCACTCCGATCTCTCCGGCTTCCTTCACCAGCTCCCGCAGTTTTGCAAAGAGCTGCTCCTTTCTGACACTTAAAAGCTTCTCGTCATAGGCCACAAAATTTCCCCGTCCCTTTACCGTATAGATAAAGCCCTGACGTTCCAGCTCCGTATAGGCCCTCTGAATGGTATTCGGATTGATCGACAGCTCCACAGCCAGGCTTCTGACGGAAGGCATTCTCGTATTGGGCTCCAGAGCGCCCGTCAGAATCAGCTTTTGAAATTTATCCACAACCTGCTCGTAAATAGGCCGTGCATCCTTATAATCGATGATAATCACAGGACTCCTTTCCGCATCGCATGCTGTATGAAGTGTACTAACAATACTGATACACTTAAGTTATCATGTTTCTGCGGTTTTGGCAAGTCAAAAAAGGGATGACCTCCACGCTGCCATATCGGACAGGGAGATGGAAAGAATCCTCCCGCAGACGCAAAATAGAGCAGCCTTTTCCATTGTTGAAAACAACTGCTCCTGCGTCGATAAATTCAGCCGTCTGGACCGGCGGTAAATTCTCCGATAAGCGTAAATTTATCAGTCCAGTTCCAGCCTCATTGAAATCAGTTCCTGCCAGCCCCTGAAGCGTGAACGAAAACCTCTTGGATTGCGTCCAAATTCGATAAAACCCATCCTTTTATACAGGGCAATCGCATTCCCGTTTTCACTTACAACCTCTAATTCCAACTGAGAATATCCGGCTTCTTTTGCACACTCTATACAGGCTGCAATCAATGCCCGGCCTATTCCAACGCCCCAAAAAGCCCTGTCAACTGCAATCCCCAATTCTGCGCGGTGTCTGACCTTATTTTCTCCCATACTATCTACATTTGCAGTTCCAACAATACGCCCATCCACAACGGCACATAGATAAACCTCCCTGTCCGCATGCTCTTTTTCAGCCAGAAATTGTTTTTCAAATGCCGTGTCAAAAGATGTTTCATCTTTGTATGACGCTAAAAAATCTGTTTGTTCATGAGTCAGCAGAAAAATATTCAAGACTTCCTGCGCATCATCGCCGACAGCGTTTCTAAGTAAACATTTCTGATTATTCTTCAGAAATACATTTTTTGTATACTTCACCGATTTGTCCCTCCACAAATTGCGATTCGGCGCTCTTTTTTTCAAAAAAGGAACGGCGTGACCAGAATCATGCCGTTTCCCGAAAACATATCATAGATTAATTCTTCTTCACCAGAAGGCTCTTTCCGGTCATTTCCTTCGGCTGCTCCTTCCCCATGACCTCAATCAGAGTGGGAACGATGTCTGCAAGGCATCCGCCCTCTCTCAGGGTATAGGAAGGATCATAGTTGACCAGAATGAAGGGCACCTGATTCGTGGTATGAGCAGTGAACGGAGCGCCCGTCTCATAGTCGATGAGCTGTTCCGCGTTGCCATGATCCGCACAGATGAACATCACGCCGTCCACGCTCTTGATTGCGTCAACCGCCTTTCCAACACACTCGTCAACCGCTTCCACAGCCTTGATAGCCGCAGCTTCCACGCCGGTATGTCCGACCATATCCGGATTTGCGAAGTTGATGATGATCACGTCATATTTGTCAGATTTAATGGCCTCCACCAGCTTATCGCAGACCTCATAAGCGCTCATCTCGGGCTTCAGGTCATAGGTGGCAACCTTGGGGGAATTCACCAGAATCCTGTCCTCTCCCTCGTTGGGCGTCTCCACGCCGCCGTTGAAGAAGAAGGTCACATGAGCGTACTTCTCCGTCTCTGCGATTCTCGCCTGGGTCATGTGGTTGGCAGCCAGCCACTCTCCAAAGGTATTGGTCACCTCCACCTTGTGGAAGGCCACTTCCTTGTTGGGAATGGTGGGATCATATTCCGTGAAGCAGATATACTTCACATCCAGTCTCTCCGGTCTGTCGAAGCCCTTGAAATCATCATCGCAGAATGCATGGGTGATCTCTCTCGCGCGGTCAGGACGGAAGTTATAGAAAATAATGGAATCGCCGTCTTTAATGGTCGCAACCGGAGCGCCGTCCTTCACAACCACGGTAGGCTTAACGAACTCATCCGTCTCATTTCTGTCATAGGATGCCTGAATCCCTTCCGTCGCGCTGGGAGCGGTCAGCCCCTCTCCCTTCGTCAGGGCATCATAAGCCAGCTTCACGCGGTCATAGTTATTATCTCTGTCCATCGCGTAGTAACGGCCCATCACGGAAGCCACTTCGCCTACGCCCAGCTCCTTCATCTTTTCCTCAAGCTGCTCCACATAGCCCTTGCCGCTCGCCGGAGGGGTATCACGGCCGTCCAGGAAGCAGTGTACATATACCTTCTTTAATCCCTCTCTCTTCGCCAGCTCCAGAAGTCCGTAGATATGGGTGATGTGGCTGTGTACGCCGCCATCGGAAACCAGCCCGTACATGTGCAGGGCGGAATCGTTCTTTTTGCAGTTTTCCACAGCAGAAAGCAGGGCAGGATTTTTGAAGAAATCCCCGTCCTGAATTTCCTTGGTAATTCTGGTAAGCTCCTGATATACGATACGGCCGGCACCCATGTTCAGGTGGCCCACCTCCGAATTTCCCATCTGTCCGTCCGGAAGGCCGACAGCCATGCCGCTGGCGTTTCCTCTCACAAAGGGATATTCCTTCATCAGCCTGTCCATGACAGGCGTGTTCGCCTCACGGACCGCGTTGCCTTCTACCTTGTCATTCAGGCCGTAGCCGTCAAGAATCATTAAAACAACCGGTTTCTTACTCATTTTTTTCCTCCATACATAGACGTTCTCTATTTTTTCTTATCAATCGGAAAATCCATTGAAATTATACACGTTTTCCCGAAAAGGCGCAATACGTTTTTGGTTTCTAACAGGTTAAACTTATAAACTGTTATTCCAACCAGACGCCTTCCGGCGCCCTTTTTTAAACAGGCTTTTTTTGCCTGTTCTCTGCACTCTCCAATGCCTTC
>CAJFMW010000132.1 GCA_904392525.1 uncultured Eisenbergiella sp.
CCCATCCAGCCGGAGAATCGGGCATGTAAGCTGGCTGATCCATAATTCATGCTGCTCGCTGCTGCAGGAGGCCGCGCCGTGGTCATAGCCTGCGGAATCCCTTAAAAAGGCCTGATGCGCTTCAAACATATCGCCGCCCGGCAGGATTCGATTCCCGAATTCTGCCAGTTCACGGTCATGGACCCGGTTGACGCGGAGATTTTCATCAGCGGTCAGATAAACTGCAAGCAGAAAAAAGGGATCAAAGTGTTGATGAAAGCTGTTCATGGAACCGGCCATGACAAATTCTCCCGATTTTTCCACCGCGTCCATGAGGCGTTTGATTTTTTCTGCTCTGGAGTACATGACGGTGTACGGGATTGCCGTATCCTTTCTCCAGATATAATCGTCAATGTCCAGAAAAGCGACTCCAAGACTTCCGGCGACAAGCTTTCCAAGCGTGGTTTTGCCGGACCCGGAGGGGCCCAGCAGAATGATTCCTTTTGGCATGGCTGAACCCTCCTAATATTTGTAAAAATTTACTATCATTGATTTTTTATCTCGTCAGCAGCGGGATTCTTTTTGGAAAAGCGGTATTTACCTTTTCCATACCCGCTGACCGGTTCAATGATTCCGGAGTCTTTTAGTTTATTCAACATTTTTCCAGCGGATGAAGATGCCATATTAAACTTTTTCATAATGTCGGCACGGCTGAAAATAGTTTCAAACATATATTCATTAAAAAGTGTGGCCGCTTTTTCTTTTGTAGGTGCGTTTGCTTTTATAGCAGAGAGATAATATTCAAACGCCGCTTTTTCTGCTTCAAACGCCACTTTCTTCATAGGAAACGCCGCGTTTTCTGCCTCAAACGTTACTTTTTCTGTCTCGGCGGACATGTTTTCTGCACTTTTCACCGGCACACAATAATTCAGATTATAAAGTGTTACGAAGAAGGATGTCGGAGTGGAACTGAATCCGGGTTCCAGTTCCGAAATAAAATTGATTGCATTATGATAATCCGTTTTGATTTTCCGGAAACCGCTTCCTCTGCGCTCCATATAGTGCATACGGCTGAAAATGTCGGCTATTATGGGATTGCGGCGTCTGGAAGCCACCTTGTCCGTATCCAGATTCTGTACCAGAGAGCCGTCAAACATTCCGCCGGGCGAATAGATTTCCATTCGGTCATCAAAAATATCAATATGAACTTCGCTTCCGACTTCTGTATAATCCCGGTGAATCAATGCGTTAACAAGACATTCATGAACAGCCTGTTCCGGATATTCAGGCATTTCCACTCTCCCTGTTCCGGTCTTTTTCCAGCGTTTTTTGGTATTGTTCTGTATAAAGGCCATTCCATCCTGTAGCAATGAGATCAGAGAGCCGCTGTATTCCTTATCATCCAGCGCCTCCATAATTCCGGAAGCTTTATCCAGCCCGTACCAGCGGGTACAGAACAGCCGGGAATACCGGACTGGCGATTCATCAGCCAGCAGAGCTCCGGCATAGGTCAGCATTCCGCTTTCATCAGCGAGATCGAAAGAAATAAAATCGGAATCCGATAATTCAGTACCTGTACGCTTCAGATATGCGGAGCGAAGTCTGGTAAAAGAATAATTCCGGAAGGGATATGGAGAGACCAGACTGTCAAAGGTGGTATTGCTGCCGTGAAGAACAAGCCGTTTCAGCGTGATACTGTCAGCGGGAACACTCTCATTACCGATGCGTACATATGCGATATGGTTCCCGTCACCTACATAATAATACGGCGTTTCCTGACCGCTGGCAACCCGCAGAATGATAAATTCCTTTCCGGACTGTCTGTGTATTTCCAGTTGAAAATCCGGAACAGGATCCATCTTAGCTTTCATAATTTCGCTGATTTTTTCTGAAACGATTTTGGCATTTTCAAGGCCGACCAGAATATTGTCGTTTGAGACTCTGAAAATCAGCATGCCGCCGGAGCCATTCGCAAAAGCGCTTACACTTTTCAGCCAGCTTCGGGGCCGTTTTTCTTCCAGAAGCAGCTTTTTGTCGTATTCTGTTGTTTCGCCAATTAAATCTGTTATGTCCATGGTTTACCTCAATTCTTTATGGAGAAAGTCATTTGATGCGGGAATAACATGTTTCAAAAGTTTGGTAGAATAGTTTAATCAGGAACAATAGAGAACGATGATTTCAGAAAATGACTTTTGGATTGGACTGCCAGGCAGTCAAACATAAAAGATATTAAGAGATGAATCTATTATTTTCATTGTATGGTCAGACCCTGTTTCAGTCAAGTATGAATTTGTAAAACCACCCCCGGTTGACAAACCGGAAGGCGGCCTTACCCTTTCACCTAATTTCCCGTTTCATCTCTTCAGCCACAGGCAGGCCTTTCCTCCCATGGCGGTATTTTCAAGAGACAGGCAGCCTCCGTGTTTCTGCGCGATCTGCGATGCGAAGTAAAGGCCCATGCCCATATGTCCGCCCTGAGGGCGGCTGCCGTCTTCCGTATAAAAGGTTTTTCCGGCCTTTGCCAGCGCCTCAGGGGAAAATCCCGGGCCGCTGTCCTGAATCCAGAAACCCACCCGCCCGGACTGTAACTCCACACCCAGGAGGACAGTTCCCCCGGGTGGTGTAAAGCGGAACGCATTGCTGAGCAGATTCTCCATGGCCCGCAGCACCTCATCTCTTTCGATTTCCACTGTTTTATCTGAAAGGAAAGCTGCGGAACGATCTACAGCAAAGGCCTGGCCTTTTTGTACGGATAAATCGCGGCCCTGCTGGATAAAGGCGGACAACAGCTCACGAGCAGGGATTTTTTCCCGGTTTGAGGGAAAAAGAGCTCCTGCCGTTACCTCGCGCAGACGTTTCACATATTCTTCGGCATGGCCGGTATTACGCAGAATTGCCAGAACCAGTTCTTTCTGCTGTTGTGTCAAATCATCCTCAGCCAGCAGCTCTGCATTTCCGCCGATAACGGTAAGCGGTGTTTTGAGATCATGTGTCAGGGCGGCGAGCGCTTCATTTTTGCGCTGTTCTGCAGTCCACTGTTCTTTCAGGGAATGGGATAACTCCCGGCGCAGCGTTTCAATCGTGGCAAGAGCCGCCTGCAGCTCCTTTACGCGGGCCTGTCCGTCCAGGGGCATATCCAGCCTGCGGCTGCGCACCATTTCACAGGCGTCCGCAATGGTCTGTGTATCCTTTCGAAGAATTCTGGTATAGTGTCCGGTGCACAGGCCGATTAACGTCAGGAGAAGCGCCAGCAGCAACCCGATATAAACCGTCTGGAAATCCGGCAGGATGTCATTCAAAACCGGATCGGCATAACAGACGGAGTAGTCGTATTCCAGCATGACGGTTTGTCCGTTTTGCAGGGGTACGAGGTGGAAATACTGGGAATAGAACCATCCGTGAGGAGCAGAATAACCGGACAGTTCCCTGCGGGCATATTCCAGCTGCTTCTGATTCATATTGCTGTCAGTAATCTCACCGTCCTCCACCAATGCCCATTCGTAGAAATGGGGAATGGCTTCCGGATCGAATACTGTCTGCTCCTGCAGCAAACGTTCTGTTTCCGTCAGGCCTCTGACAGCGGTATATGCGGACATGACGAACCCCATATTGACGAGGATATTAAACAGAATCAGCCACAGGGCGCACAGCGCCAGTGCAAGGCTGCCGGAGGCAATCAGGTAGCGCCAGAAAAGGGCATTTAAACCGATCCTTCTGTGTCTGCTTTTTACTGCTGCTCCCTTTTCCATTTATATCCTACCCCCCATACCGTTTCGATCGGCTCGCACCCGGCCGCGCGCAGCTTCGCCCGGATATTTTTGATGTGCTCTGTGATGGCGGAGTCGTCCGCAGTGCCGTCAAAGCCGAACACCGCCTCATAGATCTGTTCCTTGGAGAAGGTCTGCCCGGCGTGGACTGCCAGATGCTCACAGATCGAATATTCGCTGCGGGTCAGCCGGATGGGAATCTCATTATGATAAACCAGGCGTTCCTTCAGGTCAAAAGCCAGTTCCCCTTTCCTGATCCGGCTGTGGGGCGTACGCCTTTCCCGCCTGAGGTGGGCGTTGACTCTGGCCCTGAGCTCTGTGATACGAAAGGGCTTCATCAGATAATCGTCTCCTCCCAGACCGAGCCCCCGGATAATATCGGCTTCTTCCGTCCTGGCAGTGAGGAATAAAATCGGACAGTCGGCAATGGACCGGATGCGCTGGCAGGCGGCAAATCCGTCCTCGCCCGGCATCATCACATCCAGTAAAATACAGTCCGCCCATCTGCAGTTTTCTGCCGTCAGACCGCTGCCTGCCGGGAATGTTTTCACGATATGGCCGTCACGCTGCAGGGCTGTCGTTAAAAGACTGCGTACATCAGCGTCATCATCAATTGCTATAATATTCGCCATGGGTAGTCTCCTATGTTTCAGGCCGCCGCCATAAGAAGCCAGGATAACGCATAAAGGATGTAGATATGAGCCGGATAAAATACATAAAAGAATTTTCCATGCCCGGCTCCCCGTCTGCTATTATAGCACAGGAGAAACGGCACTGCAAAAACGGCCCCCATCCATTCATAGTAGACAGTAAACATCTGGGACAGTGTAAAACCGGGCCAGGTCCTGACCTGAAGATATACCAGTATAAAATGCCATGCGAAGTTGACGGCAGCCAGAGCGGCCGCCTGTATTTTTCGGTTCCGGTGCGTCAAATACAGCACGATGCCCGTCATCAGGACAGGGATGGTCACGTCCCCGGAAATATTGATTACAGGCAGAAGGGTATAGCCGAGAATCCCGACGGCTGTGGCGACGATGGGGGTGGTGCCGCTTAATATTCCGGCAACGAAGGGCCAGGCCAGAAGCGCGAGGAGAACGCCGCATCCTGCCGCGACCTTCTTGAGCCTTCGGCTCCCAATCCACTCAAAAGCCTGAAAGCATACGATCAGGATGAGAAAAGAGGACAGCATGGCATTTTGCGGATAGAACCCGTCCGGCCGGACGAAAACGTTCCCAAAACGCATAAAAAAGTGCAGCAATCCCATGGGAACGGCAATACAGAGTATTTTGAAAAAATACCTTTTCCGGCTTCCGGTATGGAAAAAGCCTTCTACCAGACAGAAGAGAAACAGTGGCGCCGCCAGGCGGCCGGCCAGCCCAAACCACCAGGGAATCAGATTCGTATATCCGAAGAAATAATAGATGTGATCCATCAGCATGGACACAAGGGCAATCCATTTCAGTCCTGTTTCGGTGATACCGCGCTGCCCGGTTCTCGATTCGGTCCTCGAAGGAACGCTGGCGGCA
Source organism: uncultured Eisenbergiella sp. (assembly GCA_904392525.1). Classification (GTDB taxonomy): domain Bacteria; phylum Bacillota; class Clostridia; order Lachnospirales; family Lachnospiraceae; genus Eisenbergiella. Next base: position 5,276 of record CAJFMW010000132.1, read on the forward strand.
GAAATGATTTTGTGATTCATTAGAAACCTCCTTGCACTCCGGCCCTGTAACAGGCCGTGATCATTGATGCTTTAATGATAAAAGGAGACTCTAAGGAATTTATAAGGAAATCCGGAAAAGAAGAAAAAACGCTCCTGTTGACAAACCGCACCCGCAGGTTGACAGATTTCCAGCGTGTGCTGGTGGCTCCGGTACGTCCCGTCTGTTATAATCAGACTGAAAACAGAAGATCAGGATTTGCAACGCTTCGGCTTGGAGGTAACAATGAATCTCGCAGACAGAATTCAGCAGTTAAGAAAAAGAAAGGGGATTTCTCAGGAGGAGCTGGCGGACAGGATCGGGGTTTCCCGGCAGGCCGTTTCCAAATGGGAAAGCGGACAGACCTCGCCAGATCTGGAAAAAATCGTTCTCTTAAGCGATTATTTTGAGGTGACCACAGATTATCTTCTTAAGGGAGTATCACCTGCGCAGGCCCAAACCGTGCAGGCTCAAATTGAGCCTGCGCAAACCGGGTCGGATCAAACCGCACCGGTTCAGTCTGCACCGGACGCTCAGATTTTCACTATAGCGGGAAGCGCCCTCAATCTAATCGGCCTGATTGCGGCCGCGATGATCTGGTATGAAAGACAGACAGCAGCCGCCACGGCAGCGGGGCTGATCCTGATGGTGGCAGGCTGCGTGGTTTACGGAATCGGAATCCTTAAGGCCGACGGCGAGGCAAAGGGAAGGGCGAAGAAAACCTTCTGGTCAGTAAACGTCTGGATCCTTCCCTTTATCCCGCTTTCCATGGTTTATAACATTTTATTCGGCAGCTTTGGAACGGCTCCCTACCCCATTTTGATCGGCCCCGTTTCGGGCTTCGTGGGATTTGTGCTGTTCTGGATTGTTTATATCGGGATCGGAACGGCGGTGGAGCTGGCCCTGCATGCCCGCAGGAAAGCCTGAGCCGTGCGGAAGGGTTGGTCCGTGCAGGAGGGATGAACTGTGCAGGAGGCTCCCTGTTTATGCCCGTTTTCCGGTGTAAAGCTGGTAATACCGGCCCTTTTCCTCCAGAAGCTGGTCGTGGGTGCCGCGCTCGATGATCCGTCCCTGTTCCAGAACCATGATGCAGTCCGCATTTTTGACGGTGGAAAGGCGGTGGGCGATCACGAAGGTGGTGCGGCCCTTCATCAGCCGGTCCATGCCCTCCTGAACCAGCGTCTCGGTGCGGGTGTCGATGGAGGAGGTGGCCTCGTCCAGAATCAGCACCGGAGGATCGGCCACGGCGGCCCTTGCAATGGAAAGAAGCTGCCTCTGACCCTGGCTTAAGTTGGAGCCGTCTCCGGTGAGAACGGTCTGATACCCTTCCGGAAGCCTGCGGATGAAGCCGTCCGCGTTTGCCAGCTTTGCGGCAGCGATGCATTCCTCATCAGTGGCGTCCAGGCGGCCGTAGCGGATGTTGTCCATGACGGTGCCGGTGAACAGATGAGTGTCCTGAAGCACTATGCCGAGGGAACGACGCAGGTCGGGCTTTTTGATTTTGTTGATGTTGATGCCGTCATAGCGGATCTTTCCGTCTGCGATGTCATAGAAACGGTTGATCAGATTGGTGATGGTGGTTTTTCCGGCTCCGGTACTTCCCACAAAGGCGATCTTCTGGCCCGGCGTGGCGTACAGCCTGATGTTGTGCAGCACGATTTTGTCCGGATCATAGCCGAAATCCACATCGTTGAAGGTCACGTCTCCGGCCAGCTTCGTGTAGGTGACGGTGCCCTCTGCCTTATGGGGATGCCGCCAGGCCCACAGGCCGGTGCGCTCTGTGGTTTCCGTCAGGCTTCCGTCCGGATTTTCTTTTGCGTTGACCAGCTCCACATAGCCGTTGTCCTCCTCGGGCGCCTCATCCAGCAGGTCGAAGATCCGTTGTGCGCCGGCCATTGCCATGACGATGCTGTTGGTCTGCTGGCTGATCTGGCTCACGGGCTGGGTGGAATTTTTGTTCAGGGTCAGAAAGGAAACCAGGGTGCCCAGGGTCAGGCCCAGATAGCCGTTCAGGGCGAGGATGGCTCCCACTACGGCGCAGAGCACATAGCTGATGTTGCCCAGGTTACCGTTGACCGGCATGGTGATGTTGGAGAAAATGTTGGCCTTTTCCGCACTGTCCCGAAGCTGTTCGTTCAGCACGCGGAACTGTTCCAGGCTCTTCTGTTCGTGGCAGAATACCTTGACCACTTTCTGTCCGTTCATCATTTCCTCGATGTAGCCGTTGACCGCGCCCAGATCCTTCTGCTGTCTGGCGAAATACACGGCCGATTTTCCCGCGATGCGGGAGGTGACTAGGAGCATGAGGTAGACCATGGCCAGGGTGATCAGGGTAAGGGGAAGATCCAGAAGGAACATGCTGATAAAGGTGGTCACAATGGTCACGGCGGAGTTGACGAGCTGCGGAATGCTCTGGCTGAAGAGCTGACGCAGGGTGTCCACGTCATTGGTGTAGACGGACATGATATCGCCATGGGCATGGGTGTCAAAATACCGAATGGGAAGAGATTCCATGTGCTCAAACAGCTCGACGCGGAGAGAGCGCATGGTTCCCTGGCTCACGTTGACCATGATCCGGTTGTAGGCGTAGGCGCACAGGATGCCGATGGCGTAGATGCAGCCCACCCGAAAAAGCGCTCCGGCCAGGGGAGAGAAATCGGGCTGTTCCATTTGCGTCAACGGAACAATGTAGTCGTCGATCAGGCTCTGCATGAAAAGCGTGCCCTGAAGCGGGCTGGTCAAAGTCCCCGCCTCCCTTTGTCTGGGCCTCATAGATTTCCTGATAGATCCGGTTGTTTTCCAGAAGCCTCTCATGGGTATCGAAACCATTGACTGAGCCGTTTTCTAGCACCAGGATCCGGTCGGCGTCCTGCACGCTGGAAATCCGCTGTGCGATGATCAGTTTGGTGGTTCCGGGGATTTTTTTGGAGAAAAATCCTCTGATCCTTGCGTCCGTAGCCGTGTCCACGGCGCTGGTGGAGTCGTCCAGGATCAGAATTTTCGGCTTTTTCAAAAGAGCGCGGGCGATGCACAGGCGCTGCTTCTGGCCGCCGGATACATTGGTT
>CAJFMW010000133.1 GCA_904392525.1 uncultured Eisenbergiella sp.
GTATCAGGCGCTGGACACCCTTTCTCCGGATGAAAAATCCCTGATCATCCTGAAATATTTCGAGGACAGGAGCTTCCGGGAAATCTCGTCCATCCTGAATCTTCCGGAAAGCACGGTGAAAACCCGGCTTTACCGCATCATCGGAAAGCTTCGGACCGCCATTCTTGCCTGAAATTCAAGAAAGGAGCGCATTTGCATGAATATGGGAAAAGAAAACTATCAGAACATCCCTCTGCCGGACGGTCTTTCCGACGCTGTCCAGAAGGGTTTAAAGAAAGGAAAGAGACATATGGAAAAAAAATGGATTGCCGCTATCGGTACACTTGCCGCAGCCTGCGTTCTGGGCTTCGTCGTTCTCAGGGTTCTTCCTGTTTCCCTGCGCGCCCCGCAGGGAAATGACGCCGCCTCTCAGTCGCGTATGGCGCCTTCTGACGGGCAGACACCGGAAGCAACGGCCTTTACCGCCACGGAAACCACAGCCGAGGATTCCACAGAAACAGACCCTTCTGCTGCTTCTCCGGAAGATTCCACCGCTGCTGTGGAAAATACCGCCCCGTCCTCCATCCGCGTATACGGCACAGTAACGCAGATCGAAAACGGACAGATCCTGCTGGAAAATGATGAGGAAGGCGCCGCTTATCCCCAGGTTCTTCTGAACCTTACGGAGGATACCCTGATCCTCTCCGGCGAGGATTGCAGCCAGAAAACGCTTTCCGACATCGCGGTGGGCGATGCCCTGTACGCCGACATCAGCCCGGCCATGACCAGGAGCCTTCCGCCCATGGCAAACGCCTTTACCGTTTTCTGTGAAATCCCGGAGGATTCTGCCGTTCCCACTTACGCGCAGATCACGGATATCAGCACGGATGACGATGGCACGCTGCGCATCACCACCGATCAGGAACTGATTCTGATCCCCGGAGAGGACACCTCTGTTCTTTCTCTGGACGGCGGGGAAACCCTTGCCGCTTCCGACCTGGCTGTCGGAGATACCATTCTGGCAAAATACCAGATCATGACCATGAGCATTCCCGCCCAGACCAGCCCCGAGGAAATCCGCCTCGTGGCAAAGGCTTCCGATACGGCTGCTGCAGAATCCGCAGAAAATACCACCTCTTCCATCCGGGTATTCGGAGCTGCGAATGAGATCTCAATCGGCGGAATAAAGAATGGACAGATTCTACTGGAAAATGACGAGGAAGGAGCGGCTTATCCCCAGGTTCTTCTGAACATCACGGAGGATACCCTGATTCTCTCCGCTGAAGATTACAGCCAGAAAGCTCTTTCCAACATTGCAGTGGGCGATACCCTGTACGCCGACATCAGCCCGGCCATGACCAGGAGCATCCCTCCCATGTCAAACGCCGTTGTGGTGTTCTATGAGGTGGCAGAAGACTCCGTCATCCCCACCTGTGCGCAGATCACGGATATCCAGACCGCAGACGATGGTCAGGTAACCATTGTCACCGACCAGAGCCTGAACCTGCTTCCAAATGAAAACACCAGGGTTCTCAGCCTGGACGGAAGTTCAGAACTTTCCGTTTCCGATCTGGCCATCGGGGATACCATTCTCGCCCGTTTCCAGATCATGACGGCCAGCATCCCCGCCCAGACCAATCCGGAGGAAATCCGGGTAGTCGCAAAGGCCGGTGACTCACAGACCACTGCCGTCCAGTGACCTTTTCGGCGGACACACAGACAGCGCCCCGATGCCGCTGCGGTTCAGACCGTTTTGAACCGCAGCGATTTTTCATTCTAAAAGCTCTGATTGCAATGACAAACCGGCCGGTCTGTGGTACAGTGGATGCAGAATAGACAGTCAGGGGGATCTTTATGGAAATTCACGGGAAAATACTCATCGCGGACGACGATCCGGAAATCCGGAACGTCCTCCGGATGCTTCTGGAAGAAGAGGGATATCAGGTCATTTCCGCCGAAAACGGGGAAGAAGTTCTGAAAAAGGCGGACGACACAATCGATCTGTTTATTTTGGACGTCAATATGCCGGTGATGTCCGGCTTCGCCGCAGGCACCGAGCTGCGGAAGCAGACCTACGCGCCCATGATCTTTCTCACTGCCTATTCCGGGGAATCCGACAAAGCGATCGGCTACTCCGCCGGGGCGGACGACTATATCGTAAAGCCATTTTCCAACGCAGAGCTTCTGTTTCGGGTGAAAGCGCTTCTGCGCCGGGCGAAGCATTACAGTTCTTCATCGGCCGACGCTCTACCCGCCGGAAAACCGCAAACGCCTGCAGAAGCGCCCGGGCAGATCCGGTATCAGGATCTGGTCCTGGATACGGACAGCCAGTCCGTAAGCCGGGACGGAGAAATGATCGCCCTTACCGGAACGGAATTCCGGATTCTGGAACTTCTGCTCACACACCGCAAAAAAATTTATTCTCTGGAAAACATTTATCAAAGCGTGTGGAAAGAAGAAGCGGTAGGCGATGCCGCCATCATGGTCCACATCAAAAATATCCGAAAAAAACTGGGGGACAGCTCCAAAAATCCCCGCTATATCAAAACCGCCTGGGGAAAGGGGTATTATGCGGACTGAAAAGAAAACGGATTCCCGGAAAAGAAGACGCCTGTCAGGGGAAATTCTGGAATTTCTCCTGGTTTCCTTTGCCATTTCCGCCTTCACCTTCTGCTTTCTCTACTTCACTTCCGAATCCATGGCCGACACCTATCTGGCTCAGCTGGGAATCCTGCTGAGCGCTTCCGGTCAGGCCGTTTTGAAAATCTGGCTGCGAAACCTCTGCCTGACGGCATCTGTGGTCATTTTTCTGATCCTGTTTCTGTTTCTTCTGGGACAGCGAATGGCCTATCTTCTGAAAATCATCCGGGGAGTGGATGCGCTTCAGGCCAGCCGCATGGATTCCACCATTCCTCTTGAGGGCGACGACGAACTGACCGAGCTGGCTGAACGGATCAATGCGCTTGCCGCATCCGAAAAAGAGCTTGCCGCAAAAGAGCAGAAAATGCAGGACGAAAAAAACGCCTGGGCCCGTTCCCTGTCCCACGATATCCGCACGCCCCTCACCTCCATGCTCTCCTATACGCAGCTGCTGCAGGACAGGGACAGCCTGAGTGAAACGGAAATGCGGGATTATATCCGCCTGATGCAGACCAAAACGGAACAGATCCGCGAGCTGACCGACCGGCTTCTCGGAAGGGAAACGCAGAATCCGGAACCGGTGGAGCATATCCGCCTCCTGATGGAACAGCTGGCCGCAGAATGGGAAGAAAGCCTGGAAGAACGCTTTTTATGCAGGACGGATCTCTCCGGCCTTTCGGATTTCTCCGGAATGGCGGATATCTACGCCTTTCGCCGCATTTTTGACAACCTGGCTTCCAATACGGAAAAATACGCGGACCCGCAGCGGCCGGTTGAGCTTCTGATCACCGGAAAGGAAAACCATCTGACCATAACGCAGAAAAACGGGATCAGGAAGCGACAGGAAACCGTCCCGGAAAGCAGCGGAATCGGGCTGAACAGCATCCGGCGCATTGCCGCCGACTACGGCGGAACCCTGGATATCCAAAAGAGCCGGCAGGATTTTACCGCAGAAATTTCCCTGTCTCTTCCGCCCTGCCTTTAGAATTTCTTCAGAATTGCCTCAAAATTTTCCTTATAATCTCATGATAAAGTAAAGCCATCAAAAACAAATGCCGCCTGTTCGGCGGCGGAAAGCGATGCGGCCGGGCCTCCGGCTCGGCCTGGAATTTGCCTTTGCAGGCAAATTCTAACAAATTAAATGCCGCCTATTCGGCGGCGGAAAGCGAGGAAAATATGGCATTAGGACTTTTGATGATTCTGTTTATTGTAATGAGCGTAATCAGCGTGGTGGGAATTTCCCTGCTGTATCTGATGAAAAGCCCCGTGGCACGGCAGGTTATCTTCTATATCATGGCAGTGTGGGGAATGTTCATAGCTGTCGTCAGCGCCACCGGCCTTCCCACCAACTACACCCTGGAAAGGCTCATCACCTGGGCAATCGGCTTTCTCAGCGTAGCCGGCATTGTACTGCATATCCGCTCTTCAGAGGATAAGGCCCGTATGGCGGCGCGCCTTCTGGTCACAATCTCTGTGGCAGGCGGAATCATAAAGCTGTTTCTGCTGTGAGCGATAATGTGGTTCTGTCCCTTTTCGCTTGTATCATGAGCCGCAGCCCCTTTTCAAACGGCTGCGGCTTCATTTTTTCTGCCCCTTCTCATCTTCATACGAAAAGGGTACAGCCCTGCAGTTTAAACTCTTCTATTTTCTGATCGATTCTTTCCGGGGAGATGCCCAGCCGTTTGGCCAGGCACTCCTTACACAGGAAGTCTTTTGCTCCCCGGTTCACGAATTTCCGGTAGGCCCCGATCTCATTGTAGGTAAGTGCCTTTCCGCATTTTACGCAGACAGACATTACAGATCGACCACCTTTGCGCGGTATACCTCACAGGCGAAGGGTTCCAGTTCCCGGATCACCGTGGAATTGTCCACCCGGAAGTTCTCGCCGGTCCAGACCTCGTGCATATCCAGTGTCTTTCCCGTGGAGAAGCCCAGTCCGATTTCATCCAGATTGAAGCGTGCGGCTGCCTTCTCTTCGCTCAGGTTGAACAGGCCGATGGCAACGTCGCCGTTTTCCAGCTGGCGGGAATAAATGACCATATCGTCTCCGGCCCAGATGCCGTTTAACTTCACCGGCTGGCGGCAGGCCCTGTCCTGATTGATGGCGATGAGTTCCTCGTTGCAGAGGATTTTCCTGGTTTCATCATTCATGTTCCGGATATCGCAGCCGATCATCAGAGGAGAGCCCAGCAGCGCCCAGATGGAATAATGGGTCTTATACTGGGTATCCGTGCAGCCCTTCAGCCCCACGTTTCCCTTGCCGTACATGCCCACGATCAGCATGTCCATGTCGTTGAAACAGCCCACGCCGTTGTAGGGATGCAGCTTCTCCTGCTGCTTCGTCAGATCCTTCACGGATTCCCAGGTATCGAAAATATCCCCTGTGGAGCGCCACATGGAAGCCGCTGATGTCTTGATCCATTCATGGGTCTGGTCACTTCCCCAGGAGCAGGCGGAAAAGAGGATGTCACGTCCGCAGTTTTCGAGAGCGAGTCCCATTCTGCGGTATAAATACTGTCCGTGAATGATAGGGCTGTGATAGCAGTAATCGTACTTCAGGAAATCCACGCCCCACTCCGCAAAGGTTTCCGCATCGATGAACTCATGCTCGAAGCTGCCCGGATAACCGGCGCAGGTCAGATTTCCGGCACAGGAATACATACCGAACTTCAGTCCCTTGCTGTGCACATAATCCGCCACGGCCTTCATGCCGTTCGGAAACTTCTCTGGGTCCGGCACCAGCCGCTCATTTTCATCTCTGGTCTTTAGGGACCAGCAGTCGTCAATAACCAGGTATTCGTACCCCTTTTCCAGCAGTCCGCTCTCCACCATCGCGTCTGCCGTTTCCTTAATCAGTGCCTCATTGATGTTTGCCCCGAAGGTGTTCCAGGAATTCCACCCCATGGGCGGTGTCAGTCTTACCATAATATCTCCTTCCTTCCAATACATTCCACTTTATATTGGCTTTTTGATTCTATGAGAATCTCTTTTCTTTTTCTATTTTAGAAGTTTCTCTCGTTTTCTTCTATATTGTTTGTTGCATGGAATTGTATTTTTGTTTCTTTTTGCCAAAAGAGCCGTCCGGCAAAATACCGGGCGGCCCTTTCTGCTCTGTCTGATCTGTCACAGACTTTTCGTTCTTTATTCTTTTCCTTCTTCCACAACCTTCTGGATAAAGGCGTCAAGCTCCTGGCTTCCCAGGTCGCCGTCGTCTCTGCTTCTGACGGAAACGGTTCCGGTCTCCTCTTCCTTCTGTCCCACGATGAGCATATAGGGAACCTTCTCCATCTGGGCGCTGCGGATCTTGTAGCCGATCTTTTCATCACGCTGGTCCATCTCGCAGCGGATGCCGGCATCTTTAAGCTTCTTCAAAAGCTCCTCTCCGAATCCGAAGAATTTCTCGGAGATGGGAAGGACCTTCACCTGTACCGGAGCCAGCCATACCGGGAATTTGCCCGCGTAATGCTCGATCAGGATGCCGATGAAACGCTCGATGGAGCCGTATACCACACGGTGGATCATGATCGGGCGGTGCTTTTCGCCGTCCGCTCCCATATATTCCGCCTCAAAACGCTGCGGCAGCTGGAAGTCGAGCTGGATGGTTCCGCACTGCCAGGTTCTTCCAAGGGAATCCGTCAGATGGAAGTCGATCTTCGGGCCATAGAACGCGCCATCGCCTTCATTGACCACATAATCCCTGCCGGTCTCATTCAGTGCCTCGCGCAGTGCCTCCGTAGCCAGCTCCCAGTCCTCATCGCTTCCCATGCTGTCCTCCGGTCTGGTGGACAGCTCCACATGATACGAGAATCCGAAGCGGCTGTACACCTCATCGATCAGGCGCATTACGCCCTTGATCTCATCCGTGATCTGCTCTCTCGTCATGAAAATATGGGCATCGTCCTGAGTGAAGCAGCGCACGCGCATCAGGCCGTGAAGCTGACCGGATTTCTCATGACGATGTACCAGTCCCAGCTCACCGATCCGCAGGGGCAGGTCACGATAAGAACGGGGCTGGGATTTGTACACCAGCATGCCGCCCGGGCAGTTCATGGGCTTCACCGCATAATCCTCGTCATCGATCACCGTGGTGTACATATTGTCTCTGTAATGATCCCAGTGTCCGGAGGTCTCCCAGAGCTTCCGGCTCAAAATGATCGGAGAAGAAATTTCCTGATATCCCTCTCTGTCATGCAGCTTTCTCCAGTAATCGATCAGGATGTTTTTCAGCACCATTCCCTTGGGAAGGAAGAACGGGAATCCGGGGCCCTCTTCCATGATCGTGAAAATGCCCAGTTCCTTTCCCAGCTTGCGGTGGTCGCGCTTTTTCGCTTCCTCGATCCTGTCCAGATATTCCTTCAGCTGCTCCTTATCCGGGAAGCAGGTTCCATAGATTCTGGTGAGCATCTTGTTCTGCTCGCTGCCTCTCCAGTAGGCTCCCGCCAGGCTGGTGAGCTTGATGGCCTTCACATACTTAGTGTTATCCAGGTGCGGGCCCGCGCACAGATCCACGAATTCGCCCTGTCGGTAAAAGCTGATTACCGCGTCCTCCGGCAGATCCTCGATCAGCTCCACCTTATAGTCCTCGTTTCTCTCCTTCATGAAGGCAATCGCCTCATCACGGGAAAGCGTAAAGCGCTCCAGCGGCAGGCGCTCCTTCACGATCTTCTTCATTTCCTTTTCGATTGCGGAAAAATCCTCGCTGGAAATGGGCTCCTTGAATTCAAAATCATAGTAAAAGCCGTCCTCGATGGCCGGTCCGATCGCCAGCTTCGTATCCGGATACAGGCGCTTTACCGCCTGTGCCAGAATATGGGAAGTGGTATGGCGGAAGGTTCTCGCTCCGTCCTTGTCCGAGAACTCCTGCTCTCCTCTGCTTCCATCTTTCAGAATTACGTCCATGTTTCGCATTCTCCTTTCCAGAATAACTGATGTGCGCGTACACATGAAAGCCGTCTGCTGCGCAGCCGCTGCCGGAATTCGCAATCCGGCCTGTCGGCCTCCTTGCTCATTTCGGCTTGGTTGTCAGATGTCTGCGCTGCCTTGCGTGCAAGCACGCAGTCCGCGCAGCCGCCTGACAACGCTTTCATGAAAAAAACACCCCTAGAAAAACGGTTCTCCGCTTTTCTAAGGGTGCAGTCATCAGCTCATGTGCCTGACGCACGGTTCCACCTTAATTTTTCACTTCAGATTCTTTCAAACCCTTATCCTTAACGCGGATTCACGTCTGTATTTCCGGAAACAGGTATCTGCTGTTCCTTCCTACAGCGGCTCCGGAGTGGTCTTCCCCATACCCGGCATAAAGGGGCTTCCAGCCAATGTCCCTCTCTCTGGTCTATGCCCGCGGCAGGCTACTCTTTCCTTCATCGCTTTTGCGTTATCAGTATACTAGCATCCACAGAATTGAAAGTCAACACTTTTTTGGGGATGACCGTCTCATGCCAGCTCCTCCGGCTCCACCAGCGCCTGTTCATATCTCTCCAGAATGATGCTCTGGATATTTTCCCTCGTCGTCTGATTGATCGGATGAGCAATGTCCCGGTATTCGCCATCGGTGGCCTTTTTGCTGGGCATTGCAATGAAAAGCCCTTTCTCGCCTTCAATTACTTTAATGTCGTGTACCACAAACTCGTCGTCTATCGTGATAGAAACGATGGCTTTCATCTTTCCTTCCTTGGTGATCTTACGCACACGTACGTCTGTAATCTTCATGTGAGTTCCCCCTTTTATCTT
>CAJFMW010000134.1 GCA_904392525.1 uncultured Eisenbergiella sp.
CAGATAGCTCAGTTGGTAGAGCAGAGGACTGAAAATCCTCGTGTCACTGGTTCGATTCCGGTTCTGGGCATTCCAGTCTGAAAGTCGGCAGCACAGGTTGCAAGATCACCTGATGTCTGCGGGTGTAGTTCAATGGTAGAACACCAGCCTTCCAAGCTGGATACGTGGGTTCGATTCCCATCACCCGCTTCGGATGCGAATTCAGCATCCTTTACATATATGCGATAGTGGCGTAGTTGGTAACGCGCGACCTTGCCAAGGTCGAGACCGCGGGTTCGAGCCCCGTCTATCGCTCTCGTTTTTAAGGAAGAAGTCCAGTAAATACGGGGCTTCTTCTTTTTCTTCTCTTGCAGGAAACTGATTACAGCCTGATTACAGGCGGCGGGAGCCACCGTCACCGGATCATCCCCGCCGCCTCATTCAAAATCTCCGCAATCCGCTCCTGAGATACCTGGCCGATCGCAAGCAGCCTGCCAGGCGGGCTGTCGGGATCCCCGATCGGCCGTTCAAAGCCGGATACGTCAATCCATTTTCCCATCTTATAGCCGGTCTTTCTGGAAACGCCGAACAGACGAAAGCCCATGGCAGTATGCAGCGCCTCACTGGGAGGATTGGGACTGGTTACGATGCCGTATACATTCCGCACGTTCTGCTCCTTCAGAATTTCCATGAGAGCGGTATAAAAAGCCCGTCCGATGCCCCGGCGCGCATATTCCTCTCTTAGATAGACGGAAAGCTCCGCATCCCACTGATAAGCTGCCCGCTCTTTGTAGCGGTGTGCATAGGCATAGCCCGCCATCACGCCGTCGATCTCGCAGACCAGATACGGGTATCCCTCCATGATTCCCTCCATCCGCTCCCGGAACGCAGGGAGGGAAGGCACTTCATATTCAAAGGTAATATTGGTATTTTTGATATACGGAGCATAAATTTCCAGGACAGCCTCCGCGTCCTCAGGACGCGCCTGCCTCAGCGTTATCGTCTCCATTTTTTCTTTCTCCTTCTGCCGCCGAAACGGCATTTTCTCTATTACATATTCTGCAGAAACCGCGCCGCAGCCTCCGCTCCCTCCGGCACGTATATCCAGAGGTCAAAATCCATGCTTCGCAGCTTTTCAATCTCCGTCCTCACCGCGCTGCTCGTCTCGCTGATACGGACAGCGCCGCCGTTCTTTCGGAAAAGGGGATCGATCCAGCGCAGCTTGGAGGGAACGCGGACGCTGTAGCAGTCCTCCGGCCGCTGACGCGTTGTGCAGATGCGGGAAAACTTCCGGTATTCCTCCCAGAGCCTTCTGCTCCTTTCATCCGTCTGCAGGAGGCCGATCACCCGTTTTTCCGTGCTGTACAGGTCCTCGGGTTTCAGAATGCCCCATTCCAGGCTTTTCTTCAGAAGGTCGGCCAGATACTGCATACAGTAACGGTCCTCGTCCGCCGTATACATCCTGGAATTTTCCAGAGCGCCGAGAGCAAACTCCTCCGCCGCCTTTTCCGACGCAAAGGCCAGCTCCGGTTCCCCTTTTTCATTTCGGACACAGAAAAGGTTTTCATACAGCAGGCGGATTTCCTCCAGGCTCTTCCTTCCTCTGCAGTAAAAATTCCCAAGCGTATATTCCAGCCGGTCTGCCGAAAGGCCGGGCGAAGGATTATCCGCAATGGGATACAGGTGATAATCCGATACCTCTTCCGTCTGAATGCCGTATTTTTGCAGCATAGCCATGATGTCCGGAGAGGTCTCAATCATTTCTCCGGTGGCTTCCTCCGTCGCCTCCTGACGCACGTGGTCACCCTTCAGGAAATCTATCACATGTGCGAACACGGGCGTCGCGATATCATGGAGCAGCCCCGCCGTGCTCTGCCTGAGATCCCCGGTAAAATGCTGGACGATCAGAGCCGCCCCCAGACTGTGCAGATCTCTGGTGTAGCGCTCCGCCTGTTCTGCCATGGGCCGAAACCTGAAAAGCGGAAAGGAGCTGTAGTCACAGCCGCAGTGCATCCCCACGTCGCTGAGCCTGCGGAAGGGAGGCGTTTCAAACAATTCCTGAAGCAGGTCTGGAACCCTGTCATGATAAATCTGTATCAGCGGGGTAATCCGTTCTTCCATTTTCATACCTGCTCCTTTTCTCCTGTTTCGATCTGATCCCGGATCTGCTGCATTCTCTCATCCACACCGCTGATAATATCCGCGCATTCCTTCAGCTGTGCGGCAATCCTTTCCGGATCCTGCACATCCTTTTTGTACTTCAATTTATGATCCAGGCTCGCCCAGAAATCCATGGCGATGGTGCGGAACTGCACCTCCACCTTCATATACTGCTTGCTCCGGGAAAGAAAAATCGGCACCTCCAGAATCAGGTGCAGACTCCGGTAACCGTTGGGCTTGGGAGAGACGATATAGTCTTTTTTCTCCAGCAGGCGGATGTCGTCCTGCCCTGCCAGCATATCCGCAAGCGTATAAATGTCGTCGAGAAAGGAACAGATCACCCGGATCCCCGCAATATCATTCAGCTGTCTTTCAATCTCTTCAACGGTAAGCGGGTAACCCCGGCGCTTCATTTTCCCTATGATGCTGACAGGTCTTTTCAGTCTGCTCTTAATGGTTTCAAAGGGATTTCTGTCGTAGGTCAGAGAAAATTCCTCATCCAGCACCCGCAGCTTGGTCTCCACCTCCATCATGGCGCAGCGGTAACGACTCATCAGCTCCATGAACGGCTGGGCGCTTTCCAGAATTTTTTCCGGATATTCCGCCTCCGCAAGCTGCTTCATGAGCACCCCCTGCTCCTTATCGGAGCTGTTCGTTTCCGCAAAGCCTTCGCTCATTTCTCCGCTTTTTATTTCTTCATTTCTTACTTCATCACTTTTCATTTCCATCTGCTCATTTCCATTTCAGACTGCCGGCCTTATGAAAAAAGGCATTCCGGCATATTCTTATTTTTCTGCCCTGCCATCAGCAGGCTGCCTTCATCCGCTCTCCATAATACCACAGAGGGATTGGAAAAAGAAGTCCCTGGACGTTACTGTTCAGATATATCTGAATAATAATTCTTAAGATTTTCTTCCTTGTTTTTCCTGTCTGAATATTCCATAATATTAAGAAGAAAGGGATTTTTATGTGTTTATATAGAGGGGAGGAGTTTTGTATGACAAACAACAAATGGCAGCGTCTATCATTCTATCTGCCGATTCTGGCAATTCTGGCTGTGCTCGTTCTTTTCACTGACAGCGTTGGCGTTCTTGCGGCTGGTTCCACGGAGCTTTCCACCGCTGTGGAGAGCAGCGAACCCGCCACAATTGAGGAGAGCGATGCAACTGTCGACTCCTCCGATCCCGTCCAGGATCCCAATTCTCCATCAGAAGATACAAAAGCGCCCGAAAAATACATCTTTTCCAATGGAACCATCACCGGAATCAGCGAAGCCTATCTGGACAGCCTTGCACAGTCCGGCAGCAGCGTGGATCTCACCATCCCTGCCGAGATTGACGGAGTTTCCGTCACGGCAATTGGCGATCAGGCTTTCCGTCTGGACCGCTATGCTTCGGCTTATCCCGCTCTCACCTTCCGAAATCTGGATCTGTCTCAGGCACCGCTCACCTCCATCGGTCAGGAGGCCTTTTATGGCTGCAGCGGTCTGACGGGCGTGCTGAAGCTGCCGGAAACCGTTACCACAATTGGAACACAGGCGTTTTTCGGAACAGGTTTTTCCACCGTTTATCTGCCGGCTTCTCTTTCCTCCTGCGGTTCCTCTGCTTTTGATGCCGGCCCTGTTCTGGTCTTCCCAAACAAGGGGCTTTTTGAGCAGTTTGCTTCAGCCGGCATTACGACGGACTGGAAGCGTGCCGGCTATCCCATTAATCTGACCTTTCAGAATGTGAACGGCAGTATTACAGAGCGTCAGGTGTTGTATCAGCTCCCGATTAATTTTCACAGGAATACCCGGGGCGCATGGGTGAAGGACGCGTCCTGGAAGCTTCCTGAAATTCCCGATGAAGCAGGCTATTCTTCCTGCAGATGGGTCTTTGATCCTTCCTCCGACTCAAAAGGCGTGAGCGAAAGCACTCCTGTGACAGGAGATACCCTCTATGCCGTAAGAGATATCGCTTCACCTGAAATCAGCTTCAGCGAGGATATCAATATCACATATGACGGAAAAGGGCATGCGCTGTCCGTCACCGCTTCCCACCCGCTCTACAGCGCCGCAGACACGGCCAAAGAAGGGGATGTTCTCTTTTACTATACCTGGTCCTGGGAGGAAAACGGCCGTCAGCATGAACAGAAAGGGTACGATCTGTCCTCTCTGTCCTTTACCGAGGCCTGCGGGATATCTGTTTCCGTACAGGTAGAGGCTCAGGTAAAAGCGGCTTCGGGCGAAAACAACACCGTCCTTTTGCAGGAATCTCATACCTGGAAGGTTCAGATTACCGAGCCCGAAACATCGGAGCCCACGGAAACGCCGGAGCCCTCTGAACCAACAGAATCCACAGAACCCGAGATTCCCTCCGAATCTGAAGATACGGCAGAACCGTCCGGTTCCGATGATTCCTCCGATTTTATCCGTCAGCTTGAAATTTCCTGCGGTTCCGGAGGCACTGTGGATCCAAAATGCAGGATTTCCATTGAAGAAGATTCCAGAATTACTTTCAGCTTCTCTCCTGATCCCGGTTTCCGCATCGGGGAGGTGAAGCTGGACGATGTGGACATCACCTCGCAGGTTAAGGAGAATTCCTATATTCTGGAGGCGGACTCCCTGTCCGGAGATAACGACACACATACTCTGTCCGTTTCCTTCCGAAGGCTGTCAAAAACTGAGCTGCAGCAGCTCTTTAAGGAGCTTCCATCCCTTACGGAAGGGACGGACTGTGACGCAGACACCGAAGCCGCCTATCTGAACGCCTGGGTGCAGTATCAGGCGCTGAAGAAAAGCAGCGGTCTGACTCTTGACGACGGAATCCTTCAGAACTACTATAAAAGCCTTTCTTATCTGTCCTGCATCAGATTGAGCATAAATGTGGATGAGAAAGCGAAGGACTTCGTGTCCATTCCCGATGCCTCTGTCGTGCTTTCTTCCCTCACACAGGAAGAGGCGCAGAAGCTTCTGGATGGAAAAATCACGCGAATTTCCTTCCAGCTCAAAGCGGTTCCGTACGAAATCAGTGAAACAGCAGAAAAAACGGTTCTTTCTCTGCTCGATCAGGCCGTTCTCATGGACAGTTTTCGTATTTCTGTGAGCAAAACCGTACAGACTCCCGGCGCCTCCAATACCTATGACTGGTCCTTAACAGAACAGCCGCTTACGCTTCGTTTTTCCTTTTCCAAAGCGGGGCAGCCTGCGGATGGATATGAACGCACCTTCCACATTGCGGCGCTGAAGGACGGCTCCGACGGAAAAACGGAAGCGCAGCTGCTGGAAACGAAGACGGATGGGCAAACAGCGCTCACCCTGGAATCCTCTTCCATCCCCGGAGTATTCGCCCTCCTGTATCAGGACAGCAAACCCGGCGGAGAAACCGGCACCACCGAAATTCCTTCCGAAACCGGTACAACAGAAACACCTTCTGAAACCCAGTCCGGCAGCAGTTCCTCTGAGGACAGCTCCACCGACAGCAGTTCTTCCGGGGAGGAAGTCTCCGACAGCGGCTCTTCAGGGAATAAGGATTCCGGGAATCAGAATTCCGGGGACGAGAATTCCGACAGCCACGATTCCTCCGATCACGATTCGGAAAATGATGATTCAAGTACCTACGTGCCGGATTACGAAAAGGAGTTCTGGGAGGAGGTACGCGCCCTCATTCAGAAGGCGAAGGCGGGAGAAACGGTGAATGTGAACGCGGTTACTTATGACAGAATGCCGGAAAGTGTCATGGATGCCCTGAGACGAAATCCCAATGTGGCCCTGATCGTGCGCTGGGACGGGGGCGATCCGGTCATCATCCCGGCCCTGACCGCGCTGGCAAAGGAGGAAGGACGCGTCTACTATCCGCTTTCCTACCTGAGCAGCCTGTATAAAACGATCAATGCAGCTCTCACCCAGCCGCTTCCTCAGCCTGCCGATACCCCACAGATTACAGCGCCGGTTCAGTCCTCCCCGAGCTATACGCCGACGCCTGAGTCCATGGGCGTACAGCGTCCGCAGGGTACACAGTCAGGCGGTCAGACACAGCCATCGGAAGAAGAAACCGCAGAAGAGGAAAACACAGAACCGGAAACTGCGGCCGAACCGGAAGGAAGCCTTCCTGATACCGATTCAGAGGACGCTTCCGCAGAACAGTTGAACACCATCCAGGTTTCACAGGCGCAGAAAAGCCCGACAACCATCATCGTTCTCGTCGCCTCCGCCGCACTGCTGATCCTGGTGCTCATTCTCATCGCCGTTCTCCTGACACTGAAAAAGAAGTAGGAAAATTTTCTATATCGTTTGTCCGCCCTCTGCCCGCAGAAGGCGGACAAATGTCTTTAATACCTCATTCCCCCGCAGACTGCGGTAATAAATGCCAAAGGATATGGGATCCATTCCCTCCATGGGAATCCGAAGCAGCGGCGCATTCAACGGAACGAACAGTTCCGGCATCACACAGATACCAAATCCTGCCTGCACCAGAATGGCTGCCGCTTCCACCGATTCGCAGAAATACAACTCCGGAAGGGGTCTTCCTTCTACCAGCCTGCCCTGCATCTGCCCCATGGAGGCCGGAAGCAGGGTCGGCGTAAACAGAACCAGCCTTTCTCCCTTCAAATCCTGCGCCGAAACAGATTCTCTGCCCGCAAACCGGTGCCCCTTTTCACAGATGCAGACGATCCGGATCTTCTTCATTTCCTGATAGACCGCCGGAACTTTGATGGTTTCAGCCTCCCGAAAGCCGATGACCGCATCCATATCCCCTTCCTCCAGCTGCCGGTAAAGATGTCTGGCCGGAGTCATCTGAAGCCTGGGATGCAGGTCCGGGTAAAGCTCCGAAAGCTTCTTCAGGATATCTGAAAGCTGAAACAGCCCGGCAAAGCTGTAACACCCCAGCGTCAGGGGCCGTATTTTCCGGCTGTCCGGATTCTCAAACCGTTTTCTGGCCCGCTCCGAAACCTCCACCACCTGTTTTGCATCCTGCAGAAAAATCTTCCCTTCCTCCGTCAGCTTCACGCTTCTTGTGGAACGGTTCAGCAGCCTGACATTCAGTTCTTTCTCCAGAGCATGAATCTGCTGGGTGACCGCCGGCTGGGTGACGTGAAGCTGCTCCGCCGCCCGCGCAAAACTCAGATTTTCCGCCACCGCCACAAAACACTCCATCTGAAATATGGTCATTTTCTTCTCCTTTTTAATAAGTTTTTCTTATTAATTATAATATTTTCTAAATTCACATTTAAGCGCGCCTTCCTATAATAGTTCATAGAGTAAACCAATTCCGAATGATTTGAATGCCGCCTGCGGCGGCAAAAAGGAGGCCGGCACGAACCGCTGGTTCGTGCCAAAGAACAGCTGACGCTGTTCTTTTCAGAATAAAAAGCCGCCGGCAAGCGGCGGCAAAAAGGAGGTAGTTATGTTAAAAACACTTTTGGGGCAGATCGGGAAATACCGACGCGATACCCTGCTCGCCCCGTTTTTTACCGCGCTCGAGGTGGTGATGGAGGTTCTGATCCCGTTCATTACAGCCTCGCTCATCGACAGGGGCATAGAGGCGGGAAACCTTCAGAAGGTGCTTTTGTACGGAGGCCTCATGCTTCTCATGGCTTTCTGCAGCCTGGCCTTCGGCATTCTGGCAGGAACCTGCGCCGCGAAAGCGTCCTGCGGCTTCGCCTGCAACCTGAGGGACAGCATCTATGAAAAGATACAGGAATTTTCTTTTTCCAACATCGACAAATACAGCACCGCAGGGCTGGTGACCCGGATGACCACGGATGTGACCAACATCCAGAACGCCTGGCAGATGATCCTGCGCGTCGCGGTTCGGGCCCCGCTCATGCTGGTCTGCAGTATGGTGATGTGCTTCTTCATCAGCCCCCGCCTGTCCGCCATCTTTCTGATCGCCATTCTTTTTCTGGGAGCCATTCTGATTTTTATCATGCTGAAAACCACGAAGATTTTTGATGAGGTCTTCCGCAGATATGACGATCTGAACGCCAGCGTGCAGGAAAATGTCTCCGCCATCCGCGTGGTAAAAGCCTTCGTTCGGGAAGGCTTTGAAAATGAAAAATTCCGGAACGCAGCTGACCGGCTTTACCGGCTTTTCGTCAAAGCCGAAGGGATTCTGGCGCTGAATAACCCGGTG
>CAJFMW010000135.1 GCA_904392525.1 uncultured Eisenbergiella sp.
CATGACCGGTGTATCGGTGCTGATCTGGCGGCTGGAACAGGAGATAGAGCCGGGAGAAATTTACTGCACCATCCGAAACAATGTGTTCGGGCAGGCGCCGGACGACGGAGCGGCTGTTTCCTCCGGTGTGGATGAGGCACATATGCGTCGGTTTGTGATCGAAAACAACCTCTACTGCCGGTCGGACGGGGAGACGCTGATCCGGATGGGAACGGCTCCTGATCCGGAGAACACGGGAAAAACATATTCCCCGGAGCAGTTTGCGCAGTATCAACGGGAGACCGGATTTGATAAAAACAGCCGGATTCTGGACAGCGGCCTGTTCCATGATTAGTCAGTCATGGTTCGGCAGAGGGGTATTCAGCCCTCCATATACCCGCCCTTCATCGGCGATACCGCCAGGTTGGCGAACTGTTTCAGAACCCCTTTTTCATATCTGTTTTTCGGGGGCGTCCATGCCGCTTTTCTCCGGCGGAGAATCTCTTCGATCTGAGCTTCCTCCATCCGCTGCCCCTTTACGCCGATGAGGCGCAGAAGGCACTTTTCAATATCCAGCTCGATCAGGTCGCCGTCCTCCACCAGCGCGTTGGGGCCTCCCTCCGCTGCTTCCGGAGAAATATGGCCCACAGCGGGGCCCTTGGATGCGCCGGAGAAGCGTCCGTCCGTCAGCAGGGCCGTGGTGGTGGCAAGCAACGGATCAGAGGCGATGGCTTCCGTGGTATAGAACATTTCCGGCATGCCGCTTCCCTTCGGGCCCTCATAACGGATGATGACCGCGTCGCCGGGCTGGATCTCATGAGTGAGTACGGCGCGCAGGGCGTTCTCTTCACAGTCGAAGGGCCGGGCGGTGAGCACGGCGGAAAACATTTCCTTCGGCACCACCGTGTGCTTGACCACTGATCCGTCCGGAGCCAGGTTCCCTTTCAATACTGCCACGCTTCCGTTTGTGCCGAAGGGATGATCAAAGGGACGGATCACGTCCTCTTTTTTCAGGCCGTAATCAGCAAGGCGCTTCTGCCGCTCCTCATAGAAGCCGTTCCTTTTAAGCTCATCCAGATTTTCACCGAGCGTTTTTCCCGTCACGGTCATCACATCCAGATGCAGCATACTGCGGATTTCCTCCATCACCGCCGGAACGCCGCCCGCATAGGAGAAGAACTGGGCGGGCCACTCTCCGGCGGGACGTATGTTCAGCAGGTAGTGCGCACCCCGATGGAGCCGGTCGAAGCTGTCCGCGTCCAGACGGATGCCGAATTCATGGGCGATGGCGGGAAGGTGCAGGAGAGAATTGGTGGAGCCGGAAATTGCTGCGTGGACCATCACCGCGTTTTCAAAGGATTTTTCTGTAACGATGTCGGAGGGCGCAAGCCCCATCCGGGCCAGACGCACGGCCTGTCTGCCCGCTTGCACCGCAGCGTCCTGCAGGCCGTTTTCCGCAGCGGGCAGGAGTGCCGTTCCCGGAAGGGCAAGCCCCAGCGCTTCCGCCATGATCTGCATGGTGGAGGCGGTTCCCATGAAGGAGCAGGAGCCGCAGGAGGGGCAGGCATGGGTCTGATAAAAAAGAAACTGCTCTTCACTGATTTCGCCCCGTTCATACATGGCGCTGTAGGCCCCGATCTGCTCCAGCGTCAGAAGATCAGGTCCTGCGTTCATGACGCCGCCGGGAAGGACGACGCAGGGAATATTGATCCGGCCCGCCGCCATCAGATGCGCCGGCATGCTTTTGTCACAGCCCGCGATATAAATGGCTCCGTCGAAGGGCGTGGCGCAGGCATGAATCTCGATCATATTCGCCATCATGTCCCGGGAGGGCAGGGAATAGTTCATCCCGTCATGGCCCTGCGCCTCCCCGTCGCAGATGTCCGTACAGAAGTATCGCGCGCCGAATCCTCCTTCCAGTGCGGTGCCCGCCCTGGCCTTTTCCGCCAGCTCCAGCAGATGGACGCTGCCCGGATGGCTGTCCCCAAAGGAGCTTTCAATGAGAATCTGCGGCTTTGCCAGATCCTCCCTCTTCCATCCCGTACCCAGCCGGAGCGGGTCCAGCTCCGGCGCCTGTTTTCTTAATTCCTGACTTCTCATATGTCCCCTTTTCTGCGGCCGGGTGGCCGCTTTTTTGCCTCCAGAGCGCTTTTGCGCTTCCCCTTCCTGTGTTCCCGAAAGAGTTCCTGCTGCAAAATGTTTTTTCGTAAGCAGGATACTGAGAAAATTATAGGACGGAAACAGGGTGGATTCAACAAAAAATCGGGACAGGTAGGGCAAAATTTTGCCGGATGATGGTACAGGACAGGCGGATGTGTTATACTTTTGCGGGACTCCGGCTGTGCGGATGGCCGGGAGCGTACAAAGCAGCTTGAAAAACCATACAGAACAATATAGGAAAAAGAGGAAGGTGCGCAATGTGAAAGCAGAAGTCGCTGTTTATGATACCCTGCCCAAAGAGGCCATTCAAATCAGGGAAGAAGTCTTTATGCGGGAACAGGGATTTCAGGAGGAATTTGATGAGATTGACGGATACGCTGTCCACCTGGTCCTGTTCTGCGACGGATTTCCCGCAGCAGTAGGCCGCTTTTATGAGGATGAGGAGAAAGGGGGATACCTGTTCGGACGGCTCGCAGTCCGCAGGGCATACCGGGGAAAAAATCTGGGCGCCCTTCTGCTCGCGGAAGCCGAGCGGGAGATCAGAAAGGCGGGCGGCCGAAGTGTTCGGCTTCACGCCCAGAGGCAGGCGCAGCCCTTTTATGAAAAACAGGGATATACTGCATACGGAGAGACGGATTTTGATGAGGGCTGTCCCCATGTGTGGATGAAAAAGCGGCTGGAACCCTGAAAACAATGATCAGAAGCGGAGACCTCCGGACCCGCGGATGGAGGACGGGGAGGCAGCAGCTGTCATGCCGGAGCGCTTCCGGAATCTGGCGGGAGAAATGCCCGTCCGTTCCCGAAAGGTTTTAATGAAATAGCTCTGATCCTGGAATCCGCATTCCGTGCAGATATCCAGAAGGGGCAGATCGGTTTCAAGAAGGAGCTTCCGGGCCTTCTGGACACGAAGCTCAATGGTATACTGCATGGGTGAGGTTCCGATGGTACGCTGAAAGCACCGAAGGCATTCCCGGCGGCTTAAAAATGCGCTTGCGGCGATCTGCTGCACCTGAAGCGGTTCCGTATAATGCTCCTGAATGAAGGAAAGCATGAGACGGATGCGGTCCATGTCGGCCTGACGGAGAAGGTTGCCGTCTGCGGCATCCGTCGCTTTTGCCATATTCTGTGCAAGAAGCAGAAGAATCTCCGAAAGCGCGGAACGCACATGGAACTCATAGCCAAAGGGCTTTTCTGTCAACAGGAGAAAGACCCTTTTGGCATGGGAGAGCAGGCCGGTCTGCCATGCCTCTTCCCCGGTCAGGACCACATGGGAAAAGGAGGACGCAAGAAGGAGCGGCTTCAGATATTTTTCCCAGTAGACGCTTTCCTGTGTGCCGTATACCAGAGCAGGACGGAAAAGCACATTCGGCATCTGCGCCGGTCCCGCATCCGTGCCGGAATAGGAATGGGGAATGCGCCGGTTGATGAAAACGCCCTCTCCCTCATGCAGCTCAAAGGAGTGCGCATGAATAAAGACGGTGACGCTGCCCTGTGTGACCCAGGCGATTTCCAGCTCATCATGCCAGTGCCAGGGAAAGGAATCCTCCGAATTCTGATAGCGGTCCAGATAACCGGCGCATGGAAATCCCACCTCTCCGTGCCGGATATTTTCTTTTCTCACCTCATACAGGAAGCCGGCAGACTGTTTTTTCGGGACCGGTTTATCCGTGTTTTCTTTCTTCTGATTTTCCATCTCCTGTGTTTTCCTCCCGGTTATCCCGGACAGCGGAACATTCTGTCATGGAATGTAAATCCGGGCGCTTTTGTCATATTATAAGCCCTTTTTCTGATAGAATCAATCGTCCGGGTCTGATATAACAGAAAAGATTCTGTTCCTGCGTATCGGCTCAGACAGTCCGGAGCGGATGCGCATACGGAAAATGAAGTTGAATCAGACATAAGGAGAGGCAGCTATGCTGAAGACAATCAGAAACAACTACCAACATACCGTTTACGCCTGTTTCATCGGATACGTGGTACAGGCTATCGTCAACAATTTCGCGCCCCTGCTGTTCGTGACGCTGGGAGGACAGTACGGGATCAGCATGAATCAGATTTCAGTGATCATTTCCGTCAATTTCGGCGTGCAGCTTGCGGTGGATCTTTTATCGCCTCTGTTCATCGACCGGATCGGATATAAGGCGAGTGCCATCCTCGCGCATCTGTTTTCCGCGACAGGCCTTCTGCTGTTTGCATCTCTGCCTGATCTGCTGCCAAGTCCCTTTGCAGGGCTTCTGATCGCAGTCATGGTCTATGCCATAGGCGGCGGCCTTTTGGAGGTGCTCATCAGCCCCATCGTGGAAGCATGTCCTACGGAGCGAAAGGAAGCGGCCATGAGCCTGCTGCATTCCTTTTACTGCTGGGGACATGCAGGCGTGGTGGCGGTTTCTACCCTGTTTTTTGCATTTGTCGGCGTGGCACACTGGCAGCTCATGGCCTGCCTGTGGGCGGCGATTCCGATACTGAATCTGATCTATTTCTGCCTGGTTCCGGTGCCGTTTCTGGAGGCGTCCGGAGAACACAGCAGGGGAACCGGTCTGCTCCGCAACGGCCTGTTCTGGCTGATGGTTCTTCTGATGCTCTGCGCGGGAGCCTGTGAGCAGGCGGTGAGCCAGTGGGCCTCCACCTTTGCGGAGGAAGGGCTGGGCGTGACGAAAACCGTGGGCGACCTGGCAGGCCCGCTTGCCTTCGCACTGCTGATGGGAGCGGCGAGGGTGCTTTACGCGAAGTGCAGCGACCGGGTGGAAATTACCAGATATATGACGGCAAGCGGCATCCTCTGCCTGATCACTTATCTGCTGATTTCCTTTTCACCCGTTCCGGCGCTTGGCCTGATCGGCTGTGCCCTGTGCGGATTTTCCGTGGGAGTGCTCTGGCCCGGCACCTTCAGCCTTGCGGCCAAACGGATCAAAGGCGGAACGACCATGTTCGCCTGGTTTGCGCTTGCCGGTGACCTTGGCTGCATGAGCGGCCCCGGACTGGTGGGCATGGTGGCTCAGCGGGCGGGAGGAAATCTGCAGGCGGGAATCCTTGCAGCCGTCATTTTCCCGGTACTTCTGCTCATCGGGCTTACGATTGCCAGAAGGACTGAAAACGAGGAAAAGATGGGGAATAGCAGCGGAGAGGAAATCAAACAGGCAGAGTGGATCAGCGCGCCTCGGCCGGAAAAACAGATGCCGGTGTTCGGGAGGGACCTGTTTCAGGAGCATAAACCGGCCATGGCTGAGATCGCGGTGTGCGGACCGGGTGGAGGCAAATACGCTTACCCCCGCCGGAACCTGCCGGGTGAGATGGGAGCGGAAGGAACGCTGGAGAGAAGGCTCCGGGAAAAGAAACAGAAAGGAAGCCTGTCACTTGAAAATGTGAATCACCCCTCTGTCGTTCAGATTCTTCAGAAGCGACAGCGTAATCGGAAAACCGAACAGGCCGATGATGCCGAACAGGTTCAGACCTGCCAGCATACTGGCCAGCGTCACTACCGGATGCAGTCCCACCTGATGCCCCACGATTTTGGGCTCAATGATGTTGCGGATTACGGTAATGATCAGATACAGAATCAGCAGACCGAAGCCGCGGAAAAAATCACCCGTAATCAGAGACAGGATCGCCCAGGGAATCATGATGCCTCCGGTGCCGAGTACGGGCAGAATATCGAAAATGGCGATGCAGCCCGCAATCAGGAGGGCGTTGGAAACCTTGAGAATCGTCAGGCCGATGGAAATCTCGGTGAAGGTGATGAATAGGATCAACGCATAGGAAAGGATGCATTTGATCAGCGTGCCGCAGACATATTCCCGGATTTCAAACACAACCCTGCGTCCTCCCTCAGGGAACTGCCGCAGGATAAATTCCGTAATCTTCGGATAGTCGATGGTCATGAAAAAGGTCACAATGATGGTGATGACCAGATTCAGAAACGTGCCGGGAACGGAGGTCGCCAGTGAGGAAATGGCGCTGATGGCGCGGACGGAAGCGCTGGATACGAAGCTTCCAAGCGAACCGATTACATCCTGTGAAATATCCTCAATGACGGCGACCGCCGAAGGATCCAGCGCGGACAGAGTTACTTCAAGCTGAGAAAACAGATCCTCCAGCATCGGAAGCAGCGTAGTGCCGTAGAAGGAGGGCAGCGCTCCAATTCCCTGCTTAATTGATGCGAAAACGCGGAAGCCCAGAAAAGTGATCAGGGCCCCTGCTGCAACAAAAAACAGAGCCGTCAGCAGAATGGCCGGAAGCACTCTCGGAACGCGCAGCTTTTTTTCCAGCCACCGGATCGGCCAGTTCAAAAGAAAGGCAATGACAAAGCCGAATACAAAAGGAGCGAAAAAAGGAAGCGCATACTTCAGGCAGATATAAATGATGGCGATGATAATCACCCAAAAAGCGAAACGGATCAGAAAGGTTTTCTGTTTTTCGAGATTCATAAATCGTTTACCACAGCATGATGACTGCCGTTGCTGCAGTATCCTCCTTCCAAGAGTGTAAATGTTTTCCGAAGGACAGTCAATACAGGAATGGGATATTTAATGCAAATTTAATAAAAATAAAACAGAAATCAAACGTTTTGTAAACAATAATTGACAATCCGAAGCCATGCGGCTTATGATAAAAGCATCTGATTTGCAGCCTGAAACGGGTACGGATATGCCGGAGATAATCCCGGGAAAAGCCGGGAAGGAACGCGGGGGGACAACAATGAAGCTTGTGATACTGGCGGAAAATACGGTGAATAAGAGAGGGCTTCTGGCGGAGCACGGTCTGTCCGTTCTGGTGGAAGCGGTGGGACGGCGGATCCTGTTCGACACGGGCCAGAGCGGCGTATATCTGCAGAATGCGCAGAAGCTGAAGACGGATTTAAGCGGCCTGGACGGCATCGTGTTAAGCCATGGTCATTACGATCACACCGGGGGATTATCGGGCTTTCCGCAAGAACAGCTCCCGCCTGTTTTTGTGCGGGAAAGGGCCTTTGAGGAGAAGCTGACCGGCAGCAGGGAGCGGGGGACATATCGGGAGATCGGAATTCCCTGGCGCAGAAAGAAGGACTGCGAAGAAGAGGTCCGCGAGACAGCGGACGGTGAGAACGATGGCTGCGATATCCGAAGCCTGCTTCAGGAAAGAGGACTTCTGTATCTGACCGGGGAGAAGGAGGAAATCTTTCCGGACATCTGGACCTTAAGCGGAATCCGGGCCACAGTGTCCGAAGAGCCCTTGCCGGATCAGTTTTTTGTACGGAGGGCGGACGGCCTTGTTCAGGATTACATGGAGGACGAACAGCTTCTGGTGATCCGTACGCCGGAAGGACTTGCCGTATTCGCGGGCTGCGCCCACCTGGGAATCCTCAACTGCCTGGAACGGGTGAAGGAAGCGTTTCCGAATGAGCGGCTGTGGCTGCTTCTTGCCGGCATGCACCTGAGAGGCTGCGGAGAAAGGCGGCTGTCCGCCACGGTGGAAGGGCTGCGCCGCTGCGATTTCAGATGGATCATCCCCCTGCACTGCACAGGCATCGAAGCGATTGGGCGGATGAGGGAGGCGTTTGGAGAAAAGTGCCTTCCGGGAGAGGCGGGCAGGGTGATTTCTCTGTGAGAAATGACGTCTCCCAAAGCGGGAAGAAGCAGCTGTCAGGACGGGCATCGTAAATTTTCTCCAAAAAGTGGGTTGACAGACGGACTGTTTTGCGCTATCTTATTGCTAACAGAAAACCCCAAACCTGTGAGAAAGAGTAGTAAGCATCAGTGAATATCTCAGAGAGCCGCGGATGGTGGGAATGCGGTATAGGAGCTTTTGCCGAATGGACTTTTGAGGCCGGCCCGAATCAAGTAGGCGTCGGCGGGTAACCGGACCCGTTATCAGCCCGGCGTGCATAATAGTGCATGCATACGCAGAGTATGACAAGAGTGGACGTTACGTCAATTTGAGTGGTACCGCGATAATAACGAAAGTTTATTACCGTCTCAAATCCTGAAGAACAGGGTTTGAGGCGTTTTTTTATACGATAGGAAATTTCATTTCCTATCGTATAAAAACCTCCGGTGGATCGCACTGCGGCGGAAAGGAAGATGTCGCTTACGCGACCCGCCGCAGGCGGAGAATCCCGCAAGCGGGATTCTTTTT
>CAJFMW010000136.1 GCA_904392525.1 uncultured Eisenbergiella sp.
CAGGTAGGGGATTGCCTTTTTTGAAAACCCAACGTATAATAGGGATGCAAATTTGGAAGGGTTTCTTTTTCAAGGAAAGGATTTAAGAAAATGAGAGACACACGTACGGGCAGGAGATACGGCCTCATGACTGCAGCTTTTGCAGCCGGGATGCTGATTCTCCTGCCTCTGTCGGTACGCGCGCAGGAAGTTCAGCCGGCGGTTACGGCTGAGAACCATACGGAAGAGACGATGGAACAGCCGGAGGATATCATCTTCGTTGGGGATTCCCGTTTCGTACAGATGAAGAATGCTGTAGGGGAGAATCCCTACCGCTGGATCGCCAAGGGTTCCCAGGGCTATGACTGGTTTGTCGAGGAAGCTGTAGCGCAGATTGATGCCGCCGTGCAGAGCGGGACGAAGATTCTGATCAATTTCGGGGTCAATGATGTGGCTAACGAGGCGGCCTATGCCGAACTGGTGAACCGGAAGGCGGCGGAATGGGAAGCGCTGGGAGCCGAGGTCTACTATTCTTCTGTCAACCCGGTTGAGGACGGCCGTTACGTTACAGAGGAAATGGTGGAGAAATTCAATGCAGGCCTGCAGGAGGATCTGGATACGACGGTGGAATGGATCGACAGCTTTTCCTGGCTGACGGAGGCTGGCTATACATTGACGGATGGGCTTCATTTTTCCGAAAGCACCTATGAAAAGCTGTACGCATTTTATCTGGATGAGCTGACGCAGGCGGGCTGAACTGCTGCAGAAAGGAATTACTGATGAGAATCATTATTGCAGGCTGCGGGAAGGTGGGCTATATTCTGGCCGAGCAGCTCAATGAAGAGGGACATGAAATCACGATCATCGATACGAATGAAGAGAAGGTCAACATGGTGGGGAATCTTCTGGATGTGATGTGCATTCAGGGAAATGCCACCAGCTATCATGTGCAGGAGGAAGCCGGCGTGAAGGAGGCTGACCTGCTGATTGCGGTGACCAACAAGGATGAGGTGAATCTCCTGTGCTGCCTGATTGCGAGAAAGGCAGGACACTGTCAGACAATAGCCAGGGTGCGCGACCCCGGCTATTATGCCGAAATCGGGTTTATCAAGGAAGAGCTTGGCCTGTCCATGGCCATCAACCCGGAGCTGGCCGCCGCTGCAGATATTGCGCGGCTGATTCAGATCCCCTCCGCCATGGAGGTGGACACCTTCGCGAAGGGAAAGGTGGACCTGGTGCGTTTCCGGATTCCGAAGGGTTCCGCGTGGGGCGGAAAGAAGATCATAGACGCCAGCAAAAGGGTGGGCGGCAATCTGCTGATCTGTGTGATTGAGCGGGAAAATCATCAGGTGCTGATTCCGGATGGAAATGTGGTGCTGCATGAAGGGGATTATATTTCCGTGATCGTGCCGCCTGACCGGATGAAAGCGCTGTTTTCCAGCATCGGAATTGAGAGCAGGATGATTCATGACGTGATCATTGCGGGCGGCGGCAGGCTGGCCTATTATCTGGCAAAACAGCTCCTGCAGTCCAGAATTCAGGTGCGCATTATTGAAAACAACCGGGCCAGATGCGATGAGCTGAGCGAGCTCCTTCCCAAAGCCATGATCATCTATGGAGATGCCACGGATACGGATCTTTTAAGGGAAGAGGGGCTGGAGAGCGCGGATGCCTTTGTTTCCCTTACCGGCCTGGATGAAGAAAACGTAATGCTTTCCTGCTATGCGGGAAGGGTTTCGAATGCCAAGATCATCACCAAGATTACCAAAATCAGCTATGGAGGCATCATTGACAGCTTTGATGTGGGAAGCATTGTCAGCCCCAGACATCTGACTACGGAGCTGATCAGCCAGTACGTGCGCTGCATGCAGAATTCCATGGGGAGCGCTGTGGAGGCCGTTTATCGAATGGTGGATAACAAGGTGGAGGCGCTGGAGTTTTCTGTAAAGAAGGGGGCGAAGGTCCTGGACATTCCCCTTGCGGAAATGCAGCTGAAGGACAACCTGCTTTTGTGCAGTATTGTAAGAAGGGGAAGGATCATTCTTCCCTCCGGACAGGACAGAATTCAGGCCGGTGATACGGTGATCGTTGTCACCACACACAAGGGGCTGGATGAGATCGAAGATATTCTTGCCTGAAAAAGGAAATGCGGAATCGAGGGATCATTTCATGAATTACAGAAGCATTACATATATTCTTGGGTGGATCATGCGGGTGGAGGGAGTGTTTCTGCTTTTGCCCATGATTGTCGCTCTGATCTATGGCGAAGACATCTGGACGATTTATCTGATCTGCGCTTTCCTGACGCTTGCCATCGGTGTGCTGCTTTCCCTGAAGCGGAGCGGAAATTTTCGCCTTTTTGCGAGGGAAGGATATGTGGCTGTTGCACTGGGATGGGTAGTGATGAGCCTGATCGGCGCGCTCCCTCTGTGGCTTACAGGGGATATTCCTCACTTCGTGGATGCGCTGTTTGAGATTATTTCCGGATTCACGACCACCGGCTCCAGTATTCTGGTGGACGTGGAGGCTCTTTCCCGCGGCGGTATGTTCTGGCGCTGCTTTTCTCACTGGATCGGCGGTATGGGTGTGCTGGTATTCCTGCTTCAGATCATTCCTCTTTCCAGCGGACAGACCATGTATCTGATGCGGGCGGAAAGCCCGGGGCCTTCCGTGAGCAAGCTGGTTCCCCGGGTGCGCGAGACGGCGCTGGTGCTGTACGGCATTTATATCGCGATGACGGCGCTTGAGATTTTTTTCCTCCTGATCGGAGGCATGCCTCTTTTTGATACCCTGTGCACTACCTTCGGCTCCGCAGGAACCGGCGGATTTGCCATCTGGTCCGACAGCATGGCCAGATACAGCCCCTATCTTCAGATTGTGGTCACCATTTTCATGTTCCTGTTCGGCGTGAATTTCAGTTTTTATTATCTGCTTCTGACAAAACGGGTGAAGGAAGCCTTCCAGATTGAGGAAGTGAAGGCCTATTTCGGCATTTTTGCGGCGGCTACCGTACTGATCGCTCTGAACATCCTTTCTCAGGTGGGAAATCTGGCGGACAGCTTCCGGCATGCGGCCTTCCAGGTTTCTTCCGTCATGACGACCACCGGTTTTGCTACCACGGATTTTAACAAATGGCCGGAATTTTCCCGGACGCTTCTGGTGCTTCTGATGTTCATCGGCGCCTGTGCGGGCAGCACCGGCGGAGGGATTAAGGTTTCCCGGATACTGATCTACTTAAAGACCATTAAAAAGGAGCTGGCATTCCTGGTCCATCCCAGAAGCGTGAAGGTGGTTATGATGGACGGAAAGAGGATGGAGCACACGGTGGTGCGGGCGGCAAACATTTTCCTCATCACCTATCTGGGAATTCTCGCCCTTTCCATTCTTGTGGTGAGTCTTGACGGCAGCGATTTTACCACCACGGTAACCGCAGTGATCACGGCTCTCAACAATGTGGGGCCAGGCCTGTCCCTGGTGGGGGCCATGGGAAATTTCGCTTTTTTTTCAGACCTGTCCAAATTTGTGCTGATGTTCGATATGCTGGCCGGACGTCTGGAGATCTTTCCGCTGCTTCTTCTGTTTGTGCCTTATACCTGGAAAAAGTGATTGCGCATCTGCATGGAGGGATGCTATAATTTTGCCAGACAGGACCGGCAGAAAAAGCCGGTTACAACAGAAAAAAGAATGGAGGATGTTATGCGCAGAATTTTGCTGAAGCTGAGCGGGGAGGCCCTCGCAGGCGATAAAAAGCACGGCTTCGATGAGGAGACGGTGAGAAAGGTCGCCGCCCAGATCGCCGAAGTCGTAAAGGGCGGCGTGCAGGTTGGAGTTGTGATCGGCGGCGGCAACTTCTGGAGGGGAAGAACCAGCGAGAACATGGACCGGACGAAGGCGGATCAGATCGGTATGCTGGCCACCGTCATGAACTGTATTTATGTATCCGAGATGTGCAGGGCCGAAGGCCTTCAGACCGCAGTTTTCACGCCGTTTGCCTGCGGCTCCTTCACGAAGCTGTTTTCCAAAGACGAAGCGGTTTCCTGTATGGAAGCGGGAGGCGTGGCCTTTTTCGCGGGAGGAACCGGACATCCCTATTTCTCCACGGATACGGGCGTACTGCTGAGAGCCATTGAGGTGGAAGCGGATGTGATCCTGCTCGCCAAGTCCATCGATGGCGTGTATGACGACGATCCGGCGAAGAATCCGGCGGCGAAGAAGTATGACGAGGTTTCCATTGACGAGGTGATTGCCAGAAACCTGCAGGTGGTTGACATGACCGCCTCCATCCTGGCGAGGGACAACCATATGCCCATGTGGGTATTCGGGCTGAATGAAGAAAACAGCATCGTCAATACGATGAACGGGAATTTCCACGGAACAAAGGTGACCGTCTGAGCCCGGAAGGACGGAGAATGACAGAAAAGAGGCGGCTGCAGGGCTGCCCAAAAAGCCGCCTGTGCGGCAGAATGAGAGGAATATAGAGGATGAATGAAAAATTACAGCAGTTTGACAGCAAAATGAAAAAGACCTGCGAGCATCTGGAGGCTGAATTTGCCACGATCCGCGCGGGACGTGCCAATCCCCATGTGCTTGATAAGATTAAGGTGAACTATTATGGTTCCCCCACGCCCATCCAGCAGGTAGGAAATATTACGGTTCCCGAACCCAGAATGATCCAGATCGCTCCCTGGGAGAAATCCCTGATCAAGGAGATCGAGAAGGCGATCATGGCTTCCGATGTGGGAATTACGCCGTCCAACGATGGAAACGTGATCCGTCTCGTATTCCCGGAAGTGACGGAGGAGCGCAGAAAGGCTCTTGTGAAGGATGTGAAGAAGAAGGGCGAGGAGAGCAAGGTTGCCGTACGCAACATCCGCAGGGATGGAAACGATGCCTTCAAGAAGATGGCGAAGGAAGATGTTTCTGAGGACGAGATCAAGGAGCTGGAGAACGAGCTTCAGAAGCTGACCGACAAGTACATCAAGGAAGTGGATAAGCTGGTGGAGGAGAAGTCCAAAGAAATCATGACCGTGTAGGAATTTCGTCTGAGCAATATGAGGGGCAGGCAGGGAGCTTGTCCCTTTTTGTTCTACAGCAGGAAAGTCCTTTTCCTGTCGTCACTTTCGGGTGGCGGAAATGCTTCAATGGCGATGAAGAAATGGAGAGTAAAATGTCGGAAAGAAAAATACCGAATCATGTGGCAATCATTCTGGATGGAAACGGAAGATGGGCGAAGGCGAAAGGAATGCCTAGAAACTACGGACACGTTCAGGGGGCGAAGCGGGTGGAGGACATCTGCGAGGAAGCCTACCGGATGGGAATCAGATATCTGACGGTGTACGCTTTCTCCACGGAGAACTGGAACCGGCCCCAGGACGAGGTGGACGCGCTGATGGGGCTTCTGCGCAATTATATGAAGACCTGCTTAAGAACCGCAGCCAAGAACAATATGTGCGTCCGGGTGCTTGGAGATAAGACCAGGCTGGATGAGGATATCAGAAACCGGATCGACCAGCTGGAGAAATCCACCCGGGCAAACAGCGGTCTGCATTTTCAGATTGCCTTAAATTATGGCGGCAGGGATGAAATCTGCCGGGCCGCGCGCAGTCTGGCGAAACAGGTGCAGGAAGGAACGCTCTCCCCGGAGGAGATCGACGAGGAGCGGATCAGCAGCACGCTGGATACGGCAGGACTTCCTGAACCGGATCTTCTGATCCGTACCTGCGGGGAGCAGCGCATCTCGAATTTCCTGCTGTGGCAGCTGGCCTATACGGAGTTTTACTTTACGTCCGTGGCCTGGCCGGATTTTACGAAGGAAGAATTGGAAAAGGCCGTGGAGGCATATAATCATAGAGACAGACGGTACGGGCTTGTAAAGGATGTATAAGACAGAAGACGTACGAGGAGGAAGGATATGTTCTGGATAAGACTGAGAAGCAGCATAATTCTGGTGATCGCCGCACTTTTTCTGTTGCTGACTGGAGACTGGGTGCTGGCGGCCGGACTGTTCGTCCTGTCCCTGATTGCGTTCCGGGAGCTGATGCGCGCCGCGAAAGCGGGGCAGCAGACGAATGAGGGGAAGGAAGCGGGCAAAGGCCGCTTCGGAATTCTGGAATGGATCGGCTTTCTCGGAACCGCCGTCTATTATACAGTCCTTCTGCTGGAGACGGAGCCCGTTTACTGGCTGGGCGTCCTGGGGCTGGTGTTCCTCGGAATGATGGCGGCCTATGTGGTCACCTTTCCGTCTCTGCAGGCAGGACAGGTGATGACCGCTTTTTTCTGTTTCTTCTACGGCCCCGTCCTGTTTTCCTTCATCTGGCTGACCAGAGAGCTTCCGGGCGGCATTTATATGGTCTGGCTGATCTTCATCAGCTCCTGGATCTGCGATACCTGCGCTTATCTGTCCGGAATGGCGCTGGGGAAGCATAAACTGACTCCGGTGCTGAGCCCGAAAAAGTCCGTGGAGGGTGCCGTCGGCGGCGTTCTTGGCTCCGCCCTGGTGGGCGCTCTGTTCGGATATCTGTTCCTGAACCGGCTGTTTGAGGGACAGAACATGGTCTGGATCTGCGCGCTAATCTGCGGCGCCGGGGCGGTGATTTCACAGATCGGAGATCTGGCGGCCTCGGGCATTAAGAGGAATCACGGAATCAAGGATTACGGGAAGCTGATTCCCGGCCACGGCGGGGTGATGGACCGGTTTGACAGTGTGCTTTTTACGGCGCCCATCATTTACTATCTTGCCATTCTTCTGATACGTTTTGAATAGAGAGGGAATACTGTAATGAAGAAAATCGCAATTCTGGGTTCCACCGGATCCATCGGAACCCAGACACTGGAAATCGTAAGAGAAAATCCGGATCTGAAGGTGACGGGACTTGCGGCCGGAAGCAATGCGGCCCTGATGGAAAAACAGATCCGGGAGTTTGGACCGGATACTGCGGTCATGTGGAGTGAGAAGGCTGCTGCAGAGCTGAAAACCCGTATCAGCGATTTGAAGACCAACGTGCTGTGCGGTATGGACGGACTGCTGGAGCTGGCGGCAATGGATGGTTATGAAGTGCTGGTGACGGCGGTGGTGGGAATGATCGGAATCCGTCCTACCATCGCAGCCATTGAGAGCGGAAAGACCATCGCGCTTGCCAACAAGGAGACGCTGGTGACGGCCGGGCATCTGATCATGCCCCTGGCGAAGAAGCACGGCGTGTCCATCCTGCCGGTGGACAGCGAGCACAGCGCCATCTTCCAGTCTTTAAACGGAGAAGATCCGGGGCGGATTTCGAGAATCCTGCTCACGGCTTCGGGTGGACCTTTCCGGGGAAAGAGCAGGCAGGAGCTTTCTTCCATGACGGTGGAGGATGCGCTGAAGCATCCCAACTGGTCCATGGGAAAAAAGATCACGGTGGATTCCTCCACGCTGGTGAACAAGGCACTGGAGGTGATGGAGGCCTGCTGGCTGTTCGGCGTTGGCCTGGATCAGATCCAGGTGGTGGTCCATCCCCAGAGTATCATTCATTCCGCGGTGGAATATGTGGACGGCGCGGTGATCGCCCAGCTGGGCCTGCCGGACATGAAGCTGCCGATCCAGTACGCCCTGTTCTATCCGGACAGACGGCCCATGAAGGGGGAGAAGCTGGATCTGTTCGATGTCGCCACCCTCACCTTCGAGCGGCCGGATACGGAAACCTTCCGGGGGCTTTCCCTCGGGCTTCGGGCCGCCGGAGAGGGGGGCAGTATGCCCACCGTGTTCAATGCGGCGAATGAAAAGGCGGTTGCCCTGTTCTTAAACCGGCAGATCGGTTTTCTGTCCATTGCGGAGCTGATTGAACAGTGCATGGATCATCACCGCAGGGTAGAGAATCCGGATTTGGAGCAGATCCTGCAGGCGGAGGCTGAAACCTATGAATATATAGAAAGTATCAAAGCATAAAGGAGACTGAGATTCATTGACAACTGTAATTCTGTTCATCATTGTATTCAGCGTGATCGTCATCGCCCATGAGCTGGGACATTTTCTCCTGGCGAAGGCGAACGGCATCACCGTGGTGGAGTTTTC
>CAJFMW010000137.1 GCA_904392525.1 uncultured Eisenbergiella sp.
GATCCGTACCGTATCCGAGACCTTTGAATCCAACGGCTCCACCTCCCAGGCGTCCATCTGTGCGTCCACCATGTCCCTGATGGCGGCGGGCGTTCCGATTAAGAAGCAGGTGGCAGGCATTTCCTGCGGCCTTGTGACGGGAGAGACGGACGACGACTATATCGTACTGACGGATATCCAGGGACTTGAGGACTTCTTCGGAGACATGGACTTCAAGGTGGCAGGAACCCATGACGGAATCACCGCCATTCAGATGGATATCAAGATTCACGGCCTGACCAGACCCATCGTGGAGGAGGCCATTGCCAGAACCAAAGAGGCGAGAGAGTATATCCTGAACGAGATCATGACGCCCTGCATCGCTCATCCCAGACCGCAGGTGGGACCTTTTGCTCCCAAGATCATCTCCATGCAGATCGATCCGGAGAAGATCGGCGATGTGGTCGGACAGAGAGGCAAGACCATCAATGAGATCATTGCCCGCACCGGCGTGAAGATCGATATTTCCGACGACGGAAAGGTATCGATCTGCGGAACCGATAAGGAAATGATGGATAAGGCGATGGAGATGATCAAGATCATCACCACAGAATTCCAGGAAGGACAGATCTTCCAGGGAACGGTCGTGAGCATTAAGGAGTTCGGTGCTTTCATCGAATTCGCTCCCGGCAAGGAAGGCCTGGTTCACATCTCCAAGATCGCGAAGCAGAGAATCAACCGCGTGGAGGATGTTCTGACCCTTGGCGACAAGGTAACGGTTGTCTGCCTTGGAAAGGATAAGATGGGAAGAACCAGCTTCTCCATGAAGGACGTGGCGCAGATCTGAGTTTCGGATCCGGGCTGTTTCCGGTAAAATATATTTTCCGGTTCGGATCAATATGACCAGGGCCGACAGAACGCCCCGCAGCGGTGAATCATAACCGTTGCGGGGCGTTTGCACTGGTGCGCCCGGGGTGTGGCCGTAGGTCGCTTCCCTGCCGCCATCCGGCAGCGATCCTTCGGCTACCATCCTTTGGGCCGTGTAGCCTTCTTCGATGTTTTCATTCTGTCTGCCATTCCTGCCGGCCGCAAAACGAGAAAAAGGATGACGGAGATCAGAAATACGGCGAGCAGGGAAAAGCACGCGCCTTCCTTTGAGTAGCGGACAAAATCATAGCCGTCGCCGCATTGTGGATCGGGAAGCAGTGCGATAAAGAGGAAGGCATTCCCCAGAACGATTCGGCCCATCCATTCAGCGGCGAGGGGAAGTGTCAGATCCGGCAGACCGGCGGCAAAGCACAGAAAAGTCCCCAGGAGTCCGCTCAGTATGCCAAAGAAAACGGTGAGGAAAAACAGAACGATCATTTTCCCGGACAAAAGCTTCCGGAGCGGAACGGGAACGGCCAGAATATTCTTAAGGGTGTCGTCGGTGTATTCCCTGCGGGCAAGGAAGCCTCCGGTCAGCAGGATCAGCGCGGGGAAAAAATAGGTGCAGTTGCTTTCCAGAATGTTATTCATGACGAGCGTATAATTTTTCCTCACCCCGTCGTTCGCGAAGACGGGAGCGAAAGCAAACAGATCTGACAATACCACCACAATGAGTCCCGCTCTCAGGATGGAATATCGTCTCAGTTTTCTTATCTCAGTCAGTATGACAGTATGCATGGAAATTTTCATCGCCGTTACCTCGACCATTTTTTATAAAAGCGGATAATCAAAAAGGTACATATCAGAAAAGAGAACAAAAGAAACAGCGCCGTAAATACATAATCCTGAAACGGCAGAGCCGCCAGCTCCCCGATGCCCCAAAACGCTTTTCGCCAGCCGAAAAGGCGGGAAGGCAGAAGGAGTCCGTTCATCAGCGGCAGCCAGCGAAGGGCGCTGTCATTGGACGCAAAAAGGACAAGAAGGAGCCAGTTCGCGACAGAATACAGGAATGACAGCAGCAGCGACAGCAGATAGCTCTGATTCATATAGATAACGATTACGACAACCGGAAGGGATACGGTCGCCATGGTAACGCCGGTGAGCATGCTGCAGAAAAGCTTGAATAAAGCGTCATAGACGGCGGCAGGCTCCAGAAAGAGGCAGAACAGGGTCATTGCGGCTGTGGAACCTGCAGAATAAATGACGGACCACAGATACAGCGTAATGAGCTTGGCGAAGATCAGTTCCCTTTCCGTGACGGGTATGACCCGCAGATTCTTGAAGGCGCCGCAGTCCCGTTCCGTGAAAAAGAGGACTGCGCTGATACAGCCGGACAGAGCGGGTAGAAGCAGCATGGAGCTGTATACCAGGTTGTTATTGAACAGGCTGTCATAATAAGCATGATATTCCGCCAGCGTCTCCGCACCGTTCAGATCAGACTTTGTCATGAAAACCAGGGCAAGAGGGAAGAGAAGCGACAGAGAGGTTAAGGCGGGAATGACCTTATTGCGCCTGTACTTGAAAAGTTCACACAGAACCAGCTTACGCAATTCCCTCACCTCCCGTCACACGTCTAAAGTAATCCTCCAGAGTGTTTTCGCACAGGTGCAGATCATACAGGGCTACGCCGCCCTTCACCATGGTTTCGGACAGCAGCGAAAGCGACAGGGAGGTGTCAAAAATGCGAATGCTTTTGTCGTCGTCGATCCGGAACTGCCCTGTATGGAGCACGGTTTCCAGCAGGCGGGCAGCCTGTGCGGCGTCAGAGATCCCCAGGTGAATAAAGCGTCCGTTTTTGCTCTCCAGCGCGGACAGACTTTCTTCTTCCAGCAGCACTCCATGATCGATGATTCCAATGTCGTCGGCCATCAGGGAAATTTCAGACAGGATATGGCTGGAGAGAAGAACGGTTTTTCCGCCTTCATCGCACAGCCGCCGGATAAAGGAGCGGATCTCCGCGATTCCGATGGGGTCGAGCCCGTTGGTCGGTTCATCCAGGATGAAAAGCTCCGGGTCGTGCATGACCGCAAGGGCGATCGCCAGCCGCTGCTTCATGCCGAGAGAATATTGGGAAA
Source organism: uncultured Eisenbergiella sp. (assembly GCA_904392525.1). GTDB lineage: Bacteria > Bacillota > Clostridia > Lachnospirales > Lachnospiraceae > Eisenbergiella. The sequence continues at coordinate 2,982 of CAJFMW010000137.1, forward strand.
ACAGCTTTTTATCCCGATAGGGAAGTCCCACCAGGTCCAGGGCGTCTTTGACCGCGTGACGGCTGGGTACGCCCCGCAGGGCGGCAAAGATGCGCAGATTCTCCGTCGCCGTCAGATTCGGATAAAAACCGGGGGATTCAATCAGGCTGCCGATCCGGGGCAGCACTTCCTTTTCATTTCCCCGCAGGGGCTTTCCCCAGAGTTCGATTTCCCCGGACGTTGGTTCCGTCAGTCCCAGAAGCATTTTCATGGTCGTTGTCTTTCCGGCTCCGTTTCTTCCGAGCAGACCGTAGACCCTGCCCTTTTTTACATGGATATTCAGGTCAGAAACGCTTTTCTGCGTACCGTACTGTTTGGTAAGATGTCTGGTTTCAATGATAAATTCGTCCATAGATACCTCCAATCTTTCCATTCCGAGTTCATCTTCCATACGGTATTGTATCATCCCGGCCTTGCAAAAACCTTGCCGCAGCCTTGCGTTAACCTTGCAATCCGGAGTTTTTTAATCGGCCAGAGGAAAACATAACGTAAACGCTGCGCCGCCGCCCGGCGTACTTTCTGCGCTGATTGTGCCGCCCATTTTTTCAACGAGCTGGCGGACGATGGACAGACCAAGGCCGCTTCCCTTTTCGGAGCGTCCCTTATCGCATTTGTAAAGACGTTCAAAGATATGCTTCAGATCCTCCCGTTCCATTCCCACTCCATTGTCGGCCACGAGGAGGATCAGCTTTCCGTCCCGGGTCGACAGAGAGAGCTCCATCCGGTCCGCATGGCTGTGGACAATCACATTTTGTATGAGGTTATTCAGAGTCCGCAGATAGGCGTCCGGGTCAAGACGTACCCGGAAAGGCTGTTCGGGAATATGAATACGATAGTCGATCCGCTTTTCCTCCAGAACCGGGATCCAGTCGATGAGGATGTTCCTCGTCAGTTCGGCAGCTTCGACGGTGTCCATTGTCAGAATAAATTCATCGGAATTCAGTTTGAACCAGTCGAACAGGGCATCAATGTATTCCTTCAGATCATAGGCCTTCCTGCGGGCGGTCTCGATGGAATCGTCTTTCTCCCTTCCGCTCACAAGCCCCCTGTGGGCGGCGTCAAGATATCCGATCAGTGTGGTCAGCGGAGTCCGCACGTCATGGGAAAGGCTGGTCATAAGCTGCCTGTTGGTTCCTTGCGTCCGGCGGAATGCGGCCAGCTTTTTTTCATAAGAGGAAACGATGTCGTTGATTTCATAGGCGATGGGCGCGGTGAGTTCATCCGTCGTGGACAGAATACGGCGGCTGCCGTTTCCGGCTTTGATATCCGCCAGCGCGTCAAGCATTTCATTCAGCCGCGCTTTTACCCGCCGGATCACAAAAACACAGATCAGGACGGAAGCGGCGGCAATCAGGACTGAAATGAGAGTGAGCAGTTCCATTCTGTCAGACCTCCCTGTTAAAGCGGTATCCCACGCCTTTGATTGTCTGGATGTATTCGGGCTTTCCGGGATCTTTTTCCAGCTTCCTGCGTAGACGACTGATAATCGCCATAATGTTGCTGTCATCGTAGCAGTATTCTTCTCCCCAGACGAGCTCATAGATTCTCTGCTTCGTGAAAATTTTTCCCTGATGTCCTGCAAGAAGCCAGAGCAGGTCGAATTCCTTGGGAGGAAGCGCAAAGGTTCCGCGGCTGGTTGTGACGGAACGGGCGTCCGCATCAATGGTCAGACCATCGAAAACAAGCCGCCCGGAAGAGCCTTCCGGCTGATTGAAGCGCGTATAGCGGCGGATCAGAGAAAGAATGCGGGCGGTCAGCTCGTCCATATCAAAAGGCTTTGTGAGATAGTCGTCCGCCCCGGCCCGCAGACCACGCACCTTGGAGGTGATGTCGTTTCTGGCAGTGAACATTAAAATGGGAAGGCTGTATTCTCTCCTGATCCGTTCCATCGTTTCAAAACCGTCCATGCCCGGCAGCATCACATCCAGTACGACAAGCTGATATTCCCTTTCCCTTAACCTTTCCAGCCCCTCCCTGCCGCTGCCGCAGCAGTCGGCCTCTATGTTCTCTGTCAGGATACATCGCTGAATCAGAGCGCAAAGCTCTTTATCATCGTCGATCACCAAAATTCTGTTCATGCAGTATTTCCTTTCCGGATTGCGTTTTACCTGAATCTTATACCGCGTGTGCAGATGAGAAAGCGCTGCCGTAGGCAGCATTTTCTCATCAAACCGCGGATAGCCAATATAATCCCCGCGGAGCGGGGCGGCCCGATTTAATCGGGCCGGATTGCGTTTTACGCAATCATTATATTGCATCTGCCATGAGAATACAATTCTATCTGACCGCCCGTCCTCATATATTGAGATAAGCAGTTACTATTCACAGCTGATTCAGAATGGACGACACGCGCGTCGTGCTTGCACGTAAGCACGTGTTATCCATTCTGAATCTGGACTGCGAAGCAGTAACGATAAGCAGGTTGCGGTTCAAAAACAGGCAGAAGGGAGGAATGAAAATGGCGGTCAGAGAGGATATTCTCCGCATTTTTCCGGAATCCATGAGAAACAGATGGCGGCGGGCGGCAGCATGCGGAGAGCGGCTTCAGGAAATACGGATCCGCGCGGACCGTCCCATCCTTCTTTATATGGAAGGAAAGGAATATTTCCTGACCTGCGGCGGAGAGATGACGGAGCTGGAAGGACAGGCAGTCCGGGCGGAACGCGGAGAGCTGGAGGAGCTTTTGTCCTATGTATGCAGCAGTTCCATGTATGCATATGAGGAGGAGATCAGCAGGGGATATCTGACCCTGCCGGGCGGACACCGGATGGGGCTGGTGGGAGAGGCCGTTCTGACGGACGGAGGAAGGGTGAGAAACCTGAAATACATTTCCGGGATGAACATCCGGATCTCCCATGAGGTCAAAGGCGCGGCGGACCGGCTGCTCCCCTGGGTATACGGGGAGGGAAGGCTTATGAACACCCTGATCCTCTCTCCGCCGGGCTGTGGAAAAACCACGATTCTCCGGGATCTGGTGCGGCAGGTATCGGACGGAAACCGTTTCGGCCACGGCAGGACGGTGGGCGTGGTGGATGAACGCTCAGAAATTGCGGGGACCTTCCGGGGAATGGCGCAGAACGATGTTGGCATGCGGACGGATGTGCTGGACGGCTGTCCGAAGGCAGAAGGGATGATGCTTCTGCTTCGTTCCATGGCGCCGGAGATCATCGCCGTGGATGAGCTGGGAGGGGAGGAAGAGATCCGTTCCGTCAGACAGGCCCTGAAGTGCGGCTGCACGGTGCTTGCGACCATGCATGCAGGAACGGTACGGGAGGCGCAGGAGCGGCTCTGGGGGGAGGGCTGCGGATACGCCGGAGAAAGCGTGTTTTCCAGATATGTGATGCTTTCCGGAAAGGGAAGAGATGAGAAAGGAAGCCGGGGACGGAGCGTTTCCGTGCTGGATGGAGAGGGGCAGCTCCTGTGGGAGGAAAAATGCTGAGGCTTGCCGGCGCATGCCTTCTCATTGCAGGCTGCGCCGGCTCCGGGTGGTGTATCTGGAGGGATCTGGAGAGAAGGGCGGGAGAGCTGAAGCTTCTGGAACGAACCTTCCTCATGCTGGGAAGCGAGGTGGGGTACAGCCGTTCCTCCCTGCCCGACGGACTGCTACGGGTGGGCGGACGTCTGGAGGGAGCGCTGGGAGACTGCCTGCACCGGATCGCATCCCGGGTCCGTGCGGAGCCCGGAATCACTCTGCGGGAGGCATGGGAGGAGCTGATGCCGGAGTATCTGCATGGAACCTGCCTGAACGAAAAGGAGAAGGCACTTGTGATGACATTTCCGGAGTATACGGGTTTTGTGGACGGCAAGATGCAGCTCGCCGCTCTGGAACAGTTCGCAGGCGAGATGGGGCAGGCAAAGGAGGCGGCGCAGAAGGCCGCGGCAGACGGGAAAAAAACGATTCTGTCCATCAGCACAGCGGGAGGTCTTCTTCTTGCCATTCTGCTTTTCTGAAAAGGGACAGAAACCGGACGGCGGAGCCAGGGAGCATGGAGGGAAGAATGGAAATAGGTCTGATTTTTAAAATAGCGGCCGTGGGCATTCTGGTCACCATACTGAGCCAGATACTGAAGCACAGCGGGAGAGAGGAGCATGCCTTTCTGCTTTCCCTTGCCGGACTGATTCTGGTGCTGACCTGGATCATCCCCTATATTTACGATCTGTTCGTTTCGGTGCAGAACCTGTTTGAACTGTAAGGGAAGGCGGAGAAAATCGAAGATTTTCTCCTGAAAATTGGGCTTACGCCCAATTTCTGCCATTACGAATGCCGCCTGCCGGCGGCGGAAGGAGAGGAAATGGATGTGGCGAGGGTTGCCCTGCTGGGGATTATGGGAGTGCTGACCGGGCTTCTGTTTAAAAGCGGGAAGCAGGAATACGGCGTTTTTATCGGAATCGCCGTATCCATCCTGATTTTTTCCTACGTGGGCGTTTATCTGGGACAGATGAAGGATGCGGTGGCTTCCTTTGGAAGCCGACTGGCCGGAAGCGGGGAATACCTTGGCATTCTGTTTAAGGTGGTCGGAATCACCTGGCTGAGCGAATTCTGTGCGGGGCTGTGCCGGGATGCAGGATATCAGTCCATTGCGGCACAGGTGGAGCTGTTTGGAAAGACGGCGGTGCTACTTGCGGGAATGCCGGTTTTTCTCTCTTTGATCGAGACCATATCGGGGTTTATGAGCTGACACATGGCGGCCTGCACGGCGGTTTTGGAATACGCCGGGCGGCGGTGGATTTCATGCCTTCCCGGGCGACATGAAATCCACCGCCGCCCGAGGGAGACAGAAAGGAGGCGGGAAGGCTTGGAACAGACCGGACTGCTTCAGGAATTGAATCTGGATGCCATGTCGGAGCGGATGGATGAATTGTTTCCCGGATTTTCCATCGATTTTTCCGGCTTTCTGGAACAGCTCCTTGCCGGAAACTGGAAGGATGCCGTAAACCTCCTTGTCACCTCGCTGCGGGACGGAATTGTCGGAGAAGCC
>CAJFMW010000138.1 GCA_904392525.1 uncultured Eisenbergiella sp.
AAAAAATAAATTGTATAACCTTACGAAAATTGCTTGTAATATTTCTGAACATTTAGTAAAATGTACCCATGGGGTTCTGGAAGAGAAAAAAACAGTCTGGAAAACAGCTTTAAATGGGATTGGGGACTTTGACAGAAAACCCGTAAACTGCATAATACGGAGGAATGCACTATGAACATTTACACAACCGACAAGATCCGCAACGTCGTGCTCCTGGGACATGGCGGATCAGGCAAGACTAGTTTGGTGGAAGCAATGGCGTATCTGTCCGGTATCACATCCAGAATGGGTAAAGTCAGCGACGGAAATACGGTCAGCGATTATGGCAAGGAAGAGCAGAAGAGAAAATTTTCAATCAGCACGTCTGTGGTTCCGATCGAATGGGAAGGCGTGAAGATTAATATACTTGATACTCCCGGATTTTTTGACTTCGTAGGCGAGGTGGAGGAAGCGGCGGGAGCTGCCGACGCAGCCATCATCGTGGTTTCCGGCAAGGCCGGCGTGGAAGTGGGAACGCAGAAGGCGTGGGAGCTGTGCGATAAGTATAAGCTGCCCCGCATGGTATTCGTAACGGATATGGATATTGACAACGCGTCCTACCGCCAGGTGGTGGAGGATATGACTGCTCTCTACGGTAAGAAGATCGCTCCGTTCCATCTTCCCATCCGTGAGAATGAGAAGTTTGTCGGCTATATCAACGTGGTTTCCGAGAAGGCTTACCGCTGGCAGGGTAAGGAAGTCGTGGAATGCGATATTCCCGAATACAGCAAGTCCAACCTGCAGATCTGCCGGGATACGCTGCTGGAAGCGGTTGCGGAGACCAGCGAAGAGTTCATGGAGCGGTATTTTGGCGGAGAGAGCTTCTCCGAGGCGGAGATCCGCGCGGCCATGAGGACGAACGTGGATGACGGAAGCATCGTGCCCATGTCCATGGGTTCCAACGTGCTCTGTCAGGGCATTTATACCCTGCTTGACGATATCGTGAAGTACCTGCCCAGCCCGGAGGGACGCGAGATCGCCGGCATTAACATGAAGACGAAGGAAATCTATCAGGCCAATTATGATTTCGCAAAGGCGAAGAGCGCGTTTATCTTTAAGACGATCGTGGACCCCTTCATCGGAAAGTATTCCCTGATCAAGGTCTGCTCCGGCGTTCTGAAGCCGGATGACCAGCTCTTCAATTATGATAAGGATGTGGAAGAGAAGATCGGAAAGCTGTATGTGCTGCAGGGAAATAAGCCGATTGAGGTCAGCGAGCTCCATGCGGGCGATATCGGCGCTCTTGCAAAGCTCACCGGCGCGCGTACCGGAAATACGCTTTCCACGAAGAATACGCCCATTGAGTACGGTAAGACGGAAATCTCCGTTCCTTATACATACAAGAGATATAAGGCGAAGAACAAGGGAGACATCGATAAGATTTCCCAGTCCCTGACCAAGATGATGCATGAGGATCTGACTCTGAAGGTGGTCAATGATTCCGAGAATCATCAGTCGCTTCTCTACGGCATGGGCGATCAGCATCTGGATGTGGTGGTCAGCCGTCTGATCAACGAATATAAGGTGGAGATCGAACTGAGCAAGCCGAAGGTGGCGTTCCGTGAGACCATCCGTAAGAAATCGGATGTGGAGTACAAGTATAAGAAGCAGACAGGCGGACATGGCCAGTATGGTCACGTGAAGATGCGCTTCGAGCCCTCCGGAGATCTGGAGACTCCTTACGTGTTCGAGCAGGAGGTTGTGGGTGGCGCGATTCCGAAGAACTATTTCCCCGCTGTGGAGAAGGGACTTCAGGAATCTGTTCAGAAGGGACCGATGGCAGCCTATCCGGTGGTCGGTGTGAAGGCCGTTTTGTATGACGGCTCCTATCATCCGGTGGATTCCTCTGAAATGGCATTCAAGATGGCGACGATTCAGGCCTTCAAGAAGGGCTTCATGGAAGCAGGACCGGTTCTGCTTGAGCCCATCGCTTCCATGAAGGTAACGGTTCCGGATCAGTATACCGGCGATGTGATGGGCGATCTGAACAAGCGCCGCGGAAGGGTGCTTGGAATGAACCCGATTGCAGGCGGAAAGCAGGTAATTGAAGCCGATGTTCCCATGATGGAGCTTTACGGTTACTGTACGGATCTACGTTCCATGACCGGTGGCAGAGGGGATTATTCCTATGAATTCGCCCGTTATGAGCAGGCGCCTTCCGATATCCAGGAGAAAGAGGTTGCGGCAAGAGCGGCCAAACTGGAAGACGGAAACGACGAATAAGGACTTTTTTAGAGAAGAATAGTATGGGGCTGGAAGCGGCGTGCGTTGGGGGATGCACGCCGCTTCCTTTTTGCCGCAGGGGCAGCGGCAGGAGTTTTTTTGATTTGGCCAATAAAAACCACAAAAAATATGTTGATTTATGCCTGAATCGGGTGTATGATTGGGCGTGGAAAAGCAGAATCACCTGGATGCAGGCATAAAACCAATAAAAACAAAAAAAGAAAGGATAAGCGAAATGAAAATTCTGGATGCAAAATTTGTGCAGGACTTCATCAAGATGGCAGACGATGGCTACCAGCAGGGGTGGCATGAGAGAAACGGCGGGAATCTTTCTTATCGGATCAAGCCGGAAGAGGTGGAGATCATCAGAAACCGTCTGGATGAAAAGGGTGAGTGGACGCCTATCGGCGTCAGCGTGCCGGATCTGGCAGGAGAATTTTTCATGGTGACGGGAACCGGAAAATATTTTCGAAACATTATCGTGGATCCGGAAGCCTGCCTTACCATCATTGAAATCGATGAAAAGGGCGAGAATTACCGGAAGCGTTGGGGCCTTGTAGAGGGCGGCGGCCCAACCAGCGAGCTTCCCACCCATCTGATGAACCATGAGGTAAAGAAGCGTGTCAGCGGCGGGAAACACAGGGTGATCTACCATGCCCATACCACGAATGTCATCGCGCTGACCTTCGTGCTTCCGCTGAAGGATGAGATTTTTACCAGAGAGCTTTGGGAGATGGCAACGGAATGTCCCGTTGTATTCCCGGACGGAGTGGGCGTGATCGGATGGATGGTACCCGGCGGAAGAGAGATTGCAATTGAAACCGGAAAGCTGATGGAAAAATATGATGCGGTAATCTGGGCCCATCACGGCATGTTCTGCTCTGGTGAGAGCTTTGATCACACCTTCGGACTGATGCACACCATAGAGAAATCCGCTGAGATTCTGATTAAGGTGCTTTCCATGAAGCCCGACAAGCTGCAGACCATTACTCCCGATAACTTCCGCGATCTGGCGGACGCTTTTCATCTGGAGCTTCCGGAACGTTTCCTTTATGAAAAATAAATGACGCTCTCCATTCGGAGAGGGAACTTCAGCTGAATCCGGCCGAAAGTCAGCCAAATTTGTCCGTTGGTCTGGCGTGGCCGGATTCTTCATGATATAATTGGTCGGAAAGCGGATATCCTGTAAAGGAACCCTAATACCATCGCCGGCAGAAGCCGGCAGAATAAGAGGAGAAAATGAAAAAGAGTATCTTGTATCCGATTATCGGCGTGGTCGCTCTGATAGCGGCATTCATTTACTATTACATCACGCTTCCGGCCATCAATATCCATTCCAGCGGCTTCTGGTTTTTTCTGCTGGGAGCCGTTGCTGTCGTGATGGTGATCTATGTGCTCCGGAAGGCAGGAAAGGAAATCTTCACATTCGGGGTGGCATCCATGCACTTTTCCCTGAAGGACTATCCGGCCCTCAAATGGCTGGGGATCCTGTTCCTGCTGCTGCTTGTCGTCTATGGAATCGGAACGCTGCTGTCGTCTCCGGTCATTAACGCGAAACAGTACCAGCAGCTCATGACTGTAGAGACGAGAAATTTTTCTGAAGATATTGAGGAGGCGGACTATCGTTCCATTCCGCTTCTGGATAAGGATTCTGCGGCTCTTCTGGGAGACAGGAAGATGGGAAGCCTGGTGGATATGGTTTCCCAGTTCGAGGTGGCGGACGATTACACTCAGATCAATTATAACAATGTTCCGGTACGTGTCACGCCTCTGGTCTATGCCAGTCCCATCAAATGGCTGACCAACCAGAGAAACGGAATTCCCGCTTACATTCGCATCGACATGACCACTCAGGATACGGAGTGTGTCATGCTGGAGGAGGGCATCAAATATTCCAAGTCGGAATACTTTAACCGGAATCTGTACCGGCATATCCGGTTCCGTTTTCCTACCTATATTTTCGGAGACCAGCTTTTCTTCGAGATCGATGACAATGGCGTGCCTTACTGGGTCTGCCCGGTGAAAAAATTCAACATCGGCCTGTTCGGCGGAGAAACGGTGGGCCGGGTTGTGCTGGTGAACGCCGTGACCGGGGAATGTACGGATTATGCGGTGGAGGATGTGCCTACCTGGATCGATAAGGTGTATTCCGCCGAACTCCTGATGCAGCTCTATGACTATTACGGCATGTATCAGCACGGCTTCTTCAACAGTATCCTGGGTCAGAGGGACTGTCTGGTTACCACGGACGGCTATAATTATCTGGCGCTGGACGATGACGTTTGGGTTTATACGGGCATCACCTCCGTCAACGGAGACCAGTCCAATGTGGGCTTCGTGCTCATGAATCAGCGGACCATGGAAACCCGTTACTACGAGGTGGAAGGAGCGACGGAGTTGTCCGCCATGTCCTCTGCGGAAGGTCAGGTACAGAACCTGGGATACAGGGCTTCTTTCCCCCTGCTTTTAAACATCGCGGGTGAGCCCACCTACTTCATGGCGCTCAAGGATGACGCCGGACTAGTAAAAAAATACGCCATGGTCAATGTCCAGAAGTACCAGTGGGTTGCCATCGGTGACACCATCGAAGAGTGTGAAAAGGATTATAAGGAACTTCTTTCCACCAATGGAATTGTTAGTCAGAGCCAGGGAGAAAGTCTGGAAATTTCCGGAGTGATCGAGCTGATCGCACCCGTGGTAATTGAGGGGAGCACCCATTATTATATCGGAATCACCGGCAGCGACGAGCTGTTTGATGTGGACGTTTCCGACGAAGGGATGTATGGAATCGTGCGCTACAAGGAGGGCGACCGGATCAGCCTGGTCTATACGGAAAATTACGGATTAAATCCGGTGCAGGAGATTAAGCCTTAAGCGCGGCTTTGCAAAAGGAGCGAATGGTAACAGGTTGTTATTTACAGCCCCTCATCCACATTCGCACCCGTCGCCTCTGCCAGAGGATAAATTTTGTGCATAATGGCTTGACAAACCCGTGTTCTGCCCTTAAAATAAGGAAAGTCAATACGAAGCGATGATGAGGAAAAGTAGAAGGCAAGCGCTTCAGAGAGCCGCCGGATGGTGCGAGGCGGCAGCGCCCAGCTTTGAACTGGCCTCGGAGCTCCCTTTGCCAAAGCAGGGCGAGTAGTGAAGGGCGGGAAGTCCCGTTACAGACAAAAGAGTGCACGAAACGCTTCCGGGAAGCGGGTTTCGTGAAACAGAGTGGTACCGCGGAAGATGCCCTTCCGTCTCTGAAAAACGGAGACGGAAGGGTTTTTTATACGATAGGAAATTTCATTTCCTATCGTATAAAAAACCTCCGGTGGATCGCACTGCGGCGGAAAGGAAGATGTCGCTTACGCGACCCGCCGCAGGCGGTCATACGGTGGATCTCACTGCGGCGGGCCGCGCAGGCGGAGCCTGCCCAATCATTTTCATTTGGAAAGCTGGAGGTAAAAATGGAAAAGGTTTACAACCCGAAAGAGATCGAGAGAAAATGGCAGAAGGTCTGGGAGGATGAGAAGGCCTTTGCCGCGGTTGACGATTACAGCAAGCCCAAGTACTATGCGCTGGTGGAATTTCCCTATCCGTCAGGCCAGGGGCTTCATGTGGGACATCCCCGTCCGTATACGGCGCTGGATATCGTTGCCAGAAAGAGAAGGATGGAGGGCTACAACGTGCTGTATCCCATGGGATGGGACGCATTCGGACTGCCCACGGAAAACTATGCGATCAAGAATCACATTCATCCGAAGATCGTGACGAAGAACAACGTACATCGTTTTAAGACCCAGCTTCAGTCTCTGGGATATTCCTTTGACTGGGACAGGGAGATCAACACCACCGATCCCAACTATTATAAATGGACGCAGTGGATTTTCCTGAAGCTGTTTAAGGCCGGCCTCGCTTACAAGGCAGAAATGCCGATTAACTGGTGTACCTCCTGTAAGGTGGGCCTTGCCAATGAAGAGGTGGTGAACGGAGTCTGCGAGCGCTGCGGAAGCGAGGTCATCCGCAAGGTGAAGAGCCAGTGGATGTTAAAGATTACGGAGTATGCGGACAAGCTGATCGATGGGCTGGACGGCGTGGATTATATCGAACGCGTCAAGGTTTCTCAGAAAAACTGGATCGGCCGTTCCCAGGGCGCGGAAGTGGATTTCTCCATCAAGGGAAAAGAGGAAAAGCTGCGCATTTATACCACCCGTCCGGACACCCTGTTCGGCGTGACCTACATGGTCATTTCGCCGGAACATCCCTATATCGAGAAGTTCGAGGATGAGATTCAGAACATGGACGAGATCCGCGCTTATCAGGAGCAGGCCTCAAGAAAGTCCGATTTCGAGCGTTCCGAGCTTGCCAAGGACAAGACGGGCGTGATGATCCAGGGACTCACCGCCATCAATCCGGTGAATAACGAGGAGATTCCCATCTGGGTTTCCGATTACGTACTGATGAGCTACGGAACGGGCGCCATCATGGCGGTTCCCGCCCACGATGAAAGAGACTGGGAATTCGCCAAGAAATTCAATATGCCCATCATTCAGGTGGTGGAAAGCAGCGAAGGGCCGGTGGACGTGAACGAAGCCGCTTTCACGGACGTTGCCACCGGAAAGCTGGTCAATTCCGGCTTCTTAAACGGCATGGAGGTGACGGAGGCAAAGCAGGCCATCACCGAATATCTGGAAAAGAACGGTATCGGCGTGCCGAAGAAGAACTATAAGCTCAGAGACTGGGTATTCTCCAGACAGCGTTACTGGGGCGAGCCGATTCCGATCATACACTGCCCGAAGTGCGGCTATGTGCCGATTCCGGAAGATCAGCTTCCTCTGGAGCTTCCCGATGTGGAAAGCTACATGCCCACCGACAATGGCGAATCCCCGCTTGCCGCTATGAGAGACTGGGTGGAGACCACCTGCCCCTGCTGTGGAGGCCCGGCGGAAAGAGAGACGGATACCATGCCCCAGTGGGCCGGTTCCTCCTGGTACTTCCTGCGTTATACGGATCCGCACAACGACAAGGCTCTTGCAAGCCCGGAGGCGTTAAAATACTGGCTGCCTGTAGACTGGTACAACGGCGGAATGGAGCATACCACCCTGCATCTTCTGTATTCCCGTTTCTGGCACCGTTTCCTGTATGACCAGGGCGTGGTACCCTGCCCGGAACCCTACCAGAAGAGAACCTCCCACGGCATGATTCTGGGCGAAAACGGCGAGAAGATGAGCAAATCCCGCGGAAACGTGGTGAATCCTGACGACATCGTGAACGATTTCGGCGCGGATACCCTGCGTACCTATGAGATGTTCATCGGCGCTTTTGACCTGAGCGCTGCCTGGAGCCAGGAGGGCGTGAAGGGCTGCCGCCGCTTCCTGGACCGTGTCTGGAAGCTGCAGGAGCTGGTGACGGACGAGGAAGGCTATTCCAAAGAGCTGGAAACGAAGATGCACCAGACCATCAAAAAGGTTTCGAACGATTATGAGAACCTGAAATACAATACCGGCATCGCGGCTCTGATGTCCCTGATCAACGATTTCTATAAGGCAGGAAAGGTGACGAGGGATGAGTTCAAGACCTTCCTCACCCTGCTGAATCCGGTAGCTCCGCACATCACAGAGGAGCTCTGGGAAATGGAGGGTTATGGCGGAAGGCTGTACCAGACCACCTGGCCTGTCTGGGATGAGGCGAAAACCGTGGAATCCGTGATTGAAATCGCCGTGCAGGTAAACGGCAGATTG
>CAJFMW010000139.1 GCA_904392525.1 uncultured Eisenbergiella sp.
AACGCTGAAAACAAACTGAATAAGCTGCTGTGGCTCAGTCGGTAGAGCGTCGCCTTGGTAAGGCGGAGGTCACGGGTCCGATTCCCGTCAGCAGCTTGCTTGTTTAACGCCAGAATCCAGTATTTATGCGGGTTCTGGCGTTTTTCTTTGAAAAAAATTTTGGTTACACGTGGTTACACTTTTTTTAGAATGAAACAGCCTGCATGATGAGATCCTTTTTATAATCGTCCTCAATATTATCGTAATAATAATATCGTTTATTTATATATCTGAATACACCGAACAGTATCGTGCGGGTATTTGAAAATGCCTTTTGCATCGTGTTATGTTTTAACAACTCATCAATGAAATTTTTATTGCGCTTTTGGAAATGAGAGCACAGCCGGATGGTTTTTGGGGTTATATTTATGTGTATTTTATACACACAATCTTTTGACTGATGTGTATATGGTACATATAATATCGTCAGGGGAGGTAGTGAAGCGGATGAAGCAAAAAGATCTGGTGAAAAAACTGGAAAGCATTGGATTTTGTTTTGAGCGGCACTGCGGGAACCATGACATCTATACAAGGCAGTTTATCCGGTTATTTTTACGGCAACTAAAGATTGCGTTCTGGTAGAAGTTCCTGATCTTCAAATCTTGACGGAAGGAAAAGACGTGGTGGAGGCCATAGATATGGCGAGGGATGCTATCGGACTTCATGGAATTTCCCTGGAGGATGAACAGCTTCCGATACCGGAAGCATCTGCCATCGAAAAGATTGATCCATCCAAAGGAACCTTTGCTGAGGATGGAAAAGGCATTGTATCAATGGTTGACATTGATTTTTCTGAATACCGCCGTAAGGTGGATAATAAGACGGTACGCAGAAATGTGACGCTTCCGAACTGGCTGAACAGAGAGGCAGCTCCGGCTGTCTCTTTTACATATCTCAAAAATGTAAGAAAAGGGAACGCACCCACCAGACGCACTAAAAAAATCCCGACAGGGCATTTGATGCCGCTGTCGGGATTTTTATGCTGGCCGATCTCCATAGAGCGGCCATGATTTCAGAAAGTCACTGCGTTCCCTCAGTCGTTCCTTCCGCCGCCTGCTGGGCCTGCTGCGCCGCATAGGCGTTCTGAAGTGCGGTAATCTGCTGGGTCAGGCTGTCGATTTCCTGCTGCGCCTGGGTGACAGCAGCCTCAGCAGTCGCCTTTGACGCTTCATCCGTGGCTGCCGCCGCCTGCTGCTGCGCGGTGGCAAGAGCGGTCTGCGCATTCTGAAGCGCGGCCTGGTAGGTTGCCATCTGCGCATCGTAGTTGTTCAGCAGATTGCGTGCGTTAATTTCCTGCTGCTGCTGTTCAATAACGGCGGCAGCTGCGGCCGGATCCGCAAAGAATTCCGCGTTATGCGGGCACTCATTGGCTGCCTGGGTCACATTCCCGGAGAGCGTCGCATCGTTCGAAGGCGTCAGTTCCAGAGTTCCTGCAACCTTGAACGGGCACTGATCCGTGGCCTTCAGGCCGGAATATTCACATACAAAGCCCTGATAGTGTACGTCACAGGTCGCTGTAGGAACTGTGCCTTGTGCGAAATACTCAGTTTTCAGATCCGTACAGAGTCCGTCAATGGGAAGCTTGCCGGACTGCGCGCATACGGTGGCGGTGACGATGTCGCCGGGAACCTCAAAGGCCTTGTTTTCCAGATTTTCATGAATCTGGCTCATGACCGCCCGCCAGAGTGTTTTGGCCAGATTTCGTTCCCCGTTTCCGCTTGCGAGTTTGGCGTTGTTGTCATAGCCTGCCCAGGTGGTACAGGTATAGTAGGGGGTATAGCCGGCAAACCAGACATCGTTGTAATCAGAAGTGGTTCCGGTTTTGCCCGCGATGGACATGCCGCCGAAGTTGACGGCAGTACCCGTACCGGTGGTGACCACGTCCACCATGGCGTCCGTCAACAGGAAAGCGGTGCTTTCCTTGATGACCTGACGGGATGTGGGCTGGGTGTTGTCAAGAATCACGTTGCCGTCATGGTCCACAACCTTGGTATACAGGGTGGGCTCGATATAAGTTCCGCCATTGGCAATTGTGGCATACGCGGCATTCAGTTCCAGATTGGTTACGCCGTGGGTGATTCCGCCGAGAGCCAGAGGCTGTGCCACATCCGAATAAACCTGTCCGTTGATTTCTTCTCCGTCCGTCAGCGTGGTAAAGCCGAAGTTCAGCAGGTAATCATAGCCGGTCCGCGGCCCGATAAAGGTCAGCGTTTTAACCGCTATGATGTTCAGGGAATCAGCGATACCTTCCCGCAGGGAGCAGATGCCTCTGTAGCCGGAAGAGTACCAGTTGGAAACCGGCCGTCCGCTGTCATAATTGAAGGGGGCATCCACGAAGACGTCTGCAAGCGTCAGCCCTGCGCTGTCCAGAGCGGGAGCATAGGTGGAGACGATCTTGAACGTGGAACCGGGCTGCCTCGGTGAAGAGGTGGCACGGTTCAGCGTACGGTTTGCCTCCTTGGCGCCGCGTCCGCCCACGATTGCGACCACATAGCCCGTGGACTGATCCTCGATGGTCATGGAAATCTGAGGCTGGGGCGTCATGGATATGCTTTCCGCGATCACCTCTCCACCGTCCTGAAGCAGATAGGCCTTG
Organism: uncultured Eisenbergiella sp.; assembly: GCA_904392525.1. Taxonomy (GTDB): domain Bacteria; phylum Bacillota; class Clostridia; order Lachnospirales; family Lachnospiraceae; genus Eisenbergiella. The sequence continues at coordinate 2,636 of CAJFMW010000139.1, forward strand.
TATTCCTCAATCGTTGCGTTCGCTTCATCCTGAGAGGAGAAGAGCAGAGGATACTGGCTGGTATTTCCGTTTTCCTCCATCCAGGTCTCCAGCATTTCCTTACTGAAATTTTCTGTCTCGCCGTCCTCACGCTCAATGGTGAGCTGGTAGTCCAGATACCAGGTGGTCCCGTCCGGATAGTTCTCCTCATTGGAGCAGACCTCGTCCGCAATCGCCTGAATCGTGGGATCCTGCGTGGTATAGATCTTCAGGCCGCCCGCATAGAGCAGGGAATAGGCCTGGGTTTCCGAATAGCCCGCTTCCTGCAGGTCTTCCATGACGTCCTCAGTCACGGCGTCCACGAAATAAGAGTTGACCTGGGTCTCCCCGGTTTCCTCATTGACGGTCTGGATACGGGAGTATACGTCGTCAGCCAGAGCTTCATCATACTCGCTCTGTGTGATATAGCCCTGCTCCAGCATTTTGTCGAGCACATCCTGCCGGCGTTCCGCATTGTTATCCGGATGGGAAATCGGATTATAACGGGAAGGATTCTGGGTGATGGCCGCGATGACGGCGCATTCGGAAAGATTCAGATCCCATACGTTTTTTCCGAAATAACGGCGGGATGCAGCCTGAACCCCCAGCGTATTCTGGCCCAGATTGATGGTGTTCATATAATTTTCCAGGATATCGTCCTTGCTCATCTCCTGTTCGAGCATGATGGCCAGGTACTGTTCCTGGATTTTCCGCTTCAGTTTGTAAGCGAAGCTCCGTTCGCTCTCTCTTGTCCACGTAGTCAGCACATTGTTCTTGATGAGCTGCTGGGTGATGGTGCTGGCGCCCTCGGAAAAGTTCCCGCTTGTCAGGCCGACGTAGGCCGCGCGCAGGATACCTCTTAAGTCGATTCCGTTATGTTCATAAAAACGTTCGTCTTCGATGGCGACAAAAGCGTGGGCCAGATCAGCGGGAATATCCTCCATGCTCACCGGAACGCGGTTGGAGCCTTCCGCATCCAGTTTGGCGATCTGATTCCCTTCTGCGTCATAGATGAAGGTGGAAAATCCGGAAGGGGACACATCGATGTTGGACATGTCCGGAACTGAAGAAAGGATCCCCTTCACAAAGCCCAGTCCGCCGCAGATACCGATCACACCGATGGCGAGAACAAAGAACAGAAACACTTTAAAAAAGCTAAGAGCAAACCGGTTGCCCCATTTTTTTGACTTGGAACGCAGTGCCTTTTTTTTCCTGGCGGCACCTCTTTTGCCATAGTTCATGAATTTGCCTCCTTTAAGCTGAAAGCTTACCCAAAAGGGCATTACCTGACTAATTATAGCAAAGATGCCCCGGTAAATAAAGGATTTTAGTGAATTATTAAGAATTCTTCACAATTCAATTCCGTTTTATGCCTGCCTGTGATAAGATTAAGCTGCTGGAAAAAAGGAGAAATCATATGGAAAAAAAAGAGAACTTCCCGCCTTTCAGGTGTGTGCTTGAGGGCGGCTGCGGTGAAATTGTGGAAAAAAAATCCAGGTTCTTCCGCATTCATTGAGGAAATGAAGAAAAAATACTGGGACGCCGCCCATAACTGTTCCGCCTTCGTGATCGGACGAAGGGGAGAGCTGACGCGCTGCAGCGACGACGGAGAGCCTTCCGGGACGGCCGGGCGGCCGATGCTGGAGGTGCTTTTAAAGGAAGGAATCTGCAATACGGCAGTAGTGGTGACCCGATATTTCGGCGGCACCCTGCTGGGAACGGGCGGCCTGGTGCGGGCCTACGGGGCTGCGGTGAAGGAGGGGCTGAAGTGCTCCGAGGTGATCACCATGCGTTATGGAACGAGGCTTCAGGTGACGGTGGATTACCCGGATGTGGGCAGAATCCAGCATCTGGGGACAAAAGAGAGGATCGCCCAGGAGAGCGCTGAATATGGCGTAAACGTCCGGTTTGTGCTCGCATCCCCTGCCGAGGAGGAAGAGCGGATCTGCCGGAGCATCACGGAAGTGACGGACGCACGGGCGGAAATTGAAATACTTTCTCATGGCTATTATGTTGACAGAGACTGAAGGGAAGACTATATTGGTAGAAAGCTGAAACGAAGGAGGAACCAATGAAGCTGATATCATGGAATGTAAACGGGCTTCGGGCCTGTATGGGAAAGGGCTTTCCGGAATTTTTTCAGGAGGCGGACGCGGATATTTTCTGCATCCAGGAAAGCAAGCTGCAGGAGGGCCAGATCTCTCTTGAGCTGCCGGGCTACCATCAATACTGGAATTATGCGGAGAAAAAAGGTTATTCCGGGACCGCAGTGTTTTCCAAAAAGGAGCCTCTCGGCGTCTCCTACGGCATTGGCCGCGAAGAACATGATAAGGAAGGGCGTGTGATCACGCTGGAATTTGAAGATTTTTATCTGATCACGGTCTATACGCCCAATTCCCAGGACGGGCTCGCCAGACTGGACTACAGGATGGAGTGGGAGGATGATTTTCTTTCCTATTTAAAAGGGCTGGAAAAGAAAAAGCCTGTCATTTTCTGCGGCGACCTGAACGTGGCGCACCGGGAGATCGATCTGAAAAATCCGAAGACCAACCGTAAAAACGCCGGATTCACCGATGAGGAGCGGGCGAAATTTTCACAGCTTCTGGAAAACGGTTTTATCGATACCTTCCGGTATTTTTATCCTGATCTTGAGGGAGCCTATTCCTGGTGGTCCTACCGCTTCCATGCCAGGGAGAAAAACGCGGGATGGCGCATCGACTATTTCCTTGTGTCCCCCGAACTGAAGGACCGGCTGGAGGATGCGTTGATTTATAAGGATGTGTACGGTTCAGACCATTGTCCAGTGGGGCTGATTCTGAAGGACTGAGATTCTGATGGACGGAAAGGAAAGAAAAGCATGGACGGAAACAGTACCGGGAAAAAACGAATGAAGAGAGCTGCAGGTCTGCTGTTTTCGGCATGCCTGCTTTTGACAGCCTTTCCGGGGCTCGTTGCCTGCGGCAGTTCGGAGACACAGACCCGGGAGAGCGCGACGGCCTCACAGGAGGCGGAAAGTGTTAAGGATACGGACGCGATGGCGGAGGCGCTTTCGGAGGAGACGGAAGCTGCGAAGGAGATCTTAACAGAAACGGAAAACGGGACACAGAGTGGAACGGAGGACGCCGGAGATGCCCAGGAAGGAGAAATGATTACGGACGCCACAGGGTCCTTTGAGGGGATCGTTGTGGACGCTGCCATGAACAGTCTGGTCATCGATACGAAGGACGGGATCATGTACAGCTTTTCCTATCCGGAAAGCGGCGTGGAAATGGAGCTTGCGGACGGACTCCTTCTGGGGATGTCAGTTCTGGTGAAGAGTGAGGACGGCATGGCATCCAGCGTGCAGGATGGTCTGACAAAGCCTGCCGCTGATCAGGGGGCGCTGGCCTTTGCGGCGGATATCCTGTTTGCCTGCCGCTATAAAAGTATGGAGTCTCTTGCCAATCTGGCGGTTTTTCCCCTTTATGTGAGACTGGACGATGGGGATCTGATCGCTGAGAATGCGGAAGAATTTCTGGCTTTTCCTGAGTATGAAATTTTTTCGGAGGAACGGGTGGAAGCGGTGCTTTCCACGAATCTCTATGAGGTGACGGAGTTGGACGGCGGAAGATACGTGCTGGGCTCTGAAGAAGGAACACCCAACATCACCTTTCAGAAGGATGACGGAAGAGACAGCGGATTTGCCATTGTAGGGATCAACTGATTTTTATAATGCCGCCTGTCGGCGGCAGAGTTGAACATGGCGGTGGGGATTACGCTGCTGGAAAAGACCGGCGATAATCCCCGCAATACGCTCGTCCTGTTCGACCGGTTCAGAAACCGGAAGCTGACCTATTCAAAGGTGCACACCTGCGATTTTGATGTGGAGCGGAACCTGACGCCGGGAGAAGGTTTTTCTACCGTTGCGCTGGACACCGCCTGCGGGGAGGTTCAGGTGGGCGCCATGATCTGCTTCGACCGGGAGTTCCCGGAAAGCGCACGGATTCTGATGCTTCAGGGAGCGGAGCTGATCCTCGTTCCCAACGCCTGTCCGATGGAAATCAACCGGCTTTCCCAGATTCGCGCCCGGGCCTTTGAAAATATGCTGGCCATCGCAACCTGCAATTATCCGGAAGGCGTTCCTGACTGCAACGGCGGCTCCAGCGTATTCGACGGCGTGGCTTACCTGCCGGAGCTGGAAGGCTCGCGGGATACCTGTATCCTGCAGGCAGGAGGCGCGGAAGGCATTTATTATGGCGGAACTCGACCTGAAGCAGCTTCGCCGTTACCGGGAGACAGAAGCCCTTGGCAATGCCTACCGGCATCCGAAGAAATACGGCCTTCTGACGGAAACGGACATCCGTCCGCCTTTTGTCCGCAGGGATTATCGGGAATGAGGGGCGCCTACCGGCGTTTTCCACCCTCCGGTCTCACGCTGAAGCGATAGATGAACAGCGAGAGGATGGCGGTAATCAGTTCCGTAATCCAGAATGCATGCCATACGCCTGTCGCCCCTGTTACCAGGCTGAGGCCAAAGGCCGCCGGAATGATGAGAACCAGATAGCGGCACAGGGAAATCAACAGGGACGGCACACCCTTTCCCAGCCCCTCCAGCGCGCCGGAGGAGGCGACGGAAATCGCTGAAGGCAGGAAGCCGATGCTGATGATCCGCAGGGCCTGCACGCCGATCGTGGTGGTGGATGGATTGGCGGTAAACAGTCCCATCAGAGGGCCGGGAAGAAGCTGGCACAGAACGGTTCCCACAAACAAGATGGCGGCGGCGAAGGTTAGGGTGGTGTTATAAATGGAACGGACCCGTCTGAATTCTCCCGCGCCAAAGTTGTAACCAATCAGAGGACGCATCCCCTGAACGATTCCGTTTGCGGGCAGATACAGAAAGGTCTGCAGCTTATAGTAGACGCCAAGAACCAGTACGTAAGCCTGGGAATATCCGGCGAGAATGGAATTCAGCGCGGAAATCAGCAGAGAAGGAAGCGCCAGGTTTAAAATGGCAGGGATCCCGATGCCATACAGCCTTAAGCACATATCCTTCTGAAAGGAAAAGCCGCGCAGGGAAATGCGCACGGGAAGCAGCGCCCCGCGGAAATAGTAAACCAGATAAACGGCCAGAGTCAGCACCTGACCAAGACCTGTCGCCAGGGCCGCGCCGCTGATGCCCATCTCCGGAAAGGGTCCGAGTCCGAAGATCAGAACCGGATCCAGAATGATGTTGCAGATACAGCCTGCCAGCATGGCGGCCATGGAAACCGCCATTTTTCCCACCGCCTGGAAGATTTTCTCAAAAGCCAGCCCCAATGCGATGATGACGGAAAAGGCGAACACGATGTTGGAGTAGGTCAGCCCCAGAGAAATCACTGCTTCATCTGCAGTAAAAAGCCGCAGGAAGGCGGGCATGATCAGAATACAGCCGGCCGTAAGAATCAGGCCGTGCAGCACGTTCAGGACCAGTCCCTGCGCCGCGGCCGAATCCGCCTTTTTCTGATCCTGCGCTCCCAGATGGAAGGCGATTACCGCGTTGATACCGATCCCGAAGCCGATGGTGACCGCATTCACCAGATTCTGCACCGGATATACCAGTGACAGCGCGGTCATGGCATCCTCGCTGATCTGCGCCACAAAAAAGCTGTCCACAATGTTATAAAGCGAGTTGACCATCATGGAAATCACCATGGGCAGCGACATACGAAGCATGAGCTTCAGCACCGGCTGTTCTTTCATGTAAGTCTGTTCCATCTATACCTCTTTTCCTTTCCGCCGCCAGGGGCGGCATTCATTTCTATCAAAATTCGGGGCAATCGATCCGGGTTTATCACACAAAAAAAACACAGCTGCAAAATGCAGTTGTGTGGCGAAAAATGGAATCTGTTCCAGAAAAATCCACGCCCGTTTCGGGTTTTAGGGCTTTATTGTAGCATCCGGCATGAAAGGATGTCAATATTTTGTTCTGTAGAGAATCAGGATGATTCGGTAAAGAAAACCCGGAGAAATACATGGACTTTGTCTGTTGGATGTGATAAGATACAAAAACAGAGAAACAGCACGGAAAGCATGGCAGGAAGAAAGGACATATTATGGACAAAGAATTAAAAGAAATGTTCAGCCTGATCCTCCAGAAGCTCGATGGTGTAGACAGAAGATTTGAATCCATGGAAGCAAGGCTCGACGGCATGGACAGAAGATTTGATGCCGTGGAAGCAAGGCTTGACGGCATGGACAGAAGATTTGAATCCATGGAAGCAAGGCTTGACGGCATGGACAGAAGATTTGAATCCATGGAAGCAAGGCTCGACGGTATGGACAGAAGATTTGATGCTGTGGAAGCAAGGCTTGACGGCATGGACAAAAGATTCGAAGCCGTGGAAGCAAGGCTCGATGCATTAGACACCGGTCTGCGTAATGTCAGATTGAAACTGGAGAATGAAATCGCAGAAAATATCAAGCGTGTTGCCGAGGGACATATGGATTTGTCCAGAAACCTTCACGAAGCCATGAAACCCCAGACGGAAATTGAAATGCTGGTAATCAGGGTGAACAGCCTTGAAACCAAGGTCAGGGACCTTCAGCAGAAGGTTTCAACGATTTCCTGATGGGATCAGGCAGTTGGGGAGATGCCTGAAAACAGTATGCAGTATCATTTATAAGAAGTGCGGATCCCATTGGCCTGATGGGGATCCGCATTCTTTTGTGGCATTTTTTTGCGGCAGAATTGCTATTCCGGACGGTTTGTGCTAATTTTATTTACAGAAGAAAAAGAGAATCAGAACGGAGAACAGGAAAAATGGGAAATCGCAAAATTCATTACATATGCTTTCCCGGAGGAAAGTCAAAGGTGCTGACATTGAGCTACGACGATGGCCGTCTGGAAGACCGCCGCCTGGTGAAGATCCTGAATGAAAACGGCATTCGGGGAACCTTTCACCTGAATTCCGGACTGAAGGACTGGCCGGACCGGATTCCGGCAGAGGAGTGGAAGGAGCTGTATCGGGGACATGAGATTTCCTGCCACACGGTACTGCATCCCACCATCAGCCGCTGTCCGCTGGAGCAGGTGGCGCTGCAGGTGCTGGAGGACAGAAGAGAACTGGAGAGGATCGCCGGGTATCCGGTGCGCGGCCTTTCCTATCCAAACGGCTCCTACAGCAGAGAAATCGTACAGCTTCTTCCCGGACTTGGCATCGAGTACGCCAGAACCGTAGAGGAAACGGGCGGCTTTGGCATGCCGGAGGATTTTCTGACCTGGAAGGCTACCTGCCACCATAAGAGAAACCTCATGGAGCATGCGAAAAACTTTGCAGAACTGCACAAGACGCAATACCTCTATATGATGTACGTCTGGGGACACAGCTATGAATTTACCGTAGACAACAACTGGGAGCTGATTGAGGAGTTCTGCCGCTTCATCGGCGGAAGAGATGACATCTGGTACGCCACCAACATTGAGATTGTGGATTATATGAAGGCCGCACGGAACCTGAAGTTCACCGTGGACGGCGATCTGGTCTATAATCCCGGCGCGCTTTCCGTCTGGGTCAGCGTGGAAGAGAACGGTGAGAAAAAAATGGTGGAGGTCGGCGCGGGACAGACGGTGCACCTGTAAAAGAAAACAGACAGGAGACAGAAAGGAAAGGCAGAATATGGATTACAACATTCTGGATTATGGCGCCGTGGGCGACGGCGTAAAGAAATGTACGGAGGCGATTCAGGCAGCGGTGGATGCCTGCAGCAAAACGGGCGGAAGGGTAGTCGTTCCTGCGGGAAAATATCTGTCCGGCGGCATCCGCCTGCGTTCCGACGTGGAGCTTCATCTGGAAAATGGAGCGGAGCTCATTTCCACGCTGGAGAAGGAGGATATGATCGACTTCGCCAGCGAATTTGAAGGCGAGGGCATGGACGGTATGGACGGCGGATGCTTCCTGTTTGCCCGCCATGAAAAGAACATCATCATTTCCGGATATGGAAAGATTGACGGCAGAGGACGGGAGGTATTTTACGACGGCGACGTGGATAACGGCTTTCATGAGTGCCCTCTGTTCGTGAAGGGCTTCCGGCCCCGTACCACTTACCTGGAGGATGTGGAAAATCTGACCGTGCGGGATATCACCTTTTATGACGCCGCTTTCTGGACCCTGCACATGGCAGGCTGCAGGAACGTGATGGTGGACGGCATCCGCATCCTGAACGACGACCGTGGGCCTAATAATGACGGCATCGATCCGGACTGCTGTAAAAATGTGGTGATCCGCGGCTGCATCATCGAGGCGGGAGACGACGCCATCGTGGTCAAGGCAACAGGGCCCATGCATGAAAAATACGGCGACTGTGAGAACATCGTCATTCAGGGCTGTACCATGCATTCCCGGGATTCCGCCTTAAAAATCGGAACGGAAACCTGGGGAAATATCCGCAATATCATCCTGAGCGACTGCGTGGTGTGGGACTGCTCCCGCGGCGTGAGCATCTGGTCCAGGGACGGAGGAACCATTTCGGACATCACCATCCATCATGTGACGGGAAATACCAGACGCTATGCGGACGGTGTGATTCCCGGCCAGGGCGCGCCCAGATGGTGGGGCAAGGGTGAGCCGGTTTTCCTTTCTTCCACCATAAGGCGCGGAAGCGACCGGATTCCCGGAAAAATCAGCGGCGTGGTCATGGACCACATTCACCTCAGATCGGAATCCTGCATCTTCCTTGGCGGAGAGGACTATGCTCCCATTGAGGATATCCGCCTGGAAAATATGGATATCCTGTGGATGCAGCAGAGCCCCCATCTGCCCGGTGTGTTCGACGAACAGCCGTCGGAGAGGGATGTCTATGCGCATGAAATTCCCTGTGTGTATGCAAGGAGCGTGAACGGACTGACCGTTTCCGGCCGCCTGCGTGTGGATGATTCTCTGAGCGGTGTGATTCAGAAAAAGCAGATACTGGAAAACTGCGAAGACGCAGAGATCGAGGGATAGTAACGCTGCGGGGAAAAATCAAAATCCCGCCGACAGCACTCCTGCTGCAGACGGGATTCTGATTTAGGGGGGGATTTTTGCCGGAACATCTGCAAGGGTATCCCGGCATATACATTTATCATCAAAGGAGGGGGTTTTTGATGATAATAACAGAATTCCCTCTTTTTGGGCTTTTATACATACGCACGAAACTTTTATGGACTTTACCGGGATTTTGTTATATACTAATTCCTGAAAAAAATACGGCCTGCCTGCAGGCTGCAGATGAGGTGATACTATGGCATTACTGGAACAGTGGAGAGCGATGGCTTATTCGGAGAAAGCCAATAAGGGCGACCTTCAGAGGCTGTGGGCTTCCTATTTTCAAAAGGA
>CAJFMW010000140.1 GCA_904392525.1 uncultured Eisenbergiella sp.
CCAGATCATAGGCGCCGTGGTAGGCGATCATGGAAATCAGATTGATGCCGCGCAGCAGGTCCAGAAACCAGAGGCGGGAAGAGGCTGCGCGGTCAGCCGCTTCCTGGCTGACCGCGCCGGTGTCTGTAAAAATCTTCATCGTGCGCCTCCTTCGGATGCATCGGAGAAAGGTTCCGGTTCCTGCAGATGTGGCCGGGAAGCCGGATGCTGGGTACGGGATGAGGGAGTCTGTGCTCCGGACAGCTGACGCTTCCTGCGCTCCAGGACGACAATCGCCACAAAGACGGTAAGGCAGATCAGGCTTACGATGATTCCGATGGTAAGACCGGCAGGCCGGTATTGCATTTCGATGGTATGCTCCCCTTCCGTCAGCGACAGGCTGATGAAGGTATCGTCAAACAGGCCGGGCTGCACCTCCTCGCCGTCTACCAGAATCGTCCAGCCGGGCTCGTAGGCGACGCTGAGAATCAGCTCCCCTGCGCGGGAAACGTTGATGTGGCCGTTTATGTGGGTGGAGCTGTAGGAATCCACCGTCATGGTCTGCTCGCCGAGGATGGAAATAACTTCGTCCATCACATCATAATTCAGGCGGTAGGCGGATACGTTCAGGCTGCTGCTGTCCTCGGAGGTCAGGGAAATCACGTCCCCCGTGTCATGCCAGCCCAGGTCACAGATGTAGTGATATTTTACCTGGGAAAAGCTCTTGTTTCCTCCCTCGGATTCCATTTTCAGGCTGTTTACACCCGTATCCCCCACATAGGCATAATAATGGCCGCTCACATCAGCTGTGATGGTGGTCGCACCGTCCTCTTCCTGGAAGGCGCCTACTGAGGTGAACAGATTCTGCTCCAGTCCCAGCGCCTGCACCATACGGTTCTGCGTATCGAGAGGCGTTGCCCCTTCAGAGTCCAGGGCGCGTTCCAGCGCGTCCGTTCTGGTATCGCTGATATCGCCGAGAAGCTCGTCGAGGAGAGACGCCTCAGAAGCGGATTCATCCGTTCCGCCAGCCTGCGCGGAAACGCCGGACTGCAGAACATCACTGCCAGAAGCGTCTGCACTCCCGGAAGCTTCCGGGGTCTGCGCCGAGGCGGAGAAGCCGGATCCGGAGCTGATCATGAAGCCGAGCGGCAGGCTGTAGCGGCATTCATACAGATAAATATCCCCCTCCTGATCGATCAGGGTATAGAGCGAGGGGTCCTCATTGGCGGAGCGGGAGAAGACGTAGCGCACGCCAAGCAGCGAGGAGGACAGAGGCGTTGCACCGTCAAAGCAGTAGAATACCTTGCTGTCGCTCATGCCCATTTTGTCATAAAAGTCCTGCACATGTCCGTTGGATGTGGAGGAGAAAAGGGAAGCGGTGGGATAGCCCACCAGTGTGCCGTCGTTTTTGGTGACCCGGCTGGTCTTTTCGAACCGGTAGAAGTCCGTGTCCCGTTCTCTGGTCCGTTCAACCAGCGTCTGATAGCTGTCCAGGTTGTTCAGGTAGCTGCTTCTGCTGGTGACAGAGCAGCTTGTGGTGTAGGTGTTGACGGCGGCCTCCACGGTTACGGAGGTCAGCGTCAGAACCGCGAGAAGGCACATACCATATCGTTTTCCTTCTGAAGCAGTCTTTCTGGAGCGATAAAAATAGAGAAATACTCCGTAAAGGCACAGAAAGAGCGCCGTCAGAAGGAAGGTTTCCGTCCGGTAGGCCTCTTCGTCCGCCATCAGCTTTTCAAACAGGAGAATGAGGCCCAGTGACAGACAGAAGCTGCCTCCCAGAGCCTTCAGTGAACAGCCGCGGATATTCAGAACCGCCCTTGCGCAGAGGGTTAACAGCAGGAAGATGTACAGGAAGGACTGTCTGCAGGGCAAGGAATCCGGATAGTTCAGGCCATGCCAGATGAAGTTGAGCATATTTGTGGAAAAGCTCAGGAGCATAAAGGCCAGAAGCCCGATATGCGCGGCCTTTTCCCGCAGAGAGATCTTCGTATTCATCACATACAGAGGCACCAGCAGGAAAACGGCCACGCCGCAGTAGATGTTGGGCCAGTGATCCAGACCCGTTTCCACATTTACGTTCATGCAGTGCCTTGCGATCATGTCAAGGAAGGAAAAATAAAAGGTCAGCGTGTCCGGGAAGTTAAATTCGCTGAAGTCGGTCAGATGAAGCGCCGCATATTCCGGAATGAGAAGCACAGCCGCCAATCCTCCCGCAAGGAGGGAGAAGAGGGCGAAACGGACAGCCGCGGCGCCCATGTTTTTCAGGGACATATGGGAACAGACGAGCTGCAGCAGGAAATACAGCACAAGGAAGATGCACACCATGATGGAAATATAATAGTTGGAGAGAATGCACAGCGCCAGGCTGATGCAGTAGAGCTTATATTTTCCTTCATTTACCAGGGCCTCCAGCCCCACCGCGATCAGCGGGAACAGGACGATGCAGTCCAGCCACATCACGTTCCAGTTGTAGGCCGCCAGAAAGCCGGAAAGAGCATAAAAAATGGCGAAGGGAACCAGTGCGAAGCTCTTCGTCTTAAAATGGCGGGTCAGATAAAAACAGAAGGTGAAGCCACACAGACCGATTTTCAGGGCCACCAGCCAGGTCATGAATTCGATCAGATACTGATCGGGCACCAGAACCACCAGCCAGTTGATGGGGCTCGCCATATAATAGCCGTACAGCGCGAGAAAGTTGGAGCCGATTCCGACGTTCCAGGAATAGAAAAGACTGTCCCCGCTTTTCAGCTTGCTCTGCATTTCGGAGAGAAAGGGGACATACTGGTGATACATATCGGAATGCATGAAGCTCTCATCCCCGAACGGATATACGCCGTTGATGATGAAAATGCCGCACATGACGGCGAGGGGGATGAGAAAGGAGAGCAGGCAGGCCGCGTTCTGACGCGCGGCCGCAGGCAGCTTTCGGAAAGAGAAACGCTGCGAAAGGGTTGTTGTCATGGATGAAATCCTCCTGTTTTCAGTCAGCGGAATAATCAAAAAGTCTGTAATACTGATAGCCCTTATAGTCGGAGAGCAGTTCAGCCTGATCATCGGCGTTGGTAAAGGTACCGTCAGTCAGCGTTACATGGTTGGCGGAGATCACAGGAACCGTTTCAGAAAGACCGGACAGATAGGTAAAATATCCGTCCATCGGAACACCGGCGGCTTCCAGCGTTTTTGCTCCGAGATAATTTGCGCTGGTCTCTACACCAGTTTCCTCTTCGATATCGAAGTTTGCCCAGATGAAGAAGGGCACCTTATAGCGGTCCGCCTGTTCCTCTTCGGTCAGCGTGGAGCTGCTCTTTCCATTCTGCTTCAGAATCGGCTCGATCACGGAATTGGTGGTCTGATGGTCTCCGAAAAAGACGATGACGGTATCCTCCTCCTGCCCCTCAAAATAGGCGATGAGTTCGCTCAGCGCCTCATCGCTCAGGCTGAGGAGAGAAAGATAGTTGTTCAGCGTCTGGGAACCTCCCTCCACCTCAATCTGCGGGTCGAAGTTGTCAAAGCTTTCCGTGTAGGAAGAGTGGTTCTGCATGGTAACATTGAACAGAAACAGCGGACTGTCTCCCTTATTTTCATAAATCTCAATGATTTTTTCAAAATCGGACTGATCGCTCACATAATTGCGGACCTTGTGCGGGTTTTCAAAATCCGGAAGGAAGTACATTTCCGAGAATCCCATCGCCGGATAGACCGTATCCCGGTCCCAGCCGGAGGCGTTGTAGGGATGCATGGCAACTGTCTGATAACCCAGGGACGCAAGATGCGAAGCCAGGGAAGGCGCGGATTCGTTGATGTACTGCTGATAGGGAATGCTGCCCTGAGGCAGGAATGCCATGGTATTTCCCGTCAGGTATTCGAATTCGGTATTGGCCGTATTCCCGCCGAGCACGGAAACGTTCAGCCAGCCGGAGACGGTATTTTCAGCCCCTTCAAGCAGGCTGTGGACAAAGGGCATATAGTCCTGATTGACCGTAAAATCACCTAAAATCGCCGGATCGGAAAAGGCTTCGTCCATGATGACAATGATGTTTGGAAGCTCTTCACCGTCGGAAGCAGCTGCCATGGCCGGTTCGCTCATGGATTCTTCCTCCAGAGCGGCGAGCTCCTGGGTCGCCGCATCCGCGTCATATCCCGCAGGCTTATCCACGGACATATATCTCAGCTCCATGACAAAGGCCAGGGCCGTTCCGTTTTTATAGCTGATGGTGGTAGGGGTGAAAAGCTTGTTGTACAGACGCAGCTTCTGTTCCACGATTTCATCGGAATGGAACATCAGACCGAAGGCGCCGAGCATGACAACCAGCGTGGCCGCCATGGGAAGCCGCAGCTTCCAGGTCCCTTTTTTCAGAGTGAAACGGCAGAAATATTCCAGTATCAGAAGAAGGATGAAGCCGAGCACCACAAGAAGCGCCTGACGGTCCAGGGTATAATCGTAATTGCCCGCCACGCTTGCCGCCGTTCCGATGGAAAGCAGGTCCCAGGGCTGGATCGGGACGGAGCGGAAGTTCAGGACAAAATAATTGGCAAGACCGTATATGCCGAAAAACAGGGTTTCCGTCATCAGGGCAACATGGAGCTTGCCGAAAACAGCGAACAGAAGCAGAGCCAGGAGCTCGAACATGATCAGGTTCAGGACCTGCGGCGTTGCCTTCATGGTTTCAAACGGGTTGTGGGTGTACCACTCCAGCAGGTAAAATGTGACTGCCGGGGCGATAAACAGCATGATCAGGCTGAGACGGCTCTCCCGGCTCTTTTGTATCACTTTTTTCATAAAATTTTCAGATTCCTCCTCGAAATTCTCTTTCAAATCCCTCTTTGGGGCATAGTATGCCATGATTTCTGTTACATTCTAGTCAGGGAAACCTGTTCTGTCAAGTAAAGCCACAAAGAATTCATACTTTGTGTTATGATAATGTTACTATTCACAGCCGATTCAGAATGGGTAACACGCGCGTCGTGCCTGCACGTAAGCTCGTGTTGTCCATTCTGAATCTGGACTGCGAAGCAGTCACCCCGCCCCCATGAGCAGCCTTAGCGCCGTAAGGCGCGGGACTGGAGCCTCGAAGAGGCGACGGGTGCGAATGAGAGTGGGGCTGTGAAAGTAACATGGTAATGAAAACAGGTGAAGGAGGAGAAATGGGATGAGAATTCCGGAAGAGATTCTGATGGCTGCAGCAAAGCAGCTTGATGCGGACTGCGGTATCGGCGGAGAGGGAAAGGAAAGCAGGATTGTGACGGCGAAAAACGGGACCGTCTTTCGTCGTGCGCCGTATTTTGCACCAAAGGCGTATATGACCGATGAAGCCTTCGGAGAGCTGGTACGGGAGACGCTGGAAAAAGAGACCGGAATCCGGCCCAGAATCTATGAGGGAATCGATCCGTTTTTCAGAGGCATCGTCTTTATGGGAAGGTCGAGGATCCTGGCGGGAGAAGAGATTTTTGACCAGTGCGTAAAAGAACTGGGCAGCCTGAAAAATCCGGAATGGCTCTGTCAGTTTTCCAGCCTCGGCCATCTGAATGCGATGCTCCGGCGGCATGGACGGAACATCGAGGATGTACGACTGAATTTTCTTCCCTGTGACAGCGGAATGAAAAAGGAAGCGGCGGCTTCGGAGGACGTTACTGCGTCCTTTGAAGTGCGCCTGCTGGAGGCGGAAGAGCTGGAGGAACGAAAGAACCGGGGCGAGTTTGGCGGCGGCGCATTCCGGCACGCAGTCTGTGGCTCGCAGTTTACGCCGGATGTGCTTGCGGCGGCTGCCGTCCTGGACGGGCGGATTGTGGGAATCGCAGGGGCGACGGAGGACTGCAGTACGATGTGGCAGATCGGCGTGGATGTGGAGTCCGGGCAGCGGGGCAGGGGAATTTCTTCCATTCTGGTACGGCTTCTGAAGGATGAGATTCTGAGGCGGGGGAAAATCCCGTTTTATGCCACCTCTCAGTCGCATGTTGTTTCCATGGACACTGCCGTCAGCGCAGGCTTTCTTCCAGCATGGTCGGAGATATACGTTTCTTCGGGAAAATATTAAGAATTCCTTTATGGGATTCCGGTATGGGATATGGTATAATGATTGCTCAAAGCGCAATCCGGCACGATTACATCGTGCCGCACTTGCTCTACCGTGCTGCCCCGCTTCGCGGGGATTATACCAGCAACCCACGGCTTGAGGGGAAAATGCCGCCTCCGGCGTCGCTTTCCCCTCCGCGCGCGTGGTATAATGTGCCGTAGCCGGACGGCGGACTGCCTGCCGGAATGGGAAAGGATGGACGAATATGGATGGACATAAATTAAATAAGAAGGAACTGGTGCCGATTATCGCGCTTCTCGTATTCATTGCGGTGATCCTGATTCTGTGTGCCGTAAGCGCGGGCCGGGATGCCGGAGAAACTGCTTCGGTCATGCAGGAAGAGAACGGAAGTACGGAAATGTCCGCAGATGCCGGGGAAACCGCTTCGGAAACGGAAGGAGAATCCGCCCATGCATCATCCGGCGGAGAAACGGAAAACGCGCGGGAAGAGGGAACCCTGACAGAAGTGAAGGAAACCATTGAGCTGGAGGAAGAGATCCGGACGGAAAGCACAGAATCGGAGCAGGAGGAGGCTTCCGCGCAGAAGATCGATCCGGTTCTTGAAGAAGAAAGCGAAAGCGCGTCCGTATCCGGCAATGGAACGGGGGCCGACTCGGCTGTCGTGAAGAAGACCAACGTGGAGATGCTGGCGGAGATGATGGATTACTGGTCGAAGGGAAATGTGGAGGCGGTGGAGGACTTGAGCGGTCTTGCACATTATCGGGCGATGTCTGCATCCCTGCAGGGGCCTTCCTATTTTTACTATTATGGGGACAGAAATGAGGCGGGAAGGCCGGACGGAACCGGAATTGCCGTCTATGGAGAAGATCAGTATTATTATGGTCAGTGGTCGGACGGTGTGAGAAGCGGCGAAGGGAGCTGGCTGAAGATGTATTACTACAGTGATTCTGATACGGAGTCTGACCGGGCGCTGATCAGCCACAGCTACAGTGGAAGCTGGCAGAACAATCTGCCAAACGGTGAGGGACATGAGCAGTACGGCATCGATATCGACCAGGCTCAGGCGGGAAGCCGTTACTGGCAGAACGTGATAGGAAGCTTTCAGAACGGTCTGTATAACGGAGAGATGTACATCGTGACCGAGGATGCAGGCGGCAATCTGCAGGAATGGTATGGAAACGCGTCGGAGGGCGTCTTTGAGACCTTCGAGGGACGGGACCAGGAAGGACGTGTTCCCATATGCCAGGATGTACAGAATCCGGACAGTCATATCTGGATTCAGCCCCTTGACAATATGAATCTGGGGCTTACGGAGATACGGGAGCAGGTGACGGCCCGCAGCGGAAGCTGACCGCTGCAGGAGAAAGCCTGGAAAAGCTGTACCGGCGTTTCGAAACAAGAGCGAAGCGCCGGATTTTTTGCACGATAAGCCCGGCAAGCGGCCCTCATGCTTGCATGAACGGCCATTTGCCGGGCATAAAAACGGCATATACGTAGAAAAATGGTGTTGAAACCTGAGAACCGGGATGATAAAATACAGCTAAGCATAAAAATTCTGTAAGCCGTTCGGCAACTGGCGGATTCCCCGCCGTCTGTCAAATCTGACATTCCATTCAGAAGCTCTATGCTTGATTCCAGAACAATGTAACAGAAGAAACCAGGCGGGAGCGGATGAAGGGAATGACCGTACCCGCCGCACAGGCGAAGACTTTCCTTTTTAATAAAAATCAGAAAAGGAAGCCTTCGCAGAAACGGAGGTACGATGAACGAAGAACTGCATGCCAACAGGAAGCATAAGGACACGGTAT
>CAJFMW010000141.1 GCA_904392525.1 uncultured Eisenbergiella sp.
GTGATTTTATGGGAAAATCGAGTCAGATAAAGCCAGATAAAATGAAAAAATTAGAAGTTTTGTTTTACGAGTGGAAGGTCTCGAACACTCGGCACATTTTACGGCGGTGACCGCCGGCAAGCCCTGATAGACCTTGGTTTTGTGGGCTTCGCAACGGAATTCAGGATACCACGGATAAGCGGGGCTGTCAAGGAAAGTCCAGGAAAAGTCCAACTTTGCCGTTTATCAGGTATCAGAACGCAAAAAGAGAGGCCGCCGCCCCTCTTAAAATGCTCCTGCAATCTTCTCCATTTCTGCCGCTTTTGTGTCCGGCAGCACATGGCTGTATAAGTCCATTGTCATGGCCAATGAGCTGTGACCCAGAATGGTTTTTAGTACCTGGGGAGGCATTCCCGCTTCTATGGCTCGTGTGGCGAATGTGTGTCGGAAGATGTGTGGAGTGATTCGTGGGAAGTCGTGTCCGTCTGCCCGAATGTGATTCACAATCCGGTTTATTTCTGCCTGCAGCCGGTCCCGGCTCAAAGGGTCCCCCTGCTCGTTGCAGTGAATAACACAAAATTGCATCCGGTTCTTGCACCACGCCGCCAGATGTGCTATATTGATAACAGAAAAAGGAAAAACAACCGCCCACAAGGGGTTGGCCAAATAACTCAGATAGAAATTCCACCCTCGCTACCGCCAAGTATACAAGGGTGGTTTTTCTATGCCCATTTCTGGGACTTAGAAAACGCTACTTACGATTATTGAAAATAAAGGTAAGCAATGCGAGAACAAACATTCCAAATGTCATGAGGTCTTTGAAATCAAAGTTCATTCGCACCACCTCCCCTCTTATGTATGATGGGGAGGCCAACGCCCTTGCAGTGACACGATTGTTTTCCTGGCTCCTATTTTACCATGCTGTCCCTGTCTCTGCAATCATATTATCCTGCTTCCCTGTCTGTGCTGACAAATCACCGCTTTTATCCCTCTGTCCTATAAAAATATACCTTTGGACACTTTCAATGTCTCCGTTCCCCCTCCCTATAGGGAGTTTTCAGCTTAAACGCCGTCCTGCGGCCCTTTACTGAGCCTTGCAGCCATTTCTGCCCGCTGTTCATCCGTCAATTGTTTTTCCTTTGACCTTCTACTGGCGGGGGTAAACGTTTCCAACTCCGCGGACATTCTGCGGGAAGGGGGGCGCTGCTTCAGCGCCTCCCGCGCGTAATATGTGAACGTGCTCAGGATGTAATACTCGCTGAATTGCGGTCTATGAATTGCACATTGGCATTAAACCTATGCTCCCATGTCTTCAGGCTGGCCATGTATGCCGCCGGGGAAAACTCCGTGCGGTATTTGTGGGCCACGATATCCGAATATCCGCCCGGTGCTTCGATCATGAGGTATATTTTTGCCTGATCGTTCCCGGCCTTCAAAAACTCCTTCTCGAAGCGCTCCCGCTGCTGCGCGAGGTTGCCGCTCAGTTTCTCCAGCCATTAGCACGCTTCTTGAAAATCTATATCTGCACTATCTGCCAGCCGTTTCCTGCTCCAGACGCCCGACTGCTTATTTGCATGGGCCACAGTCAGAAAAGTAACGCCATACTTCTCGCCGTATTCCAGCAGACGGCCCAGACATTGCCTCATAGCGTTTCTGTCGTCCATCCGGATATCAGGCGGAACAAATGCCTGTATCGGGTCGAAAATGCGAAGTGCCGGCCTGTGTGCGTCCAGAAGACGCTCCAAAAATGGACTGTCAAATTTAATCTTCCGGAAGAAAGGATTCAAAGAAAGACTTTTTCCCGCTGCTTACTGCCGCCGTAAGTGCGCACCAGACAGTTGTTTTTCCTGATCCGCCATCACCTGCAAGGGTTGTGATCTGGTACGGTACATCGGCACATAGTCCAGTATCAGCCAGTCCGGCGTCTGCTCCTCAATCGCGTTCAGATGATCCACGTCCAGCTTATAATTTTTCATTGGTCGGAATCCGCCCTTGTCCGGGACTGCCTTATGCCGATTCATCAATTCTATTCTCCGTTTTTTCTCACCTTCTTCCTGCCGTTTCTCCCATTGTTTTTCGCATTCTCCTGTGAACCAGCGCGCGACCGGATTCAGCTCCGTGTCCCGCTCCCGGCGGTAGTTATCCATGATTTCCCTGTACAGTTACCGCGGGTGCCTGTCCTCCGGGGCCGCATATAGAATATACAGCCGTTCCATCAGGGAAAGCGCTTCTTCCTCAAACTCCGGCCGCGTTACCGTATAGCTGTATATCTTATAGGCTATATCACAGTTCATCTTTTTTCCGAGCCAAAGGAGCTGTATCAGCTCTTGTCGGTCTGCCATATGTTTTTTCTCCTGTGTCTCTGGTTAGTGAATCGAGATACCGGTCAGCGGTGTGCAAATCATAAAGAACGCGGCCGCTAACCTCAATCCGGCATCCGGCTTCCCGCCCGAATTTGGCGGCTGAAGCTCGGCCAAGACCTGTATATGCTGCAAAGTCGTTGATTCCTGCCAGGCGCTGCGGTGCACCCGGTGTGAAAAGTTTTCTGTTACGCATTTTATTGCTCTTCTCCTTTTTGTCTTATCTGGTTGCATGATAATTCATAAAATAATATGATTTAAGTGTATAGTAAAATCCAAAAAATCAGATTTGTACTAAAAAGAGGAAATTTAATGGGTATTTTTGAGGGACTTTCGGCCGAAGAAATAAAGAGTTTGGGGAAGAGGCTTAAAGAACGCAGAAAACAAGTTGGCATTAGTACGCAAGAAAAGTTTGCGGAACGGCTTGGCTGCCATGCAAAAACTGTAAAAAATTGGGAGCAAGGACAGAATATGCCAGAATTATCCACGCTTGTCAAAATCTGTCACATGCTACAATGCAGTATAGATTACCTGCTGGGGAATATAGATGAAACAACTCACGATATCCATTTTATTTCACATGAAACGGAGCTTACCGAAAAGAGCGTGCGAGGGATCCAGGCGCAGTGGTTAAAATATCGAACGAAAGAGGAAATTATTTCGCTTGATGGTCTTGCAGTCAAGAGAGACGGAGTGCAAGAAGGAGGATATGTGCCTGTCCAATATGCGGATGCGTTTACCTCTGTTGATTCTTTAAGGGATTTTTGGAAAGTATACGGCTTATATTCAGAGATTGGCAGGGATGATCCTGCTGACTATGTGGAACGCCTTATAAGTATACAACATAATTTTATTACTCTGAAGAATGAAGTTGGCAAGGCCAATGATAACGGAGTTAAAGGCAACGGGGAGCGGGCAGACATAACAGACCCGACGTAGATAAAACAGTCTAACTTTAGTCCAATTCTGCATAAATAGCGATAAGTCAGGACAAAAAGAAAAAGTCCAGAAATGCCATATTTCCGGGCTTTTTAAGCAGTAGACGAACCGCGATAAACGGTAAGGATTCAAAGTTTTGTTTTACGAGTGGAAGGTCTCGAACACTCGATTCATTTTACGCCGAGAATCGGCGGCAGATCCTGTGGACCCTGGTTTTGCGGGAGCTGCAACAGGAAGCAGTATAGCATGGAACAGGAGAAAAAGCAAGAAAAAAGACGATTCCTGCGGACGCCCTGCCAAGGACGATCCCTGCGGACGCCCTTCTGGTGTATGAGATACTGCGCGTATCAGGCGGGTATGCTCCGGAAATTTGGCCGTTGGGTCAATTCCTGCCGGAAAATTTCATAATCCGGATTAAAATAAGTATGCCGGCGACCAGAAGGAGCGGGAAAACAGTGGCGGTAAGCAGTCCGATTTTCAGGTTGCCGCCGGCCAGCTCAGAGAAACCGCCTACTATCGCCGGACTTACCGTACCGCCGAAATCCCCTGCTAACGCCAGAAAGGCGAACATGGCGGTACCGCCCTGCGGACATTTTTGGGAAGAGAGGCTGATCGTACCGGGCCACATAATACCCACGCTGAAACCGCAGAGGGCACAGCCGGTCAGGCCGAGAAGCGGCAGGGGGGAAAGGGAAGCCAGCAAATAGCATGCCACGCACAGTATGCCGCTGAAGAGCATGGTCCTGACCAGATTCAGTTTTCCGCTCATTTTTCCGTACAGCATACGGGCGATCCCCATGAAAACGGCAAACAGACAGGGGCCTGCCAAATCCCCGATGGTTTTGGACACGCCGAGCGCTGACTCTGTAAAAGCAGACGCCCACTGCGCCATGGTCGCCTCGGATGCGCCGGAGCAGATCATCAGCAAAATCATGAGCCACAGGAGCGGCAGCCGGAGCAGCCTCCGAAGGGGGAGATTCCCGCCTTCTTCTACCAGGCGCTCGATGGGACAGGTGAGAAACTGAAAAATATTTACCAAAGGCACCAGCGCCCAGATCAGCGTGAGTATCCTCCAATTTTCAGTCCCAAATACGGCAAAAAAGAGCGTGGAACCTAAGATCACGCCCACCGCGCCCCAACAGTAGAAAGAGTGCAGTAAACTCATCATGCCGTCTTTGTTTTCAAAGGGGCAGGCTTCCACAATGGGGCTCACCAGCACTTCCACAAGGCCGCTGCCGATGGCGTAAAATACCACCGCGATGAGAATTCCCGGAAAGGGCGCAGGAAGAATTTCCGGAAGAACCGCCAGCAGCACAAGCCCCGCAGCCGAAACCACCTGGGAGGCTACTACGCAGATTCGGTAACCAATTTTGTCCGCGAACCTGCTTGCCCCAAGGTCAACCAGCAGCTGGGTCAGATAAAACACAACGGGGATCAGGGCGATCCTGTCCAACGAGATTCCGTAGGTGCTCTGAAAAGTCAGAAACAGAAGGGGAGCAAAGTTGGCAGAGATTGACTGGGTGACAAATCCCAGATAGCAGGCTGTCAGAGTTCTTTGATATTTTCGGTTCTCAGCCATGTTACTTACCCGCCCGGATGTTCTTTACCGTTTTTTTCTCGATGCTGAGATTTTCGTATACGCGGATGCCGCCGTCACCTGTCGGTGCCTGTGCCAGAAGCCCCACCATGATGACAGGGTCCGCGGGAAGATGAAAATAACGCATCATGTAATAATTGACCCCATCCACAGAGTAGTGGAACCCGAAGTTGTTTCCGACCCGGCAAACCTGCAGCCAGGCGCTGCTGCCCTCCAGATTGCATCCATTGGCATCATCGGAATCTCCTCTGGTTACCACGCTGACCGCGGCGTGTGTGCCGAAATCGGTAAGTTCAAAGCAGCATTTCGCCCAGCAGCTCAGATCCTTCATGACCATAACGGAGGCGGAATCGTAGGTATCCTTAAAGTCATGGGAAACCTTTACCCTGAGTACAAAGTCTCCTTCCACTTCCGTATAATAAAAAGGGGCATTGCAGAGGGACTCTGGAAGAATTCCCTCCTCACACTCGTCGATGCTGCCGCAGAAGAAATCGGTCCGGGCCGGTGCCATAATCTCAATTCTGTCCTCAGTCTGCCGGATCATACTTTCGTTTAACCACTTAAATTCCATGATGGATCTCCTTCCACATTCCTATTTTAGCGTATTATATAATCAGAATCTTCAAAGATAAAGGCATTATAGCGTCAAACAAAAGCATTATTTACCCAACTCGCGTTTCCCTCCGGGTGAATATCCGTACCTTCCGCGAAATTGGCGGCTGAAGTAATTGACAGAATGAAACCCGCAGGCAAAACTGATCTCCTGCAGAGTCAGTGTGGTTTCCCGCAGTAAACGCTGCGCCGTTTGAAGGCGGTACTGAATGAGCGCCTCCACCGGTGAACATCCCATATAAGATTGGAAGCACCGCCCCGCCTCGCTTCGGCTGATATTGGCGGCGCCTGCGATATCCGCCAGAGTGACTGTCCGAGCGTAATTCTCGTAAATATATGACAGCATTTTCTGAAGGCGTATTTGGGTGTTCAGCTGTACGCGCGACGCTTCTGTTTTTGGAAGGAAATCAAGATTGCGGTAGATTTCCTCAAATATACGGCAGATATTGCGCTGCACGGATAATTCATAGCAATCCGGCTGTTTCTGCATGGCGTAATATGCAGCCCGGATAGGTTGATGGAGCCCTTTCCACAGGCCGTCGCCGTGCCGGAATACAATAAAGGGCAGAGAGTTACACATAAGAACCGGCAGGATATATTTCTGATAAATAACGCTGCTCTCCGGGGCGACTATCGTGCCGGAAAAAAGGATGACCGGCAAGTGGTCCGGCGCCGCGCCGGACAACTGCCGGATTCCATGGAGCATATTTTGGTTGACGAAGATGCTGTCTCCTGGCTCCAGAATCGTATGAGCCTGTCCCACCTGATAGTCCAGGACACCGCTCTGCGCTGTGGCAATCTCAAAGTAGGGATGCCAGTGTACAGGTCCCGCGCGGTTTGGCAAAGCGGCGAGTTCATCGCAATAAAAAGCAATGGGGAAGGCCTGGATATCAAGAGGGATCTGCTCCCGCAGTTGATGATCAAGTAATATAGACATGTTTTATTCCTTCGCTTATGGGCAGCCGTCGGCTTCTTTCTGCGTATCCCCCGGCAGACGGATGGCGGCTGCCGTTTGAAAAAGGCTGACAGGCAGTGTACGCGCACACTGTCTGTCAGCCGTATTGTCTGAGGAACAAAGGGGTATCCGAACCTCCGCCGCCCGCTCTGGCAGGCTTTGTTATGAAGAGGCTTAGAGCTTTCCGCTCCGATATTTCATGAGAAGCTTCTGAATCTTTTCATTAGGGTTCAGCAGGTCGCTGATGGAGGTATCATGGTTCAGCGTATCGATCAGGTACGCCACATATTTGCTCATGCTGCAGTTGACATACCATTCACGTTCCAGCAGTTCCGCCGGCTGATAGATCAGATTGGTGGTCAGCACGCGGTCGATGATGCCCTCCTTGTAGGCCTGATCAAAGCTGTCCAGTCCGTTGGTGAACAGACCGAAGGTGGCGCAGACGAAGATCTTACGGGCCTTTCTTTTTTTCAGGGCAGCGGCAACCTCACGCACGCTTTCGCCGGAGGAAATCATGTCGTCGATGATGAGCATATCCTTGCCTTCCACGTCGGAGCCGAGGAACTCATGGGCGACGATGGGGTTGCGTCCGTTGACGATGCGGGTATAGTCACGTCTCTTATAGAACATGCCCATGTCCAGTCCGAGCACGTTGGCGATGTAGATGGCACGGCTCATGCCGCCCTCATCGGGACTGATGACCATCATGTGGTCGGCGTCGATGATGAG
Organism: uncultured Eisenbergiella sp.; assembly: GCA_904392525.1. Classification (GTDB taxonomy): domain Bacteria; phylum Bacillota; class Clostridia; order Lachnospirales; family Lachnospiraceae; genus Eisenbergiella. The sequence continues at coordinate 7,172 of CAJFMW010000141.1, forward strand.
ATCCTTCTGGTTGCGCAGAAGGTTCTTGATGAACTGATAGGCGGGCTGTACGGTTTCAAAGCCGTGCAGCGGAATCGCGTTCTGAACTCTGGGATCATGCGCGTCGAAGGTGATAATGTTTTCTACGCCCATGTGTACCAGCTCCTGCAGCGCGATGGCGCAGTCAAGGGATTCTCTGCTGGAGCGCTTGTGCTGTCTGCCTTCATAGAGATAGGGCATGATCACATTGATCCTGCGGGCCTTTCCGCCGACAGCGGAGATAATGCGCTTCAGATCCTGATAATGATCGTCCGGCGACATGTGATTCTCTTTGCCGAACAGGGAATAGGTCAGGCTGTGGTTTACCACATCAACCAGAAGGTAAAGATCCATTCCGCGGACGGACTCCTGAATGACGCCCTTTCCTTCACCGGTTCCAAAACGGGGAACTTTGGTTTTCAGCAGATAGGAATCTCGCTGATAACCGGAGAAGGCGAGGCTGTTTTTATGCTCGCTTTCCCGTTCCCTGCGCCATTTAACGAGATAGTGATCCACCTGCTCGCCAAGTGACTGGCAGCCCGCCAGGGGAATGATGCCGAGAGAGCCTGCGGGAATCGTTTCCAAGTTTCTTTTTTCTTCC
>CAJFMW010000142.1 GCA_904392525.1 uncultured Eisenbergiella sp.
AGCAAATTTTACAATGGCACGATAAATCTTTGTGAATTTGTGGTATGGTCAAAACTTTTTTTCTCAGTTATACTAAATGCAGGCTCAGTTGACAGAATGTCACTGGATACATGTAAACCATTATTTTTAGGGAGGCTGACAAAATGGCAAGTTTATCGTTAAAGAACGTCTGCAAGGTGTATCCTAACGGATTTGAAGCTGTTAAAGATTTTAACCTGGAGATCGCTGATAAAGAGTTCATCATCTTCGTAGGTCCGTCCGGATGTGGTAAGTCCACAACCCTTCGTATGATCGCTGGTCTGGAAGATATCTCTTCCGGTGAACTGAAGATCGGCGACAGAGTTGTAAACGATGTAGAGCCCAAGGACAGAGATATCGCAATGGTATTCCAGAACTACGCTCTGTATCCTCATATGTCCGTTTATGACAACATGGCTTTCGGACTGAAGCTGAGAAAGGTTCCGAAGGATGAAATCGACAAGATGGTTAAGGAAGCTGCCAAGATCCTTGACCTTACCCCTCTTCTTGACCGTAAGCCGAAGGCTCTTTCCGGTGGTCAGAGACAGCGTGTTGCCATGGGACGTGCTATCGTGCGTAATCCTAAGGTGTTCCTGATGGACGAGCCTCTGTCCAACCTGGATGCAAAGCTGCGTGTACAGATGCGTGTTGAGATTTCCAAGCTGCATCAGAGACTGGGCACCACCATCATCTATGTAACGCATGACCAGACCGAGGCTATGACGCTGGGAACCAGAATCGTTGTTATGAAGGACGGCGTTATCCAGCAGGTAGATACTCCTCAGAATCTGTATGAGAAGCCTCAGAACCTGTTCGTTGCAGGATTCATGGGATCTCCTCAGATGAACTTCCTGGATGCTGTTGTTGAAGTAAACGGCTCCACCGCTTCCCTGAAAGTTGCCGGAAAGTCCATTCCGCTGCCTCCTGCGAAGTCCAAGAAGCTGATCGACGGCGGTTATAACGGAAAGACCGTTACCTTCGGTATCCGTCCGGAAGATATTTATGACTCTCAGATGTTCATCGAGTCCGCAAAGTGTGTATTCGAGTCCACCATCAGAGTATACGAGCTGCTTGGTGCTGAAGTATTCCTTTACTTCGATCTGGCAGAGTTCCCGATTACCGCAAGAGTGGATCCTCGTACCACCTCAAGACCGGGAGATCATGTAAAGTTTGCTTTCGATGTTGAGAAGATTCACGTATTTGATAAGGAAACCGAGCAGATCATCACCAACTAATGATAGAAATATAAGGGAGGATGCGTTTGCATCTTCCCTTTTTTTCTGTTATAGTAAAATGAGACTGGGAAAGGACGGAAAGAGACATGATTTCCAATCAGGTAATACAGAACAGCATAGATGAACTGAGAGCGATAACCAAGGTTGATCTGGGAGTCTATGACGTGGAGGGCATGAAGGTTGCCGCCACAACAGAGGATATCGATATTTCGGGAGAGATTGTTGAGAACTTTGCCTCTTCGCCTGCTGACAGCCAGGTGGTGGGCGGTCGTCATCTGCTGAAAATACTGGACGATGGAGAGCCGGTCTATATTCTGGTGGCCCAGGGTCCCAGTGATGATGTGTATATGGTGGGAAAGATTGCGGTAAGCTGCATTCAGAACCTGATTATTGCCTATAAAGAGCGATTCGACCGCAACAGCTTCTTCCAGAATCTGATTCTGGACAACCTGCTTCTTGTGGATATTTATAACCGTGCGCAGAAGCTCCATATTGAAGTGGAGTGTCCTCGTATCGTTTATCTGGTTGAGACGAAGATTGAAAAGGACAACAGTGCGACGGAGCTTCTGAAGAGCCTGTTTTCTGCACAGAACGGCGATTATATTACCGCGGTGGACGAAAAGAATATTATTTTGATCAAAGCGCTTGAGCGCTCAGATGATATGGAGACCATCGAAAAGACTGCGGATATGATTGTGGACATGATGAACAGCGAAGCGATGATGAACGTGCGCGTCGCCTATGGTACTGTCGTGGGAGAGCTGAGAGAGGTATCCAAGTCCTATAAGGAAGCCAAGATGGCCCTGGATGTGGGTAAGATTTTCTATGCCGAGAAAAATGTTATCGCCTATGCGAGACTTGGAATCGGCCGTCTGATCTATCAGCTTCCGGTCAATCTGTGCAAGATTTTTATTGAGGAAATCTTCGGGGATAACGTTCCCTATGACATGGAGGAGGAAACCCTTACCACCATCAATAAGTTCTTTGAGAACAACCTGAACGTTTCAGAGACCTCCAGACAGCTTTTCATCCACAGGAATACTCTGGTTTACAGAATTGAGAAGCTGCAGAAGAGCACGGGACTGGATATCCGGGTATTTGATGATGCCCTGACCTTCAAGATCGCTCTTATGGTGGTCAGCTACATGAAATATCTTGAGAGCACGGATTATTAATCTGTGAAGTTATGCAGTGAGACTGCTGCTTCCGGACAAAACAGGCTGTAGCATTCAGCCAATGATATGACACCGGCTGTCCTGGGTAACTGGACAGCCGGTATTCTGTTTTGCGTGAAATAAAATATGTAAAACAAATTAATGAAAAAACGTTAATAAATCGGAAGAAAATTCCTGTTTTCGGGCTTCCCGGCGGCTGGTTTGACTTTGACAATACCATGGTGCTATGGTAAACTTAGTAAATGTAATGGGCGTGACCGTTCCGTTTTTCGGGAATGGTTACAATGGACGGCATGAGGCTGTCCACATATCAGTTTACAACAGAGGTGACACCCTTGGATAAATATGAATACAAGATACGGGCTGAGGAAATAAAGACGCTGATTTCACAGAAAAAATATGTGGAAGCGGCAAAGGTTGCGGATACGATTGACTGGACGAGGGTGAAGAGCGTGATGATGCTCTGCACGGTCAGCGACGTATACAAGGTGAACCGGAGATTTGAGGATGCGAAGCTCCTGCTTGAAATGGCGAATGAGCGTCATCCCTCCGGCAGGATGATCATATATTCTCTCTGCGATCTGTCGATCCGGATGGGCGATGTGGTTCATGCGATAGAATACTATAAGGATTTTGTGCAGATCGCGCCCAACGACAGCGGGAGATATGTTCTTCAGTATAAGATCTATGAAGCGCAGGACGTGGGACTGGAGGAACGGATCGCCGTTCTGGAGGAGCTTAAGAAGAAGGATTATCGGGAAAAATGGGCCTATGAGCTGGCGTATCTGTACCATAGGGTGGGACTTGCGACCAAATGTGTGGAGGAATGTGATGAACTGATCCTCTGGTTCGGAGAAGGAAAGTATGTGATGAAGGCCATGGAGCTGAAGACGCTTCATCAGCCGCTTTCTCCATCCCAGCAGAAGAAGTTCGATGCCTATATGATGCGCAGACAGGGACTGAAGGTCCCGGAGGAGCTGCAGGAGGAGCGTTCCGAAAAGGCTCTGAAGAAGAAAAACGGACCGGACGGACAGGAGATGGACATCCAGGTGAAAACCATGGATGTTGGAAAATACAATACCATCAATCTGCAGAAGGAGCTGGCTGCGAGTATGCAGGAACTGATGCAGGATGGACGGCAGGAAGCCGCAGAGCCGGTCCCGGCACAGGCGCCTCAGGAGCCCGTTTATGCAGAACCGGAATATACGGAACAGACTTATGCAGAACCGGTATACCAGGAACCGATATATTCGGAAGCAGAATATACAGAACCGGTATATCAGGAACCGTCCTGGCAGCCTTCGGAAACGGTGTATTCCGGAGAAGGCGCGGAAGTTTCGTATGCTGCTGAACCTGCAGCGGAATATCCGGCCGCAGAAGCTGCACAGCCTGCGGAAGGAAGCAAAGTGGAGCCGGAGGCTCCGCGTACACAGAGGGATTATGAAAATTATCTCTCCCAGGAATATGACGGGCAGATCGGCATGGTGGTGCCGGAAGAGCATCCCATGGAAAAGCAGATCACCGGTCAGATGAACATTGAAGATATCATGCGCGAATGGGAGAAAATGAAGCGCGAGAATGAAGAAAAGCGTAAACAGGAGCTCAGACAGCGTGTGCAGGAGCAGACAGGTGCGCTTTTCAGGGATTTTGATGAAACCTCAAGAAAAGGCGTTCTGGAGCGCCTTCAGAAGGAAGAGCGCATTCCGGTGGACCGCAGAGAACGCTATACGGGCGGCGTGATTTCCGCTCATACAAAGATCTGGGCGGCAGAAGAGGTACAGAACGCGATGAAGGCTGCGGCTGTCGCAGGAAGTGCGGAAAAAGGAAAACCGCAGGAGCAGCCTGCTGCCGGACAGCCGGCGGCAGGTGCTGAGGAGAAGGCGGCTCCGGCAGTGCCGAAAGCGGTTCATGAAGAGGAGCGGAAGGCGCCGGAACCGGTGATGGAGGCACAGAAAATAGCGGCAAAAGCAGTGCCGGATTCCTCTGTACCTGAGACTTTGACATCTAAGACCACCGCATCTGAGACCTCCGCGCCTGAGACGGTTAAACCGACTGACGCTGTGCCGGAAAATGAGGCAGTGGAGAAGGCTGTACCAGAAGCAGCCGCAGTGCCTGCGGCACCGGTTCCTGAAAAAGAACCGGAGGCTTCTGCAGAGGAGGCAAAAGCAACGGACAAAACAGCGTCCGTTCAGAAGGAAGAACAGAAGACCGTGCAGGCATCCGGAAAGAAAAAGCCGGAACAGGCGGGAGGAGAACGCGGCCTGAACAGTGCGGAAAAGCGTCTGTTCGCTTCCTTTGTGCCGACGAAGGGCGCCATGAAGCGTCTGGTTGCAGCACTGGATCAGATCAGCCTGGCTGCATATACGGGTAACCTGATCATTACCGGTGAGCCCGGTTCGGATACGATGGAGCTTGCGAAAAATGTAGTGAAGGATCTGAAGGCGAAGGAACCGGATTTTTCAGGCAAGGTAGCCAAGATCACCGGAAGTGCCTTAAACAGCAGCAAAAAGCCGCCGGCAGAGCTGGTGGAGAAGCTTGCCGGAGGGGCTCTGATGGTTGAAAAGGCGGGCGAAATCAGCGAAGAATGCGCAGGAAAGCTTATACAGGCGCTGAATCAGGAGCAGTGGGGGATTTTGATCATCCTGATGGATACGAAGCGCAGGATCAGGAAGCTTCTGGAGGAAAATCCGGAGCTGGCATCCTGCTTTAACGCGAGGTTTGATGTGGAGGCCCTGGACAACAGCACGCTGGTGGCATACGGTTGCCAGTATGCGAAAATGCAGGAGTACGCCATTGATGAACTCGGCCGTCTTGCTCTGCATACGCGTATAGAAGACATGCAGACCAGCGACCATATCGTGACCGTTAAGGACGTGCGGGAGATCGTGGACGATGCGATTGATCATGCGGAGAGAAAGACGCCCAAACATTTCATGGATGTGCTGCTTTCCCGCAGATATGATGATAACGACATGATTATCCTGCATGAAGGGGATTTCATTTAATGAGGCATGCCGCAGCGGGCAGGGCCTGAGGCGGTGGGAAGGGAGGCAGAGATGGCAGGTGTAGCAAAAACAAAAAAAGGGGAGAAGGTTTTCATCTCTGAAGCGGACGAGTATCTGTTCGCACAGGGAACGCACTATGACATTTACAAAAAGCTTGGCGCGCACCCTTCGGTGGAGAGAGGAAAGAAAGGAACCTATTTTGCGGTCTGGGCGCCACATGCCGCTCAGGTGCATGTGACTGGAAGCTTTAACGGCTGGGACGAGACGAAGGACGAGATGAAGAAAAAAGGGCCGGGCGGAATCTACGAGCTTTTTATTCCGGGCGTGGGATGCGGGGAAATGTATAAATTCCTGATCACCACACAGGACGGAAGAAAGCTGTATAAATCGGATCCGTTCGCCAATTATGCGGAGCTTCGCCCCGGAACGGCATCCATCACAACCGATCTGTCGCGCATCCGCTGGAGCGACAGCGTGTGGATGGAAGAGCGGGCGAAAAAGGATATGAATAAGGAGCCGATGGCAATCTATGAATGTCATATCGGTTCCTGGATGAAGCACCCGGACGGCACGGAAGACGGCTTCTATAATTACAGGGAGTTTGCGGACAGGCTGGTGGCTTACCTGAAGGAAGTGAAATTTACCCACGTGGAGCTGATGGGAATCGCGGAACATCCCTTTGACGGTTCCTGGGGCTATCAGGTGACAGGGTATTATGCGCCCACATCCCGTTACGGGACTCCTGAGGATTTTGCCTGGCTGGTCAACACTCTGCACCGCAATAAAATCGGTGTCATTCTGGACTGGGTGCCGGCCCATTTCCCCCGGGACGCGCATGGACTGGCTGATTTCGATGGCCAGGCGCTGTATGAGCATCCTGATTCGAGGCGTGGGGAGCATCCGGACTGGGGAACGAAGATTTTCAATTACGGCATGAACGAAGTGAAAAACTTCCTGATTGCCAACGCACTTTTCTGGATCAAGGAATTCCATGTGGACGGCCTGAGAGTGGACGCCGTGGCTTCCATGCTCTATCTGGATTATGGAAAAAAGGACGGGGAGTGGCTGCCGAACAAATACGGCGGAAACAAGAATCTGGAGGCCATCGAATTTTTCAAACATCTCAATTCGGTGATCCGCGGGACATTCCCCGGCGTGATGACTATCGCGGAGGAATCCACCGCATGGCCGCTGGTGACCGGCGAGATTGAAAAGGGAGGCCTGCATTTCAGCTTCAAGTGGAACATGGGCTGGATGCATGATTTCTGTGAGTACATGAAGCTCGATCCCTATTTCCGCAAAAACGACCACTATGCGATGACCTTTGCCATGAGCTACAACAATGCGGAGAATTACATCCTTCCGCTGTCTCATGACGAGGTGGTTCATCTGAAGTGTTCCATGGTGAACAAGATGCCCGGCTACCGCTTTGATAAGTATGCCAACCTTCGCGCGGGCTATGCCTATATGTTCGGACATGAAGGGAAGAAGCTTCTGTTCATGGGACAGGAATTCGCTCAGGAGCGGGAGTGGAGCGAGGCGAGGGAGCTGGACTGGTATATGCTCCAGGATGAGCTGAATGCGGGAATGCTGGAATATGTGAAAGAGCTTCTGCGCATTTACCGCAAATATCCCTGCATGCATGAGATCGACAATGACTGGGGCGGATTCGAATGGATCAATGCGGATGATGCGGAGCGAAGCACCTACAGCTTTATCCGGAAGTCCTCCGATGGTAAGAACAGCCTGCTGTTCGTCCTGAATATGACGCCTGTGGCAAGACCGGACTACTGTGTGGGCGTTCCAAGACGCAAGACCTATAAGCTGCTTCTGAACAGTGACGACAAGCGATTTGGCGGAAACGGCGCCGAGATTCCGGCCTCCATCCGTGCGGTGCCGCAGCCCAGCGATTACCGGCCGTACCGGATTACCTTTGATCTTCCGGCATCGTGTGCCGTGATTTTCATCTTCTGATAAAGAGACGTTCCGATACAGGCGCCGGATCTCACCGGCCGCCTGTTATCCAACGGCTGTCTCTTCGGCAGAAACGGGCTTGGCGGAGGGGAATTCTTTGGAGGAAACTTCTTCCGAAGCAAGCTCTTCAGGGGAAAGGCGCACGGCGGACAGGCCGGCGGCCTGCTGCAGCAGATAGCGGTATCTTTTCATGACGGCGTTCTGCTCGTAGATGTAGCAGTCGATCAGGTCCGGATCGGTGACATAGTCAAAGCCGGCATACGCGTCCTCCAGCTCGCATCTCGTCTTCTGTAGATCCAGCATCAGGCTTTCCTGGTAAGTGAGAGGCTTGTCCGTTTTGGAGACGAAGCCGCGGCTGAAA
>CAJFMW010000143.1 GCA_904392525.1 uncultured Eisenbergiella sp.
GACTGTTGTTCTGGCTGTAATCATTCTTTGACATACATTCAATCCTCCTGTGTCATTTGGTTACAGGAGTAGTATGTGAGCTTTTTCTTTTTTTATACATGCTACTTTCGCCCGATCAGCTTCACGATATAGACCACCAGGATTACCGGAATCGCATAGGGCAGAATCATCCAGATCAGGGATCCCACCACGCTGATGACCACAAACAGGATCAGGATGACCAGTACCGCAATCAGCCAGCCCGGAATCCGGAACACGCTGTGCTCCTTCATTCCGTCGTCCTGCATCCAGGAATCACCGGCTCCACTTCTGGAGCCCGCGCCGCTTCTGGAAGTGTGTCCCTGAAACGTATGGTTTCGGAATCCCTGGTTCTGTCCCGTCCGTCCGTAAGAGGAAGCATTTCTGCCGGAAGCGGAAGCGTTCCAGCTCTGAGCGCCCGAAGCGCCGTTACCGGCCGTATAGTATCCCGATGTCCGGTACTGCGTCTCGTTCGCTTCATGCGCGCGGACATCTCCGGCCCGCTCTGCCGCGTCAATCAGCGTCCGCGCCAGAATCCGGGGATCACCAAGCTCGTTCAGCACGTCCGCCTCGCTTCTTCCCTGCGCCATCTGTCCCGAAAAATAGCTGTCATAAAATTGGATATTATCTTCCACTGCCGCCGCTGACATATTTCCGTTCAGCGCACGCCGCAGCCTTTCCAGAAATTCCGCTTTCGTCATCGGTATGCTCCTTCAGTCCTTTCTATCCGTATCATACCCCAGAGCACGCCTCAATACAAGGAAAGGCTTTATGAAAAATTGATAAAAAAACCATAAACATGCGGCAGGGACTTTCGTTTTCGTACGGTCTGCGCAGTGAATGCGCAGACCCGGCTGAACAGTAACGGACTTTCTGCCGGCAGAATCAATGCCCGTTTCACACTACTTCATGTACTCGCGGCAGGCTTCCACATAGGCAAGAATATTTTCCCAGGGAACCTCCGGCTCAATCAGATGGGTGGGTGCCACAAACAGCCCTCCCTTTTTACCGGCAATATCCAGATTTTTCTTCACCTGCGCTTTCACCTCTTCCGGCGTTCCAAAGGGCATTATGGACTGGGTGCCGATTGTGCCGTGAAAAGAAAGGCGGTCTCCATACTTTTGATAGATTTCTTCAAAATCCATACATTCCGGCTGTATGGGATTCAGCACATCGATTCCCGCTTCAATCAGATAGGGAATCATGGGCTCCACATAACCGCAGGAATGGTAAAAGACAATCAGGTCCGGCTTCACTTCCCTGGCGGCATCGATCACACGCTTCAGGCGGGGCTTCAGCCATTTGTTATAGAGCTCCGTGCTCATCATCAGAGAATGCTGCATCCCGATATCATCCCCCAGAAACAGGATGTCCGGACCTGCCTGCGCATACAATACCGCCCGTTGAATGGCCATCTCCGTAACTCTGTCCAGCAGAATCTCCGCTTTTGGGTCATCTGACATCATGTCCATCATCAGATTTTCCATCCCCCGGATATACCAGGCCGTTTCCCATATGGTACACTGCATATCTCCCACCGACGCCAGCCCCTGACTGTGCACCCTGTCTGCGTATTCACGAAGCCCGGGATTTCCTGCGGCGGAATAGGAAGGAAACGGATACGCGAGAATTTCCTCTTCCGTTTCCGCATGCTCCAGTGGATGATACATCTGGGTCATGTGGAGGGAGGAAGCCGTGGCGCGATGTCCCACACCCCACTCATCGATTTCCTCCAGGATAAGTCCGACCTCCTGATGGTACTTCTGATACTGTTCCCTGAAATCTTCATCCGGTTTAAGCCCCGGAAGGCGTTTCCAGGGCATCTGAAAATAATCCTTGTAATCAGAAGAGCTGTGTTCATTCTTCCGATAGCTCTCTTCCTGTGAGGGACACAGGGAAAAATCCACCGGCACTTCTTCATAGCCCTCTTTCCTGAGCAGATGTAAAAGGTTTTCTCTGGGTGTCATAATCGTTTCCTCCATACTTCATTTTCCGAAAGGCCTCTGTTATAATGAAAGCGGGGATCCTTTTTTCACCGGAGCCTGGTTCTTTATTACATTATATTGTTTTTCCGTTATTGAGGGAATGTGTATACCAGAATGAGATATGTCATTTTCGGAAAGGAGCGTATATGGAAAAGCTGGATTTCTGTATCAGTCAGGAGAGGGCGTCCTTTTCTCCTGCCGTGGTGGATTCCATCTATCATGTTTTTGCGGATGCAGACTACCACATCCGGCATTATGCGATTCCGGACAGCCTGGTTTTCGCCGCGACGCTGGGCGGAGAGGGCAGACTGATGCTGGAAGAAAAGAATTTTTTTCTGCATCCCGGCACTGCTCTCCTCTTTGATGCCTCCAAAAAGCCTTTTGAATATCTGTGCACGGGTGCCAGCTGGGATTTCTGGTGGTTTGAGTTCCGTCCGACAGAACCGGATTTTCCTTCCCTTCCGCAGGAAACCGTCCTTTCCCTGCCCCTGGAGGATTTCCATCTGCGTCTGTGCAGCGAATCACTCGCCAGCCTCAAATTAAAAAATTCCGCGGCCGCGTCCTCCCTGCTCATCTCCCTGCTCAGCCTTCTGGGGCAGAAGGATTACGGCCTGTCGAACGTGCGCGGCGGCGTGGGGCTTTTCCAGGAGGCGGACCGGTACATCCGCCGCAATCTGGCCACCGCCACAGTTCAGTCCACCGCCCTGCATCTCGGCGTCTGCGAGCACACCCTGCTCAATATTTTCCAGGCGCTTCTCGGAATGCGCACAGTGGAGTACATCCAGAACCTGAAAACGGACATGGCGAGACATATGCTGATTTCCGGCGAAAAGCCCATCCGGGAAATCGCCTGGGAGCTGGGCTATGCGGATCAGTTCGCCTTCAGCAAAAGCTTCCGGAAGCACTTCGGCATTTCCCCCTCCGCCTGCCGCAGGGCGGCCAGATCCTCTTCCGGCGGTGAAGAGGTATGAAGAATCGGACAGGGGAAGTTTCTTCCCCTGTCCGATTACGCAATTCACACAGCTCACGGCATAAATGCCGCTCACATTTTCAGTTGTTTTCGACCATCTGACTGTAGTCCATACGCACCTCAATATCCCGTTCATAGTTGCCGAAGGAGCGGCCGAACAGAGTCATTCCTCCAACATGGTCGGAATCTCCGTCCACCGCGAAGCGAAGGCGGATTCCCCTTCTGTCATCCAGGGCAAGTGCATCCAGGTTCACATCGGAAAGCTTTCTTCCATCAATGAAGGTTCCCTCATGATTCACCGTCAACATTTTCAGAAATCCATACTGATTCAGGCAGTCGTGCCACCATTCCGGGTTCAGGCGTCCCCGCTGGTTTCCGAAATCTCCGGGGGAAGTCCATTTTCCCAGCAGCACGCCGTTGATGGAAAAGCTGATGTCCGAAGGCCAGACTTCGTTCACCCCCGGCGCTTCGCTGGAAAGCTCTGCGGATACGGTCAGGCAGTCGATCCTGCTGGCGGCAGGGATGAAGCAGGGAACCGTATATTCCACGAATCCTCTCCCAAACCAGAGAATGTCCGCCGCAAAGCGTGCCGGATGGGAAAAATACCGCACATCGTCCAGCTCTCCGATCAGGCCGTCCCTCGACGCCATGCCGCAGGTGGGCCAGACCTCACATTCCGAAAACTGTCCCACCTTCAGGGAAACCTGCCAGGTGTTCTTTTTCACATTCTTCGGCTGAAAATCAATGAGGATTTTCTCCGGCATCACGGAGCATCTCTTCACATTGCCGTGTCCCGTGCCTTCCGCGCTCACCTTCAGAATGCCGCATTCCTCCAGCTTCTTCACATGCCCGGTCAGCGCCCCAGCGGTGATATTCAGCCTTCCTGCCAGCTCATTCATGCTCATGTCCGGCTCCTCCAGAAGCGTTTTTACGATTGCGATACGGATATCCGAGCCCAGCGCCTTGAACAGCGCCGCTCCCTCCTCCGGTGATTTGATATGGATCATTTTCTTCTCCGCGACAGTTTACCATTTTTCATAGGGACATCGGTTTGTAACGATGGCGGCCCGCAGCTCCACGAAACAGCCGCAGGCGCGGCACATACCGGAGAGCAGCAGGTCGCAGCTTTTGCAGCATGTCAGCCGCTTTTCATAAAGATCTTTGGGGGCGCGGATCTCTTCCTCCAGCCCTTCGATGTAGGCGTACAGATTCCGATACTCCGCGCTCTCCGCCATTTCATACAGAAGGCAGCGGCGGCAGGTCCGGTCATGCGCTGTCATGCCATGTTCTGTCGTGACATATTCTGTCATGAGATACGCAGCAGAACCACGCTGCAGGCAGGAACGGTGAGCTTCACGCCCTTTTCCGTAACCGTATATGCCGTAAACGCTTCTTCCTTCACCTTCTCCGGCTCATCGAAGGTATTGTACGCGTTCATGCTCTGGGTGACGATGGAGGCGCTCACCTTTTCCGGAGAAAGAGCAGCAAATTCCACTTCCACTTCCTGTGCATCGGAAACGGACAGATTTGCCAGCGTCACATTGACCGTACCGTCCTCGGAAACGGACACGGATTCCTGCAGGGCGGGCACCCGGTATTCTCCGTCTCCTGCCTCCCCGTTTTCATCCAGGAAGCTGTCCAGAAGCTGTGCGCCCTGATGGTATTTATACATGTGGAATACATGATAGGTAGGAGTCTTTACCATCTTCGCACCTTCGGTCAGAATCACGGACTGGAGAACGTTGACCATCTGAGCGATACATGCCATTTTCACCCGGTCGCAGTGCTTGTTGAAAATGTTCAGGGTAACGCCTGCCACAAGGGCATCGCGCATGGTGTTCTGCTGATAGAGGAAGCCGGGATTGGTGCCGGGTTCCACCTCAAACCAGTTACCCCACTCATCCACGATCATACCGATCTTCTTTTCCGGATCATATTTGTCCATGATTGCACCGTGACGTACCACGAGTTCTTCCATGTACAGAGCCTTTATCATGGTCTTGTACCAGTCGGTTTCATTAAAGACGGTTGCGCTTCCCTTCTTCTCCCATCCGTCGGGATGCACATAGTAGTGCAGGGACAGGCCGTTCATGAATCTGGCCGGGTTCGGGGAACAGGTTTTCAGCACCTCGTCCGTCCAGTTATAGTCATCCACGTTCGCGCCGCAGCAGATTTTGTAAACAGGAGCGTCCTTATGGTACTGTCTCACATAGGTCTGATACCTTCTGTAAAGATCCGCGTAATACTGCGGTCTCATATTGCCTCCGCAGCCCCAGTTTTCATTTCCCACGCCGAAATAATCCAGCCTCCAGGGCTGTTCATGGCCGTTTTCTTTTCTCTTATCCGCCATGGGGGATACGCCGTCAAAGGTGATGTATTCCACCCATTCGGACATTTCCTGTACGGTGCCGCTTCCCACGTTGCCGTTCACATAGGCCTTACAGCCAAGCTGTCTGCACAGCTCGAAAAATTCGTGGGTACCGAAGCTGTTGTCCTCTACCACGCCGCCCCAGTGGGTGTTGATCATCTTTTTTCTGCCTTCCTTCGGCCCGATGCCGTCCATCCAGTGGTATTCGTCCGCAAAGCAGCCGCCCGGCCAGCGCAGGACGGGGATCTGCATTTCCTTTAATGCCTCCACCACGTCCTTTCTCATGCCGTTTTCATTGGGGATGTCGGAATTTTCTCCCACATAAAGGCCCTCATAGATGCATCTTCCCAGATGCTCGCTGAAATGCCCGTAAATTTCGGGATTGATTTTCCCTTTTTTGTTCTTCTCATTGATGTACAGCTTTGCCATATCCTTTTTCTTCCTTTCCGACCGTTTTTCTGCGGCCATTATGATTTTTCAGCGATACCGGAAAACCGGTCTGCCGTTTTCATCCCATTTCAGTTTCATCAGCATGGCATGGCGGTTGGGATTGTAAAGGGGATCTCCCTCAATCACCGACTCCTGCCTGGCATGATAAACACAGATATCGTTTCCTTCCTCATCCACGGTGAAGGAGTTGTGGCCGGGTCCGTAGATCCCAAGGGAAGGGTCGCTTTTCAGCACGGGATAGCGCTCCTTTTTCCAGGAGGCAGGGTCCAGAAGATCCGCGTTCTCATCCGTCGTCAGCATTCCCATGCAGTAGCAGGCTCCTGTTCCGCTGGCGGAATAGGTGAGGAAAATTCTGCCGTTCCGTTTGATGACGGCCGGGCCTTCGGCCACCCAGAAATCCACCCGTTCCCAGTCATAGTCCGGCGTGGTCAGAAGCACCTGAACCGTGGCAAGCTTACAGGGGGATTCCATCCTTGCGATATACAGGTTGGAAATCATCTTGCCAACGCCCACTTTTTCCGCCCAGACATAATAATGCTCCCCGTGATTTTCAAAAACCGTTGCATCCAGAGAAAAGGAACGGAAGGAAAATTCGTCCTCATCCGCGCAGCTCATCTTTCCCTTTTCCGTCCAGGTTCCCGTCACAGGGTCCTCATCCGCGCATTCCAGCACATAAGGCCGGATGGCCCATTTGTCCTCCGCGTCTCCCGCCGCAAAGTAAATGTACCATTTTCCCTCCAGAAAATGGAGCTCCGGCGCCCAGATATGATTGCCCATATGACCGGTTTCATGCTTTTTCCAGATCGTCACCTCTTCTGCATCCGCAAGCCCCACAAGGGTCCTGGACCGGCGCAGTATGATCCTGTCATAGGCGGGCACCGACGCTGTAAAGTAATAGGTTCCGTCCGTATGCCGGTACACATACGGATCTGCCCGCTGAAGGATCCAGGGCTGGTTTCCGGAAGTCTCTGTTTTTCTGATGCTGTTCATCGTGCTTTCTCCCTTCGGTACAGAATACTTTTTCCTGAAGCCCGGAACAATCCGGCTGTCATGCGTTCGAATGTCTTCACCAGTACCCCTGATGGGTCCAGTCAAAGGCCTTCATGCGCTCATATTCCTCCATCGTGATGGTCAGGATAGTCCCGTGCTTGAAGCCATAGGGGAAGGAAAACGCCTCGTCAGAGCGCACAAAGCGGCCGCTTTTCAGGCTGTCTGCAACGAAGGGCACATAGCCCTGTCCCGCTCCCGGCACGCCGTAATAATCCAGGAACAGGCACCATCTTCCGTCTTCCAGCCGCACGGCGGTGGGCGCTTCGTACAGCCCGCTCTCCAGTCCCTCCATGCTCTCGTCAAAAGCTTCCTTCCGCACATAAGGGCCTTCCGCCCGTTCCGCCTCCAGCAGAATGATTTTCTCCGGATTCTTTTCGCTCTTTACAAACATATAGAATCGACCGTCTTCCTCATAGATGGCGGAGTCGATCACACCGCAGTCCTCCTTGCGGTAAAGGACCTCCGGCGCGGTAAAGGTCTTAAAATCCTTCGTCCTCGCGCAGTAAATTACCTTGCTTCCATAATCATTGCTTTTATGGGAGGAGGACCAGTGAAGCAGATAATCCCCCCTGCCGCTGTCATACAGAATGTCGGGCGCCCACAGACAGCCGAAATCCTCATTGCCGATTTTCACCAGCCTCTGCTCGCTCCAGTCTGTCAGGTTTTCCGATTCCCAGACGGAAAAGCATTTGCTTCCGTTCCTGCCGATCTCCTCCCAGGAATGATGGTACTTGCCGCGCATTCCGTAGGACAGGCTCAGGTCCGTCGCAAAAATATGGAACTTTCCGTCCAGCCTGCTCCTTGTGATGGTGAAATCCCGCACGCCCCTGTCCCCATAATAGGCCCAGAGCACCGGACGGCCGCCGTTCAGCGCCTCCCAGTGA
>CAJFMW010000144.1 GCA_904392525.1 uncultured Eisenbergiella sp.
TTACCAAGGCGACGCTCTACCGACTGAGCCACAGCAGCTTATTCAGTTTGTTTTCAGCGTTTTGCGCTGTCAACGAATATGAGTATAGCATAGGGGTCTAAGGTTGTCAACAAATTTTTTTCTTTTTTTTCTCTTTTTTCAGGTGTACTGTTTTCCGGCATTTTCCCGACAAAAATGACACTGCTTCCGTACGGCGTCACTGCCGCCCGGAAATGCTCTGCCGCCCGTTTTGGTTCATTCCTTCACCTGATAAGCGATATACATGTCGTCCTCATACACCACTTCCATGTGTTCGTTGATCCATTCCCATGGGAAATCCTCCGTATCACGCTCATAGGGCCAGACCAGCCCGGTCCCCTCCGGCGCTGTCTGCACCTTGTCCAGAAGCACGTAATACGGCTGGGCTTCATCCACCGTAAGCTCCTTCCCGCGGCAGCGGGTGATATGGAAATATACGTTCTGGCTGGCATACACGTCTCCGGTGAGGATGGTATCCACCTGCGTTTCATCCAGGCTGCTGAGAGCGGCATAAATATGATTGTCCCTGCTGTCATAGCCCGCATTGTATCCATCCGAGCAGAAAGCCGCCGCCATAAACAGAATGGATACAGCTGCCGCCACGGCAGAACACAGCTCCCTTTTCCCGAAGCCCGGACTACCGGCAGGCTCCCTCCGGCCGTTTTTTTTCAGCGCAGGAATGTGTCCGGTCAGGCTGTAGACCGCTCCCCAGGCCGTCAGCACAAACAGCATGGCGAGGACGCTTCCAATATAGGTGAAAACGCGCAGATAGGGAAACACGCACTGGACGAACAGGAAAATGGGAACCATGACTGTAAGAACCAGGCAGTACAGTCCACAGAAAGCAAAGCTGCGCTCCTTTCTGCGGAAAGCGGACAGCGTCAGGACGAACAGAACCAGCAGGCAGAGCGGAACCAGCACCGCGAGCACCTGGCTTTCTCCGGAATATACCTGGCCGAGCACCCGGAGCAGGTATCCCCCGATCCCCTCCAGGAACTCCGCTCTGTCCACGCTCTGGATATTGGGGTCGGAAAGCATGGCATTCAGTCCCCGCACAAATGCAGCCGCGGGATCGGAAAAGAGCATCTGAAAATGGCTCATTCCATAAAAGGGGCCGCCCTCCTCCTTCACCAGGAAATTGGAGCCGATGGCCAGCCAGATGATCGTATACAGGCCGAAGGTCACTACGGCCGCACAGACAGACGCCACAATCAGCCGGATCAGCCTGCCGTATTCCCGGTACAGCAGGAGAAACAGCCCTCCCGCAAAACAGATGGACACCACCCAGTAGAGATTGCTGGGAATGGCATACAGCCCGCCTGTGAGGCAGGAGGCAAAGCCCGCATACAGCCAGAAGCGGCGGCATTTCCAGAAGCTCCGGATTCCACGCCCCGTGGTTCCATGGCTGCTGAGGCTCCTGCTTCCTTGGCCGTCATTTTCAGTTGCATCCCTCCCGCTGAGCGCATCTGCTCCGGGCAGTCTGCCCTCATCCGCTCCGGGATCACCGAAAACGCAGTCATCCGTCCCGGAAGTCCGTGGAACGCAGATTTCATACAGCAGGTTCGCCGCCGCGATGAGAAAGAAGCCGGACAAGGCATAGCCCCTCCCCTGCGCCGCCTGCTGGGTCACGTTGTACATGGCGGCAAAAAGGGCGCAGCCCGTCACGGAAAGCGCAGGGGATACCAGCTTTTTCAAAAGACGGTACAAAAGCAGCAGGCTTCCGGCCGAAGCCAGAAGGGAAACGCCCCGCAGTCCCAGATAGGGGTTTCCCAGCTTGTTAAGAAGGGCGGAAAGCGCCGAATAGAGGACATGGTTGTTGGGAAGAGGCCAGTGGATCATGGAATAGATCACGCCTCTGTCGATGAAATTTTCATAGGTATACAGCTCATCGTACCAGGGCGGAATCCGAAACAGCCGCCACACATAATAGGCCATAACCGCACAGAAGAAGAGGGCGAACAGCCAGTTGTCCCTGATCCGGAAAGCCGCAGAGGCTTTCCGGACAGAGCCGCCTGTTGCGCTTCCCGTCGTCTGTTCCTTCGGCGTATTTTCGCCGCTTTGTATTTTTTTCATTCCGGCTTTCCTTTCTTTCATAACCGCCGGAGCGTCACTCCAGCTCCCGCTTTCCGGTATACAGCTCGTAATATCTTCCCTTCAGCGCCAGCAGCTGCTCGTGGCTGCCCCGTTCCATGATCTCCCCGTGCTCCAGCACCAGAATGGCGTCGGCGTTGCGGACCGTGGAGAGGCGGTGGGCGATCACCAGGGTGGTCCGGTCGGCCATCAGCCGGTCCATGCCCTCCTCGATGTGTTTTTCCGTCCGGGTATCCACGGAGGAGGTCGCCTCGTCCAGAATCAGGATGGGAGCTTTGGAAATGGCCGCCCTCGCGATGTTGAGAAGCTGCCTCTGCCCCTGGCTCAGATTGGCGCCGTCCCCTTCTATCATGGTGTCATATCCCTTTTCCAGACGCATGATGAAGGAATGCGCGCTGGCTGTTTTCGCCGCCTGCTCCACCTCCTCATCCGTGGCATCCAGCCTGCCGTAGCGGATGTTCTCCCGGACCGTTCCGGTGAAAAGATGTGTATCCTGCAGCACCATGGCGATATTCCTGCGCAGATTGTCCCGCCTGATATCCCGGATATCCACGTCATCAATGGTGATTTTTCCCTCGTCGATATCATAAAAGCGGTTGATCAGATTGGTGATGGTGGTCTTGCCCGCCCCGGTGGAGCCGACGAAGGCGATCTTCTGGCCCGGCTTCGCATACAGGCTCACATGCTTTAAAACCACCTTATCCGGACTGTAGCCGAAGGTCACGTCGTTCAGGCGCACATGGCCTCTGCAGGGCTCAAGCTCCACTGCGCCCGGAGCATCCTCCGCCTCCGGCGCTTCGTCCATGACGGCAAACACCCGCTCCGCGCCCGCAAGAGCGGAAAAAATGGTGTTCATCTGCATGGAAAGCTCATTGATGGGGCGGCTGAACTGTCTGGAATAGTTCACGAAGACGGTCAGTCCCCCGATGTCAAAGCCACGGAGCACGCACAGCAGCCCGCCGATGCAGGCGGTCAGGGAATAGCCCACCTGTCCCAGATTTCCCATGACCGGCCCCATGATGCCTCCGAAAAACTGGGCCTTGATCTGCTTGTCCCGCAGGTCGTAGTTCAGCCAGGAAAATTCCTCCCGGGCGGTTTCCTCATGGCAGAACACCTTGACCACCTTCTGGCCCGTCACCGTTTCCTCGATATAGCCGTTCAGCGTTCCCAGTGCCGCCTGCTGGGCCTTGTAGAACCGGCGGCTTCGCATGGTGACGGCTCTGGCCGCAAGCATCATGAAGGGCACCATCACCACCGTGATCAGCGTCAGCCACACATTGGTATACATCATCAGGCAGAAGGTGCCGATCACATTGATGGTGCTGGAGATGATCTGCACCACCGTATTGTTCAGCATTTCTCCCACTGCGTCCACATCGTTGGTGAAACGGCTCATGATGTCTCCGTGGTTATTCGTATCGTAGAACCGCACCGGCAGCTTCTGGATCCGGGAAAACAGATCGTTTCTCAGCCGGAAGATGGCTCCCTGCGAGATGCCGATCATGATCCGGGACTGAAAATACTGGGCCGCAATTCCCACCGCGTAGATGGCCGCCATCCGCAGGAGAGAGGAAAACAGAATCTGTACGCTTCCCTCCGCAGAGGTCAGGCTGTTGATGATGGGGCGCAACATATAGGAACCGGCCAGGGAAGAAAGGGTGTTGAGGATGACGCAGAAAAACACCACTGCCAGTCCCAGACGGTCCTTTTCAATATAGGAAAGGAGCCTGCGGACCGTTTTTGACGCATCCTTCGGCCTTCCGCCCCAGCCGCGGCCTCCCCTCGGTCCTGGGCCTCCCCTCCCGGGGCCGCGCCCCTGGGCCTCGGCCTGCTTTGCCGCATAGGTATATTTCCGGATCAGGGCTTCTTTTCTCTCCTCATTCATGACGCGCTCACCTCCCTGTCCATCTGGGAATAGCAGATTTCCCGGTAGGCCTCACAGCTCTTAAGAAGCTCTTCATGGCTGCCCTGTCCCACGATTTTTCCCTCGTCCATGACCACGATCAGATCCGCCTCCATGACGGAGGTGATCCTCTGTGCGATGATCAGCTTGGTGGTACCTTTCAGCGTGGTGGAAAAGCTCTCCCTTATCTTCGCCTCTGTCGCCGTATCCACAGCGCTGGTGGAATCGTCCAGAATCAGGATCCGCGGCTTTTTCAGCAGGGCCCTGGCAATGCAGAGCCTCTGCTTCTGGCCGCCGGAAACGTTTACGCCGCCCTGTCCGAGGAAGGTCTCATACCCCTCCGGGAATGTGCTCAGGAAGGCGTCGGCCTGGGCCGCCTGAGCCGCCTCCCGCACCTGCTCCGGGGAGGCGTTTTCATCTCCCCAGCGCAGGTTTTCCTCCACCGTGCCGGAAAACAGGACATTTTTCTGAAGCACCATGCCAACCCCTTCCCGGAGGTGATTCAGGGAATACTCCCTCACATCCACGCCGTCCACCAGCACCTGTCCCTCATCCACATCATACAGCCTCGGGATCATGGAGACAAGCGTGGTTTTTCCGCAGCCCGTGGAACCGATGATTCCCACCGTCTGCCCGGGCTCTATGGCCAGGCTGATGTCATCCAGCACCTTTTCCCGGCTGTCCTTATAATACCGGAAGGATACGTGCCGGAATTCGATGCTCCCCTGTTCCACCTTCTTTTCCTTCTGTGACGCGTTTTCATCCGTCAGATCGATTTCCGTATCCAGAATCTCATTGATCCGCTTCGCGCTGGCAATGGCGCGGGAGCTCTGAAGGAAGACCATGGCGAGCATCATCAGGGACATGAGCACCTGTACGATATAGGTCGTAAACGCGGTCAGATTACCCACCTGCATATCCCCGGCAAGCACCTCCTGCCCGCCCAGCCAGACCACGGCAAGGGTCGTCACATTCATGAAAAAAGCAACCAGCGGCATCTGCAGAATGACGATTTTGAACGCCCGCAGGCTCGACTCCTTCAGATCCCCGTTGGATTTGAAAAACCGCTTTTCCTCATAGTCCCCGCGCACAAAGGATTTGATCACGCGGACGTTCTGCAGGCACTCCTGGATATTGGAATTGACCCGGTCCAGCTTCTTCTGCATGACCGTAAATCGGGGAAAGGCAGTCATCATGATAACGGCGATGGTGACCACCATCACAGGAAGGATCACCAGAAAGATCCGCGCCAGCCCCGGATTCATCGCCACCGCCATGATGATGGCGCCGATCAGCATGCCCGGCGCCCGCAGCATCATGCGCAGTCCCATCATGATCAGGTTCTGCACCTGAGTGATGTCGTTGGTGAGCCGGGTTACCAGAGAGCCGGTGGAAAAGCTGTCGATGTTCTGGAAGGAGAATTTCTGTACCTTCTGAAAACAGTCGTTTCGCAGATCCGCGCCAAAGCTGATGGAAGCTTTGGCCGCAAACCAGGCGCCTCCGATTCCGCCGCCCATCATGACGAACGCGGTGAGGATCATGACGCCTCCCATTTCAATGATATAGGCAATATCATGGTTTGCCGCGCCCACGTTGATGATCTGCGCCATCAGCGCCGGAAGGACCACTTCTCCCACCACCTCGGTGATCATCAGGATCGGTCCGAGTATGAACGCATAAAGATAGGGCTTCACATATTTCCAGTACCGTTTCATTCCTGCCTCCCTTTTTTGTCCAGAAGCTTTCTACAGTCAATTCTCCGCTTTCCGCCCGGAATCAATGTCGGACTCCGCCCTCTCCAGATTTTCCTTCGCCCGGTTCAGCAGACTGTAAAGCTGTTCCATTTCCCCGTCGCTGAAACCTTTGAAGAAAATCTCATCCGTTTCCGCAAAAAGCTGCAGACTCTGCTGAACCACTTCCTTTCCCTTTTCGGTGATCATTACATGGTTCACCCGATTGTCCTGCCGGTCCGTCTGTCTGGTAATGTAGCCGCCCTTTTCCAGCTTTTTTAACGAAACCGTAACCGCCGCCGCAGATACCCCGAATCTGTCCGCCAGCTCCATCTGGGAACAGGCCGGATTCAGGTTCAGCTCCATCAGCGTCCTGTGCTGCGTCGGGAAAACCCTTGTAGGAACCAGCTTCTTTTCCAGAAAACGCCGAAACGTGCCCTCCGTTCTCAAAAGAAGGGCGATCGTATCCTGCATCCTTTTTCTTCTGTCCATTTTTCCTCCCGTTTTCAGGCGTTTCTTCCGAAAACATGCCCGGATAAAAAATACTTATCTGGTTAACTATTTTATCAGCCTGTATGGATACTGTCAATTTCCGCGTGCAGCTTCGTCAAAACTGGTATGGTTAAAAATATATAAAATGGCACTTTTCGTCATGCCAGTTTTGCATATAATAAAGTGCATACAGATTCTAAAGCGGAAACGCTTCGGAACGGAGGATGGCGGTGCCATTCTTCTCATAAATTTTTATGCCGCCTGCGGCGGCGGAAAGAAGAGGATGTTATGAGAAATGAAAAAGTTCAGAAGCTGGTAATGACAGGTGTGTTTGCCGCCCTCTCCTATGTGGTGTTCACCTTCCTGCAGATCAAGATCAGCCTGCCCGGCGGAGACGCCACCTCGATTCATCTGGGGAACGCGGTCTGTGTGCTGGGCGCGCTGATTCTGGGCGGTCTGTATGGCGGCGTTGGCGGCGCCATCGGCATGACCATCGGCGATCTGTTTGATCCCGTCTATGTGGTTTATGCACCAAAGACCTTTCTTTTAAAGCTCTGCATCGGCCTGATCACCGGCTTCATCGCCCATCGGCTCGGCCACATCACCCATACGTCCGATAAGCGGAAAATCCTGCTGTGGACCACTCTTGCCGCTGTGGGAGGGCTGGTTTTCAATATGATCGCCGATCCGCTGGTGGGATATTTCTACAAGCTGCTGATCCTGGGCAAGCCCGCCGCCGACATTACCCTGGCCTGGAACATCGCGTCCACCTCCATCAACGCCGTTCTCTCCGCCATCGTATCCGTGGCCGTTTACATGGCTCTGCGTCCCGCACTGCAGAAGGCCGGGCTGTTCTGGCGGATTGGGAAGGAAGAGAATAAACAGTGAGCAGCCCTGCCGCCTCACCCCTCCCTGTCCTTCACCCCGCAGGCCGCATGGGAGCCCGGCGCATCCATCCACAGATATACCTCCATCCCGGCAAGGTCATACACGGAAATCATGGAGGACAGCCCTTCCTCCTGGGGACAGATTTTGGCAAACAGATCCGGACAGTCCGCAAAGCAGTCCCGGTGATAGCAGATTTCCTCCCGGTCCGCATAGATGGCCGCATAGAAAATATCCGCTTCCACCAGATCCTGGAACATGTGGCTTCCGAAACTCAGCTCGGGCATGTATCCGGCCCGGTCGTCGGATACCTCGCAGATGCCGCAGTAGCCGGAAAGCTCGGCGAACGCCGCGGGAATGCCCAGCTCCGGAGAGGAGGTGCCGATCCGGCCGGGAACCGCAAGGAGGACGTTCTTCTTTTCCGGCTGTGAGAGGAAATACCGGTTGATCCGGCCGATCACGCCCGCCACCTCGGATTTTCTCGCATAAGGATATTCATAATATTCCTTCGGGTCCACCAGAACCAGCGCGTCCAGCTTCCTGCAGGAGGAT
>CAJFMW010000145.1 GCA_904392525.1 uncultured Eisenbergiella sp.
AAACAGCTGTGACAGGGAGGGGGATACTTTTGTGGCGGACGGTCTGCGGATTTTTCCGGGCATGGAGACGGATATCGCGGAGGGTGGCCACATCCTTTCCATCGGGCCGGTGGACGCCATTCTGGAGCTGAACCGGAGGCTGGAGCCGCATAAGGAGAAGGGGAATTTTCTGCCCTTTGCGCAGCTGCTTGCCCTGCTTCGGGAGTATCCGGTGCTGGTGGGCGCGGGCCATCCGTTCCGGGGAATGGAAGAGGGAACGGGAAACATCACGCGCCTTCCCGCTTCGCTGCTTACGGGCTTTGATTTCGTTGACCTGAACGGAAAGGATCTGGCGGAGGACGCGGAGAAAACCATAGAACGGACAAAGGAATTCGGAAAGAAGCTGGGAAAGCCGGTGGTCACTGGAAGCGATACCCATCAGGCATTTCAGTACGGCTGCGTGCATACGGATTTTTCAGCCGATTTCTGTACATTCTCCCGGCTGAAGGAGGAAATGGACGCCGGAGCCTATACGATCCATATCGAAGCCACTCTGCCCTTTCAGGTGCGGACGGCTTCCGTGCTGAAAAAGGCGCTGAAGCAGATTCACAGCCTGGGCGGGGACTACGTGCAGGTGCTGGTATCGGAGTGATAATTGAAATACCAAAAGACAGAGAGGCCAGACCCGGATGGGGACGGCCTTTTCTGCAGCGTCAACCGGGAAGCTCCCGGTAGTATTCCTGCTTCAGCGCATGAAGCTGTTCCAGCGGCTCTACCGCTTCGGCTCCCATCGCGGCGGCTACCTGGACGATCAGCGCGTCGATGACGGCCATGGGAGCGGTCATGGAATGATATTCTTCAGGTTCACCCCGGTAGATGAGCAGGCTGATGTCAGCATGAGAGGTTTCTGCAGCATAGACCCGGCTGCTGAACAGAATGCTTTTACAGCCGGTCCGTCTGGCATGGGACAGAAGCACACTGTCCTCCCTCGGCAGCTTCTGGAAGCCGAAACAGATGACCAGGTCTTTGTCGGAAAGGCGGGTCAGATCCTCAAACAGCTCCGTTCCGCCGGAGGGCATGAGAAACACATCCTTTCCAAAGCGGTTCAGACGGAAATGAAGGAGCTGGGCCAGACAGCGGGAAGCCCCCTTTCCGTGCAGAAAAATCCGGTTTGCGGAAGCGATCAGCCCGGCGGCCTGATCAAAGGCAGGCCGGTCAATCAGCTCCAGCGTTTTCTGCAGACATGCCTGCTGCTGGAAAAGAAAGGCGTCCAGCCCGCCCTCCCTCCGGTTCTGAAGGGAGCCCTGCAGCTTTTGGGCGGGCCCCGCCCCGCTGAGCGCCCCGGTCACGGCGGCCTTCAGCCCTTTATAGTCCGGATATCCGGCATGCTTCGCCAGGCGGGAGAGGGAGGCATCGGAGATGCCAAGCCTTTCCGCAAGCTGGGAAATGGAAGCGGTCAGGAACACCCCGGGATTTTTGCAGATAAAATCAATGATCTCCTGTTCGGTTCTGGTATAAGTGACGGTCTGATGAAAAAATATATCGGAAAGCATGGAATCTCCTTTTTACGTGTCAGCCTGGTGTATAATCCCCGCGCAGCGGGGCGGCACGATGCAATCATTATACCATCGCAACACCCGAAAAGCCATCGCATGCAGAAGTCGGCGTGTAAATTTTTTGTAAAAGTACCCCAAAGTGCATATTGACATCAGCGCGCGGAAAAACTATAATCAAATATGTTGAGATCAGCAATTACATATTCCTCGATAGCTCAATGGTAGAGCACTCGGCTGTTAACCGAGTTGTTGTAGGTTCGAGCCCTACTCGGGGAGTTCCGAGATGCGAAGGGACGGCCTGATAGTTTTCTATCAGGCCGTTTTTCGGAATAACAGAAAAAGGAGAGACAGACTATGGGAAAACTGGATGGGCTGAAACCCGCAGAGGTATTTCATTTTTTTGAAGAGATCTGCAGCATTCCGCACGGTTCCGGAAATGTGGAGGCGATCAGCAATTATCTGAAGAATTTCGCGGAGAGCAGAGGACTCGTCTGCGTACAGGATGAAGTGAAAAACATCATCATTATAAAGGAAGCAGCGCCGGGATATGAAGAGGAAGAACCCGTTCTCCTGCAGGGCCATATGGATATGGTTGCGGTAAAGGATGCGGACTGCGCTAAGGACATGACGAAGGAAGGGCTTGACCTGAAGGTGGACGGAGACTGGCTGTATGCGGAAGGAACCAGCCTGGGCGGAGACGACGGCATTGCGGTCGCCTATGCGCTCGCCCTTCTGGATTCAGACAGCATTACCCATCCCCGGCTGGAGGTGATCATCACTGTGGACGAGGAAACCGGAATGGAAGGGGCGAATGCCATCGACCTGTCCATCTGCCGGGGGCACAGGATGCTGAATCTGGACAATGAGGAGGAAGGCGTGCTTCTGACCAGCTGTGCGGGCGGCGCCAGAGTGCACGGAAGGCTTGCGGCTTCCTGCGAGAAGATCAGCGGAACAAGGCTGGAGATTTCCTTCGAAGGACTGAAGGGCGGACATTCCGGCGCGGAGATCGATAAGGACCGCGCAAATGCCAATGCGCTTCTGGGACGTATGATGCGTTTCCTTCCGGAAGAAGCGGACGCCCGCTTCCTTTCTCTGGAGGGCGGCAGTGCGGACAACGCAATTCCCTCTGCCAGCAGGGCGGTTCTTGTGATGAAAACAGAAACGGTTTCCGCAGTCAGAGAAGCTCTGGCGAAGCTGGAAGAGACGCTTCGTAGGGAATACGCCTCGACGGATTCCGGGCTGCACATTCAGATTGGCGGAGAAGAAAACGGAGAGTGGGAAGCTTTTTCCAGAGAGAGCACGGAAAAGGTGACCAACATCTTGTATCTGTGTCCGAACGGAATCCAGCGGATGAGCGCGGATATTCCGGGACTGGTGCAGACCTCCCTGAACCTGGGAATCCTCAGAACGGAAAACGGCTGTGTGAACTTTGATTATTCCGTCAGAAGCAGCGTGGGAAGCGAGAAGGATATGATCATCGACAAGGTGTGCCTGCTGCTTTCCTCTCAGGGGGCGGATGTGACGGTGAGCGGAGAATATCCGGCCTGGGAATACCGGAAGGATTCTGCCCTGCGGGAGAAGATGATCCGTGTTTATGAAAAGATGTTCAAAACTGCGCCGAGAGTGGAAGCTATCCATGCGGGCCTGGAATGCGGTATTCTGGCTTCCAAACTGCCCGGTCTGGACTGCGTTTCCATCGGGCCGGATATGAAGGATATCCATACGCCCAGAGAGCGCCTGAGCATTTCATCCACCGAAAGAGTGTGGAATTATATTCTTGAGATTCTGAAATAACAGCAAATGATGACCGAAAGGCGGAAAAGAAGAAAATGATTCTGTTTCAATGTGATTATAATGAGGGCGCCCATCCGAAAGTGATGGAGAAGCTGCTGGAGACCAATCTGGAGCAGACGGTGGGCTATGGGGAGGACGAACACTGCGCCCATGCCGCTGATCTGATCCGGAAGGCCTGCGGGGATGACAGCCTTGCCGTCCATTTTCTGGTGGGCGGCACCCAGGCAAACATGACGGTGATCGCGGCGGCTCTGCGTCCCCATCAGGGTGTGATCGCTGCACAGACCGGCCACATTAACGGCCATGAAACCGGAGCCGTTGAGTCCACCGGGCACAAGGTTCTGGCCCTGCCTCAGACGGATGGAAAAATCAGCGCCTCCCAGGTGAAGGATCTGTGTGAGGCGCATCTGCATGACGCCTCTTTTGAGCATACGGTTCAGCCGAAGATGGTCTATATCTCAAACCCTACGGAGTATGGAACCCTCTATACGAGAAAAGAGCTGGAAGCGCTGCATGAGGTATGCCGCAGATACGGACTCTACCTGTTTCTGGACGGGGCGAGGCTGGGCTACGGCCTTGCGGCTGCGGACAACGAGTTGGATCTGCCGTTGATCGCTGCATGCTGCGATGTATTTTACATCGGAGGAACCAAGGTGGGCGCTCTGTTTGGAGAAGCGGTGGTCATGTCAAATGAAGAGCTGAAAAAGGATTTCCGCTATCTCATCAAGCAGAAGGGCGGTATGCTGGCCAAGGGCCGCCTGTTGGGCGTGCAGTTTGAGGCGCTGTTTGAGGACGGACTTTATCTGGAAATTTCCCGCCATGCGGACCGGCTGGCGGATAAGCTGCGCGAAGCGTTTACGCAGGCAGGTTTTCCGTTTCTGGTCGAGAATCAGACCAATCAGATTTTTCCCGTGATTCCGGATCATATTCTGGAAAAACTTGGAGAAAAGTATGGTTTCAATTATCAGGAAAGGGTGGATGAAACACACAGCGCGGTAAGATTCTGTACGAGCTGGGCCACCACTGAAGAAAATACGGACAGGCTGATTACCGATCTGAAAAGGATGGCACAGGCTGTCTGAAAAATCTGAAGAAGGGAGGTCCGGTACTCCCTTCTCTTTTTTTACCAAAACGATTCACGCAGTGTGACGTCTATTGTTTAGCGTATAAATGATTAAAACATAATATATCGAGTATATTTTTAGAGAAAATACAAACATATCGTTACTGATAAGCCATTCCTGGCACCTGTATGATATTTACGTAATCCTGGAAATAACTGGAAAATACGGGGGTTGGAATGGCAATGGAAGATATTCTTGTCCAGATTGGGAAAAGGCTGTGTAAAAGAAGAAAGGAAATGGGGCTGACACAGGAAGCGATGGCAGAGCGCCTGGGAATGTCCACCACCTTTTACGGAGAAATCGAGAGGGGAAGAAAGCGGCTTTCGATAGAGAAGATTCTTCTGGTTTATGAACAGACAGGGATGGATCCTGACTATCTTCTGACCGGAGAAGGACTGCGGAATCAGGTTGCGATGGAAATTTTCAAGAACTGCCCTGAAGAAAAACGGCCGGTACTTGAACAGATTCTTTCAAATCTGACAGAACTGTGCAGGTAACCGGGCATAGAAAAAATTTTATACGAAAGAGGATACGGGCAGATGAGGGGAAATAAGGAATTTTTCGAAGAGCTCTATCGTTCGGAATACGACAATATCAAAAGATATGTCCGCCGTATGGTTACGGACGGCAACGGAATAGAGGATATTGTACAGGAAACCTTTGTCGAAGCCTATCGGAAAATAGCTTATCTTCGTACTCATCCAAATATTCCGGGCTGGCTTCGCGTCACTGCAAAGAACAAAATCATGAAGTGGGAAGAAAAGCAGAAGAAGTACAGCCTGGATTTTGAGTATGTCCTGAAAAACACGGAAAGCGGTGGAAAAGGACGGCCCGCAGATGATTTTAAAATGGTGGAAGCATACTGTACGGTGCGCAAGATCCTGTCGGATGAGGAACTCAACATCCTTCGGCACTACTATGAATACGGCTATACTTCTCAGGAAATGGCGGAACGTCTCGGAATTACGGAAACCTGCTTTAAGGTCAGAATTCTGAGAATGAAGCAGAAGATAAAAAACAGCCTTCAGCTTCCGCTGTTCCTGAGCGCCGGTCAGCTGATTCTGGAGATTTTGAAATTTATCGGAGAAGCATGAGGTGGATGTAATGGCAGAAAATAAGGAACCACGTGACGAAAAGCTCATTGAAGAACTGTACGAAAGGCTCTGGTGGTATACCTACGAGGCCAGCGAAGAAGAATTTGATGAGAAGGAAGTAGATGCAATCACCCGCCTCCTGGACGTGCTGGAGCCTGTCCACGACGACCGGGCCTATGAACCCGGCGCCGATGCTGCTCTGAAACGTTTCTGGGAACGGTACGGAGAGGAAGAAGAGAATGCGTCTCCGGATACCGATGTGTCCTTCTCCTCTGAGACCGCTGATGAAAACGGCGCGGAGCATCGGGAATTGGATGATGGGGAAGAGTCCGGCGGCGAAGATTCTGCCGGTATGGATTCTTCCAGTGACGCACCCATGGAAGATGCGTCAGAGCCGGAAGGTGAAGCCGCCAAAGCTGCCGCAAAGCAAAGATCCGGCCGCCGCGGCAGATGGAGAAAACGCCTCATTCGTATCGCCATTGGCACCGCTGCCTGCGTGGTGCTTCTGATTTCCGTGAATGTGGGAAGCTACGCCCTTCGGAAGAAATCCTTCTTTGAGATTGTGAGAGAAGAGGTGGGAAGGACGGAGATTACTGTTACGGGGAATACGGAGGAGTTTGAAGAGAATGTAGATGATGCGATTGAGTGTGATTCGTGGGAAGAGGCTGAAGAATTGGTAGGGATAGATATATTGAAACCTACATATATACCAAACGGATATAAATTAAAGTCATTGATACTTCAAAGTATAGAGTCACGAAAAATTATTGTTGGAAGATATGAAAATGAGGAGGGATTTTTCCTGCGAATTCGTATTAAAGTTTACGAAGATAATTTTAAAAAAGATATGATGCAATATAACGAGGAATGGAATATGATGGGTGAAGAATTATTAAATGATGGTGTACAGTATTATTGTAATAAAAATATGTATGAAGCTTTTTTTTCAAAAAATAATGCGACGTATTACGTATTAAATAATGAGCACATGGAAATAGTAGAACAGGTGGTTGAAGGAATGGTGGAATAGAAAGTGGCTGTGAAAAAAGCATAACCTAAAAACAAACCTCCATGCCTTTCGCTGATCAGCACCACCATAAATGAAACATCGCAGCCGATAAGCTCCTGATAATTACATACCGCAACGTTTGATGTATAATGAACATATCGGTAAAGGTCGGTTTTTATTTGGAGCATTTAGCCCGTAAAACAAACTGACTTATGGCTTCCTCATTTGCACCACCATCTGTTCCGCCGTATACGGCATATAAGGACGTAGAGTAAAATAACAAAAGACAGGAAGCCTTGCCGTAAACTCATTTTGGGAGGTGCCATTATGGATAAGGTTTACGACAAATGCTGTGGTATTGACCTGCACAAAAAGTTGATCGTAGCCTGCTTTAAACAGGGCAACAGGCAGGAGATCCGTGACTTTGGTGCGACAACCAGAGAGCTTCTTGAAATGGCTGACTGGCTGAAGGAAGGCGGCTGCGAGATGGTCGCCATGGAGAGCACAGCATCCTATTGGAAGCCTTTGTACAACATCCTTGAAACCTGCGAACTGAAGGCCATGGTTGTTAATGCGCAGCACATGAAAGCAGTCCCGGGGCGCAAGACGGATGTAAAAGATGCGGAATGGATCGCAGACCTCTTACAGCATGGCCTGCTGACTGCAAGCTACATTCCGGACAAAGACCAGCGGGAATTGCGGGAACTTGTACGTTACCGCAAAAGTCTGGTTGGAGAGCGGGCCCGGGAACTCAACCGGCTCCAGAAGATGCTGGAAGGAGCCAATATCAAGATATCCGGGACCATCCGGGATATCAATGGCAAGAGCGCGAGGAACATCCTGGAACATCTGCTGTCCGGCAAACAGATTGATTCCGCCGAATATGATATTCTTTATGAGAAGAAGGTCATTGCGCACAATCTGAAAGCCACAAAGGAACAGATCATCGATGACCTCAACGGAGTGATGTCTGCCCTTCAGAAGAAGATGATGCGTATCATTTTGAACCATCTGGATGAACTGAATGCCCATATCAGAGAGCTTGATGATGATATAGACAATTTCATGAAACCGGAGGAAAAGGAAGCAGCCAAAGTGATCCAGGATATTCC
>CAJFMW010000146.1 GCA_904392525.1 uncultured Eisenbergiella sp.
AGCGCTTGTCTTTGAGGTGAACGGCGTACAGGTGAGCCTGACGAAGGACGACCTCCTCATCGAAATGACCCAGAAGGAGGGATACGTATCCGAGGCGGACGCCAATATGACGGTGGTTCTGGATTCCAACCTGTCTGAAGAGCTGATCGAGGAAGGCAACGTGAACGAGATCATCAGCAAGATCCAGACCATGAGAAAGGAAGCCGGATTTGAGGTAATGGATCATATCCGCATTTCCTTCTCTGAAAATGAGAAGATCGCGCAGGTCGCACAGAACAATTACGAAGCAATCGCCGGAAAGGTGCTTGCGGATTCCATCACTGCGGGAGAGACCTTCGGTACCGTGAAGGAATGGAACGTGAATGGAGAAAAAGTGACCATCAGCGTGGAAAAGGCGGCGCAGTAACGTTGTCCGGCGGCATTTTGCCTCAAAAATAAGCAAAATGCCGCCGCTTTTTTTACAAAAATAGTGTTTTCATCTTCGCAAAACTGGTGTAAACTATATTTGATATGCCGCATATTTGGATATGCAGAATTCGAAAGGATGACAATCCGTGCATCCATTATTATTTTTTAAAAAAGAACCAGAGAAAAACGGAACGAGGAGGAACTCCATGCTTAAGAAACCGGCAATTCAGAATTTTGACAAAGAGCTTTTCAAGAGAAGCGTCCTGAACAATATTAAGACGCTCTATCGTAAGACGCTCGAAGAAGCGACGGATCAGCAGATTTTTCAGGCGGTCGCTTACTCTGTAAAAGATGTGATCGTCGATAACTGGATGGCGACTCAGAAGGAATATGAGAAAAAAGATCCCAAGACGGTTTATTATCTGTCTATGGAGTTCCTGATGGGCCGTGCCCTGGGAAATGATCTGATCAATCTTCAGGCGTATGATGAGGTAGCTGAGGCGCTGGAGGAGCTGGGCGTTGACATTAATGTAGTTGAGGATCAGGAGCCGGATGCGGCTCTGGGAAACGGCGGACTGGGACGTCTGGCAGCCTGCTTCCTGGATTCCCTTGCGACTCTGGGCTATGCCGCTTATGGCTGCGGCATCCGCTACCGTTACGGCATGTTCAAGCAGCAGATCCGCGACGGTTACCAGGTGGAGGTGCCGGACAACTGGCTTGCGGACGGCAATCCCTTTGAGCTTCGCCGCCCGGAATATGCCAAGGAAGTGAAGTTCGGCGGCTATGTGAACGTGTATGTGGATGAAAACGGCCGCAACTGCTTTAAACAGGAGGGCTATCAGTCCGTAAAGGCGATTCCCTATGATATGCCCATTGTCGGCTATGGAAACGGAATCGTGAATACCCTGCGCATCTGGGATGCGGAAGCCGTAGAGTGCTTCAAGCTGGATTCCTTTGACAAGGGGGATTATCAGAAGGCCGTGGAGCAGGAGAACCTGGCGAGAAATATCGTGGAGGTCCTTTATCCCAACGATAATCACTATGCGGGCAAGGAGCTGCGTCTGAAACAGCAGTATTTCTTCATCTCCGCTTCTGTACAGGCCGCTGTTGCCAAATATATGAGGAAGCACAACGATATCCGCAAATTCCATGAGAAGGTGACCTTCCAGCTCAACGATACCCATCCCACTGTGGCGATCGCGGAGCTGATGCGCATCCTGATGGATGATTATTATCTGTCCTGGGAGGAGGCCTGGGAAGTAACCACCAAAACCTGCGCTTATACTAACCACACCATCATGGCGGAGGCTCTGGAAAAATGGCCCATCGAGCTGTTCTCCCGTCTGCTTCCCAGAATCTATCAGATCGTGGAAGAGATCAACAGGAGATTCCTGGAGCAGGTAGCGAGACGGTATCCCGGCAACCAGCAGAAGATTGCGAAAATGGCTATCATTTATGACGGTCAGGTGAAAATGGCACACCTTGCCATCGTTGCCGGTTATTCCGTAAACGGCGTGGCAAGACTGCATACGGAGATCCTGAAAAATCAGGAGCTGAAGGATTTCTATGAGATGATGCCTGAAAAGTTCAACAATAAGACCAACGGCATCACACAGAGAAGATTCCTGCTGCACGGAAATCCGCTTCTGGCCTCCTGGGTCAGCAACCATGTGGGCAACGACTGGATCACAGACCTGTCCAAAATCAGCGGCCTGAAGATTTATGCGGACGACGAAAAGGCGCAGCGGGAGTTCATGAACATCAAGTACCAGAACAAGGTGCGTCTGGCAAAATATATTCTGGAGCATAACGGTATCCAGGTGGATCCCCGCTCCATTTTCGATGTGCAGGTGAAGCGTCTGCATGAGTACAAGAGACAGCTTCTGAACATCCTTCACATCATGTACCTGTATAACACGCTGAAGGATCATCCGGAGATTGACTTTTATCCGAGAACCTTCATCTTCGGGGCGAAGGCTGCCGCAGGCTACGTGAACGCGAAGCTGACCATCAAGCTGATCAATGCTGTAGCGGATGTGGTGAACAATGACCCGGCTATCGGCGGAAGAATCAAGGTGGTCTTCATTGAGGACTATAAGGTTTCCAATGCGGAATGGATCTTTGCCGCGGCGGATGTGTCCGAGCAGATTTCCACGGCAAGTAAGGAGGCATCCGGAACCGGCAACATGAAGTTCATGTTGAATGGTGCGATCACCCTTGGCACCATGGACGGCGCCAACGTGGAGATCGTGGAAGAGGTCGGCGAAGAGAACGCCGTGATCTTCGGCCTTTCCTCCGACGAAGTGATTCATTATGAGAACTTCGGCGGCTATAATCCGATGGATATCTTCAATAACGATCCGGACATCCGCAGGGTGCTGATGCAGCTCATCAACGGAACTTTCGCTCCCTATGATACGGAGCTGTTCCGCCCGCTGTACAACTCTCTACTGAACACCCAGAGCACTTCCAAGGCGGATATGTACTTCATCCTGAAGGACTTCAAGCCCTATGCGGAAGCGCAGAGAAGAATCGAAGCCTTCTACCGTGACGAAAAAGCCTGGGCGAGAAGCGCGATCCTGAACGTTGCCTGCAGCGGCAAGTTCAGCTCTGACAGAACCATCCAGGAGTATGTGGATGATATCTGGCATCTGGATAAGGTAGTGCTGCCGAAGGCGCAGGATAAGGTGAAGCTGTTTTAAAGAAAAGAAAGGCGGAAAGCATAATAAAAAAGCTTTCCGCCTTTAAAGCTTCCTAAGTCCTTCGGATAAAGAAATGCTTTACAGCCAGTCCTTTTCAATTAGCCCCTTCCGTATAACCATGAAGCTCCAGAATTTCCTTCAGATTACTGAAAGCCTGACAAAAGTTTTCATATTTTTTCATAAATTACGATCCCCTCCTGCCGGATTGCTTCCCGAAGCTCTTCCTGCATGGGGCGGCTGAAATCCACGATATCATATTTGAGAAGCGTTGAGGTTTCTTCCTCCACATCCAGGGCAAAACGGTCAAAATCTCCTCCTTCGGCGACGAGATCAATATCACTGGTTCTTTTAAAATCACCCCTTGCCCGCGATCCAAATAGAATGACCTTTTTAACATTATGTTTTTGCGCCAGATTCTGTATTTCATCCAGAACCTGTGACCGGATTCCAGTTCTGTTCATATGAGCTCCAAATTCATATAAAATGTTGAGGTATGAATTTTTATGACTGTTCTGTTTCTCAGTTTCTTATTATGGAACAATGTCCAGCCATTGCTTTACCTCCTGTTCTCTGGCTTCCAGATATTCCTTCAAAATATGGCTGTCCCTGCAGATCCGGATAGTTTCCAGAACGGCTTTGCGGGTTCGTCCGTGCAGTTTTATCTGTTCGTTGTAGACTCTGGTGAAGGCGACATACTGGGAAATGATATCTCCCTTTTTTCCATCATAAATCATTTTGACCCTTACTTCAACCGCGCATTCGCCTCCACCCCAAAATTCTTCGGAAAGACGCAGATGCTCCGGGCGGGTCTTCCGATTTCCCGTGTAAATCACATACAGCTCCGGTCTGGGAAGCTCCACCCTTTTGCTTCCATATATGTTCTGGCCCGTGCTGTGGATATACCTTTGCCAGGTCACACTTTTTTCACAAAATAATTAGCACTCACCTCTTGACGTGGCTAATAATAAGTGTTATATTACAAATAGAACAAAGGAAAGGGGTACAGAAAAGAGGAAACCGAAAAGGTTCCGAAAATTCGTACCGGCTCCAGAGTTCTAGGAAAACAAACAACAACAGATTCATATAAAAAGGAGAGATGACTTATGTTACTGCCCAGCATTTTCGGAGAAGATTTATTTGATGATTGGATGATGGATTTCCCGTTCAGAGGAAGCCGTTCTACGAGCCTGATGAAGACTGATGTGAAGGAAACGGAGAACAGCTATGAGCTGGATATGGATATGCCCGGATTTGAGAAGGGGGATATCAAAGCGGAACTGAAAAACGGTTATCTCACCATCAGCGCTTCGTCCCATAAGGACAATGATGAAAAGGACAACGATGGCAAATACATCAGACGGGAACGTTATTCCGGTTCCTGCAGCAGAAGCTTCTATGTGGGCGAGGACGTGAAGCAGGAGGATATCAGGGCGAAATTCGAAAACGGCATCCTGAAGGTGACGGTTCCGAAGAAGGAAGAGAAGCCCGCAGTGGAGGAGAACAGGTATATCTCCATTGAGGGGTAAGGAAAACAGAGGTAAAGCAGGATGAGGCGGGCGCGGCAGCGTCCGCCGGACAGAAATAGATGGAATGGAGGAATGACTTATGTTACTGCCCAGCATTTTTGGAGAAGATTTATTTGACGACTGGATGGATTTTCCGTTTGACGACAAATTTGAAAAGAAGCTGAATAAGGAGCTGTACGGAAGGAAGAATCCTGTGTTCGGTAAGAATGCAGCCCGCATTATGAGGACGGATGTGAAGGAGAAAAAGGACAGCTATGAAGTGGACGTGGATCTGCCCGGCTTCAAGAAAGATCAGATCAGAGTTGAACTGGAGAACGGTTATCTGACCATCAGCGCTGAAAAGGGGCTGGATAAGGATGAGGACAAAGAGGGCAGATATATCCGCAGAGAGCGTTTCAGCGGTTCCTGCCGCAGAACCTTCTATGTGGGTGAGAATGTGGAGCAGTCCGATATTAAGGCGAGCTTCAAACACGGCATTCTGAGGCTGACCATTCCGAAGAAGGAAGAGAAGCCTGAAGTGGAAGAAAACAATTATATTTCTATCGAAGGCTGATGTCGGAAGTTATAAGCGGGCGGATACACTGCAAAAATCATCTGAATGGATGAAGAAAGCGGTGTATCCGCCTTTGTCTGCGGCGTTAAAATTCTTCTTCCCGAAGCATCCAGCGCACCCGCATCAGAGTCAGGCGGTTGCGTGCAGTGGGAGAAAAGTTCAGAAGGTCGGAAAGCGCTTCTTCCGGAACCTGAATGTCTGTAAGGGTTTTCTTGGCGCCGATTTCTTCATAGAGGGCATACAGGCTGTCCGCATCGGGAATTTCCGCGATGATGTTCTGGATTTCAGGCCAGGCGCGTATCAGCATATCCGGGGTTACGCCTTCCATGCAGTCCTTCCGGTTTTCTTCCAGGATGGAAGGAGCCAGCTTTTCCCCATAGAAGCTGCGAATAAGAGATTCTTCCGGGAAAGCATAATCATGGACGATGGAAGAAATGTCGGAAAGCTGTCCCAGGCGGTGATAGGCTCTGGAGGCCAGAATGGTCCCGACACCCACCTTCTCCCCGTGCAGGGCATCAGAGCGGAAATTAAAGGCGGCGGGGCCCATTTCAATCAGGTGGGAAATGTGATGTTCGCAGCCGGATGCGGGACGGGAGTTTCCCATGAGCTGCATGGCCAGGCCGGAAAGGATGAGCGCATAGGTGAGCTGCTCAAAGGCTGCCGCGTCTCCTGTTTTCAGCCCCCGGCAGCAGGAGTGAACCGCTTCCACTGCCTGCCGGGTCATTTTTTCGATGACAGGGCAGAAATATTCCCCTGTGAGCGCGTGGGCGATCTTCCAGTCTGCCAGCGCCGTATACTTGCCGAAAATATCCCCGGCTCCGCTGAGAGCCAGATGGAGAGGAGCTTCTTTGATGATATCTGTATCGGCGAGGACGAAGAGGGGAGCCACGCCAGGCATGGTTTTCTTATACCCCTTCCAGGTCATTGCCGATACGGTGGAGCAGAAGCCGTCCACGCTGGCAGCAGTCGGACAGGAAACGAAGGGGATGCCGAGCTCGTTTGCGCAGTATCTCGTTGTATCGTGAATGGTGCCGCTTCCCACAGCGACCAGATAGCCGATGCCGGGCTGAAGCCTTTCCCGAAGCATACCGACGGCGATTTCGTTGGCATGCAGGTTTTCCGGATTCAGGACGATTTCCTGAGCCGCCTTCGGACGGACGATATTTTTGGCGTGGTGGGTGTTTTCATCATATACCACGGCGCGCTGGCCGGTAAGGCCGTATTTTGAAGCATAAAAATCCAGTTTTTCCATGCAGCCGGCTTCGATGACGGCTTCTTTTGTTACCATGATATGTTCTCTGCCGCAGGAGCAGGGACCATTGAGTCTGGTGCTGTCGATGATCATGTTTTTTTCCTCCACTTTGAAACGCTTTAAAACGCAGGCTGACTGTGCTGAAAAACGTGTGCTGAATCGCAGTTCGGCGCTGTGTCTGATGAAGTGACTGTTTATTATAAGTATAGAACAAAAGAGTTTCGCTGTCCATAGAATCAAAACAATTTCGTAAAGAAAAACGAAAGAAATGAAAATATATTTCTAAATACCCATTTTCACGGGAAAAGTGAGAATCACCTCCGGAATTTGGGATCATACTTTCGATTGTGGAAAAGCCGGATGGAGAGAGGGGAAGTTGTGGACAGCGGCCGGGCGGGATGCTATGATAAAAGCGAAAGCAGGACTGGAAAAGGAGGCGTGCACAATGGGAAGTTATCTGAATCCGGGAAATGAGAGATTTCAGAGAGTGGTAAATTCGGAAATTTATGTGGATAAAACAGGATTGCTCCGTTATACCAATAAAAAGCTTAATTCTACACAGCAGAATATCTGCGTCAGCCGTCCCAGGCGTTTCGGAAAGTCCATTACCGCAGCCATGCTGTCAGCCTATTACAGCTGTGGCTGTGATTCTGCACAGCTCTTTTCCGGACTGAATATTGCGGATGCAGAAGATTTTGAGGAACATCTGAACCGATATCATGTGATTTTTCTGAATATGCAGGAGTTCCTGAGCCAAAGCGGGAACATGGAGCAGATGATCAGCCTGATCCGGAGAACGGTTCTCTGGGAGCTTCTGGAGGAATATCCGGATTTCCGCTATTTTGATTCGGAAAATCTGATGCGGACCATGCAGGATGTGTATCGTTTTACGGGCAGGCCTTTTGTGGTGATTATTGATGAATGGGACTGCATTTTCCGAGAGTACAGAGAAGACCACAAAGCCCAGGAGGACTATCTGGATTTCCTGCGGGATATGCTGAAGGATAAGGCATATATTTACCTCGCTTATATGACGGGTATTCTGCCCATAAAGAAGTATGGCACTCATTCTGCGCTCAATATGTTTTCTGAATTCTCCATGATCAATCCCAGACAGCTTGCCGAATTTGTGGGGTTCACGGAGGAAGAGGTCAGC
>CAJFMW010000147.1 GCA_904392525.1 uncultured Eisenbergiella sp.
TCTGAAAAATATTGCCATCTACTTCGATCGTAACACCATTTCTGAAATCGCCTGCAGAAATCATAAAAAATCTTCCTCCTGAAATTGTTCGTTTAATTCTTTACCAGTTTATAATAAAAACTCTCATATTTCAACTGTTTTTTTCAAGAAACATGGAAGGGACGTTACTATCCGGCAAGGATATAATCAATGGCCTCCAGATAGCCGTCCAGCCCGTGCCCGTAAATCTGTCTGTCGCAGGCCGGAGCCGTGACGGAAACCTTCCGGAATTCCTCTCTTGCCGTAATATCCGAAATGTGAATCTCCACCTTCGGCATCTGCACGCTCGCAAGAGCATCCCGGATCGCATAGCTGTAATGGGTATAGGCGCCCGGATTGATGACGATGCCGTCCGTACCGTCAAAATATGCTTCCTGGATCCGGTCAATGATCGCGCCCTCATGGTTGCTCTGAAACGTCTCCACCTGGCAGCCTGCTTCCTCTCCTTTTTTCTTAAGCAGATCGAGCAGATAGTCGTAATTCTGCGTCCCGTATACGGCCTTTTCCCGAATTCCGAGGAAATTCAGGTTCGGCCCGTTAATGACCAGTATTTTCATTCTGTTTCCAAATCCTTTCTCAAAAACCCGGCAGCAATCTCTTCCGCCAGCTCCTCCGGCGTCCTGCTGTCCACATCCACAATGAGATCCGCCCCTTCCTCATAGAAGGGATTTCTTTCGGAAAGAAGCCTTTGGATCTCCGCCCGTGGATCCGCCTTCTGAAGAAGCGGCCTGGTGGTATCTCCCTGAAGCCTTGCATACACCGTCTCCGGGCGCACCCGCAGGAACACCACCGTTCCGGCTTCCTTCATGATCCGTCTGTTTTCCTCACGCATGGGAAGTCCGCCTCCCGTGGAAACCACCCGACGGACGCCTTCTTCTCTGATGGCGCAAAGGACCTGTGTCTCCATCCTCCGGAACGCCTCTTCTCCCTCTGATGCAAAAATATCCGTGATGCTTTTTTTCTGCTCCTTCTCGATCCGGCTGTCCATGTCTGTAAAGGGCAGCTCCAGCCGCCGGGACAACTGCCGGCCTACCGTGCTTTTTCCGCTTCCCATGAATCCCGTCAGGAAAATCGCTTTCCGACAGCCTTCAGCCCTCTTCTGCCTCTCATTCATCCCGAAACAGCTCCTTCTTCATACGTGCGTAACAGATCTCTGCCTGGCTTTCCGTCACCGATACCCCCGTCCAGAGTTCATAGGCTTCTACGCCCTGATACAGAAGCATCTTCAGCCCGTTAAAGGCCATGCCGCCCGCTTCCTCCACCAGGCGCATGAATTTCGTCCGCGCGGGGCGGTAAACCAGATCACAGCCGGTATGGATCAGCCGGTAGAAGCCTTCCTCCTCTATGGGAGCGCGGTCCACATCGGGGGCAAGCCCCACCTTCGTGCCCTGGATTGCCAGATAGCGTCCTTCCGGGATCTGTCTCCAGTCCGAAAGCGCCAGAGGCTTCACACAGGCGCGCTCTGCAGCCCTGTTTACCTCATCCGCCAGCTCCTGCGCCCGCGACAGCGTGCGGTTCAGGATCCATACCTCCCGGGCCCCCCGCAGTGCGCAGAGAAAAGCGGCCGCCCGTGCCGCTCCTCCGGCTCCCAGCAGGATCACCTGCTCTCCGGAAAGATTTATGCCGTCCGAAGCGAGCGCACGCCCAAGCCCCGTAAGATCCGTATTATAGCCGCGGTAGCCTCCTTCTTCCGGAACCAGAGTGTTTACCGCGCCGATCAGGGCGGCTTCTCTTTCCACGCTGCTTAAGTACGGGATCACCGCGCTCTTGTGTGGAACGGTGACGTTCAGTCCCCGGATGGAAAGGGCCTTCGCTCCCCGCACGGCATCCTCCACCTGCCCCGCCTTCACGTGAAAGGGCACATAAACCAGATTTCTTCCGGTTCCCTGCGCCAGGGTGTTGTGAATGACCGGAGAAAGCGTATGCTCCACCGGATCGCCGATCAGGCCGCAGACCACTGTTTTTCCGTCAATCATGCTCCGCCTTCCTTTCTTTCATCCGCCATTTTCTTTCGGTAAAAATAAAGAACAATCCGTTCCAGATACCGTTTCAGAACGATCTGGATCTCCTCCTTCGGGTTGATGGGTTTCACCAGAATGCTTCGGATTCCCGCGTTTTTCGCTCCCCAGACATCCGTAAAAAGCTGATCTCCGATAAACAGGGTGTTCGACCGGTCCGTTCCCATCCGTTCCATCGCCCTTCGATAGCCCGCAGGTGAGGGCTTTCCCGCCTTATAAATATAAAGCGCCCCTACCTCGTCGGCAAATGATTTCACCCGGGGTTCCTTGTTGTTGGAGAGAAGGATGCAGGAATACCCCAGCCTGCGCAGACGCCCAAAAAGGGCGATGCTTTCCGCATCCGCCGGAGCGCCGTGGGGAACAAGGGTGTTGTCGATGTCAAAAATGATCCCCCTGAAGCCCTGCCCGTACAGTCCCTCATAATCAAGCCCGTAGGCGCTTTCTTCATATTCGTCGGGATAGAATTTCTGAAGCATCCCTCAGTCTCCTTTCCGCTGCGCTTCCGCCTCATCCTCGATTCCGGCGGCCTCCAGCAGTTCCTTCGTATAGGGGTGCTGCGGATGGAAGTACACCTCATCCACATCTCCGCTCTCCACGATGCATCCGTCTTTCATCACCATCACCCGCTGGCAGAGCTGGTAAACCACGCGCATATCGTGGGAGATGAACAGGATGGCGAGGCCCATTTCCTTCTGCAGCCGGATCAGAAGCTCGATGATCTGCGCCTGAATGGTCACATCCAGTGCGGAAACCGGCTCATCCGCGATGAGAAGCTCGGGCTCCAGCATCAGGCTTTCCGCGATGCAGACGCGCTGACGCTGGCCGCCGGAAAGCTGACTGGGATAACGGTCCGCAATTTTTTCCTCAAGCCCCACTCTCTGAAGCATGGAAAGGACCTTTTGTCTGCGGGCATCCGCACTGTTTAAATCTGCGCCGCCTTCTTTTCCGAGGCGCTTTCCGTTGAGCCGGAGCGGCTCCTCCAGAATCCACCCCACCTTCTTTGCGGGATTCAGCGAGCTGTAGGGATCCTGGAACACCATCTGAGGCATTTTTGCCGCACAGCGGATCGTTCCCTCATAGTCCGGAAGCAGGCCGAGAATTGCCCGGGAAAGGGTGGATTTCCCACAGCCGCTCTCTCCGACCAGTCCCAGCACCTCACCCCTTTGAATAAAAAACGAAACGCCATGCAGGACCTCCGTTTTTCCTTCCTTTGCCAAAAGTCCGCTCCTGTGATGGTCATAGGAAACACGAAGCCCTTCCACCTCCAGGATATGCTCTTCTGAAATGCATTCCTTCCGGAAAGCGTTGTCTGCTGTCCGTTTCACTCCGCGTCCTCCTTTCCTTCCGGAACGCGTCCCTTTCTTTCGATTCTCGGAATCGAAGCGATCAGTCTTCTGGTGTATTCCTCCTTCGGACGGGTATAAACCTGCTCCGTATCCCCTTCCTCCACCACTTTTCCGTCCTTCATCACCACGATCCGCTCACACAGCCGCTTCACCAGGCTCAGATCATGAGAGATGAACAGGATGGCCGTCTTCTTTTCCCGGGCAAGCCTTGCCAGAAGCTTCACGATGGAAAGCTGAACCGTCACGTCCAGAGCCGTGGTCGGCTCATCCGCGATCAGAAGGGAAGGAGAACAGATCATGGCCGCCGCGATCATGACGCGCTGACGCTGGCCGCCGGAGAGCTGATGAGGATAGGAATCATAAATCCGTTCCGGGTCGGGAAGCTCCACCGCCTGAAGCATCTGAAGCGCCTGTTCCTTTCGCTCCGCCGGAGACATTTCC
Organism: uncultured Eisenbergiella sp.; assembly: GCA_904392525.1. Taxonomy (GTDB): domain Bacteria; phylum Bacillota; class Clostridia; order Lachnospirales; family Lachnospiraceae; genus Eisenbergiella. The sequence continues at coordinate 3,845 of CAJFMW010000147.1, forward strand.
GGCCTGTGAATGCGCAGGCTTTCCTCCACCTGCCATCCCACCCGGTATACCGGATTTAAAGAGGTCTGCGGCTCCTGAAACACGATTCCGATCTCGTCTCCCTGGAGGGCACGCAGCTGTTTTCTCGGACAGGTCAGCAGATCTTTTCCGCGAAACAGGATCTGTCCCGTCTTTTTCATGTCATGCCTCGAAAGGAGCCCCGCAATGGCCAGAGCCGTCATGGATTTTCCGGAGCCGGACTCCCCGACAAGCCCTACCAGATCCCCCTCGTCCATATGCAGGTTCAGATGATGAACCACTGTTTCCGGGATCAGATGATCGGAAAATACCAGATTCAGATCAATCACATCCAGCATGTTCCAAGTCTCCTTTCTTTTCATCTATGCGTTTCTTTCCCTGAGTCCGTCCGCCAGCAGGCTGAAGCCGAGCACCATGAGCACAAGGAACAGGCCCGGAAACAGGGCGGAGCCCGGCGAGGTGAACAGATAGCTCTGGGATTCCGAGAGCATCCTTCCCAGGCTGGAATCCGGCGGCTGTACGCCGATTCCCAGATAGCTCATGCCCGCCTCCGCCAGAACCGCATTGTTAAAGCCGATCATCACTGCGGGCAGAAGCACCTGTATGGTATTCGGCAGGATATGGACGAACATGATGCGCAGACTGCCAGCTCCGGCGAGCCTTGCCAGCTTCACGTAATCCATATTTTTGCAGCGGATGAATTCGCCGCGCACAATTCTGGCAAAGCTGGGGATGAACGCCACGCCCAGCGCCAGGATCACATTTCCCTTTCCCGACCCGAGAACGCTGATGAAGACCAGCGCCAGCAGAATGCTGGGAAAAGCGAACAGCACATCGTTGATGCGCATCAGCACCTCGTCCAGCCAGCCCCCGAAATATCCGGTAAACGCGCCGATCAGCACGCCGAAGAAGGTGCCGACCGCCACCGTCGCCGCTGCGATGGCGAGCGTCATTCCACCGCCCTTCATCACCCGGCTCAGAAGATCCCTTCCGAAATTGTCACAGCCAAAAGGATGGGCGAAGCTCATCCCCGCAAAACGGGCCGTCTCATCCATGGCGTTCGCATCCCAGGGTGTCCAGAAGAATCCCACCACGACAAAGAGAAGGACAAAGAGGGTGATCGCACTGCCGCAAATCAGATTGAAATTTTTTTTCTTCATTGCAATCTCCCTCATTCACTCCACCCGCACCCTGGGGTCCACCTTCCGGTAGATGCAGTCCACCACAAAATTGATGAAAATAACCAGAAATGCCAGCAGTACGATGATCGCCTCCACCACCGGATAATCCCGGTTGGAAATGGAGGTCAGAAGGATCCGTCCCAGTCCCGGAATGTTGAAAACCTGCTCGATCACGATGCTTCCGGCAACCATGTCGGAAAGAGTCATGCCGAGGAAGGTGATCACCGGAATCATGGCATTTTTCAGAAGATGGCGGTACATGACCTCCTTCGTGCTGTTCCCCCGGCTGTACGCGGTTCTGGCATAGTCCAGCCGCTTTTCCGCGTTCAGGCAGCTTCTTAACAGCTTCACGGTCATGGCCGCCTTGGGAAGGGCGATGGCCAGGGCCGGGAAAAACAGATAGCCCACAAATCCGGGAACGCTCTGCGTATAGGAAACATAACCGCCCGGCGTGAACAGGCGCAGGATCAGGCCGAATACCAGGGTGATCAGAATGCCGGAAAAGAAGGGCGGCACCGCCATGATCACCTGGTTTACAGCCATGATAATGTGGTCTGCCGCCCCGCCCTCATGTCTTGCAGTGTACAGGCCCAGCGGTATGGAAATGACCAGCATGATCAAAAAGGCCATGAGCGTCAGGGTCAGAGTGATGGGAATCTTGTCCCCCACCAGAGAGGAAACCGGCGTCCCATAGCTGTAAGAGGTTCCCATGCTGCCCCGCAGCATGTCAAACAGCCACTCTCCGAAGCGCACCGGGAAGGGGCGGTTTAAGCCCATCTCCTCCCGCAGCGCCTCCACCCGTTCCGGCGTGGCCTGCGTTCCCAGCTGCGCCGTGGCCGGATCCCCCGGAATCACGTCAAAGGCCAGAAAAACCAGAAAGGCCACTGCCAGAATGGTGACGATCATGGATATGAATTTTCGGATCAGAAGTTTCATGGAAATCTCCTTTCGGATATCCGTCCGGCACTGAAACAGCCCGGCGGACTGCCGGGCTGTCGCAGCCGTCCTACTCTTCCACAATGTACAGCTTGGAAATATCCTGAACATACAGCGGGTAAAATTCATATCCCGCATATTTCTTATTCAGCGCCACCAGGCACGGAAGATCCTGAATGTATACATTTGCGGCATGCTCCGCCAGAAGGCGTTCACACTCTTTAAAGCCTTCCGTTTTTTCCTCATCGTCCACCGCGGCCTCCGCGCGGGCATAGGCCGCGTCGTAATCCGCATTACTGAAATTGATGAAGTTATTCGGCGCGTCCGATACGAATCTGGAAAGCAGGGCCGAAGCTGTCAGGCTGGAAGCGTCCACGCCGACCACCGTCGCCTCAAAATTCCGGTTCGTATAGGCTTCAGAAACCCAGGTTTCCCATTCCACCAGCTCGATCTCAGCCGTCACGCCGATATTTTTCAGCTGTTCCACAAGAACCTGCGCCGTATCGATGTGCTGCTGATAATTGGAGGGAACCGTTATGGTAAAGGAGAAGCCGTCGGGATAGCCCGCCTCAGCCAGCAGCTCCTTCGCCTTATCAAAATCCTGACTGTATACGTCGTTCAGTTCAGGCATGTAATACTTTTCAAAGGCCGGGAACATACTGCTTCCGATCTCGGTTCCCTTTCCATCGGAGATCAGATCCATGATCCCCTGCGGATCCACCGCGTAGCAGAGCGCCTGACGCACCCGCTCGTCGTTGAAGGGTTCCACCGCATTGTTCAGATAAAGCGCCTGCACCAGGTTCATGGTGCCCTCCAGCACCTCGAACTGATCCCCAAGCTGGGAAGCCTGCGTCGTGGTCAGCCGGGCGAACATATCTATGGATCCGCCCTGCAGATTCATGACGATGGAGTCCGCGTTTGCGCACACCCGGAAGGTGACGTTCTCGATATTGGCAGGTGTTCCCCAATATTCGTCAAACTTCTCCACCACGAAGTTCTCCTGGGGCGACCTGGATACATATTTATATGGTCCGGTTCCGATGGGATTGGTATCCGGGTTCTCGTTGGAAGCCGGAATGATGGCGGTGGTCATATTGGCAAGGAAATCGGAATCCGCCGTATTCAGCACCACCTCTACCGTTTTCTCATCCACGATATTGACGCTCTTAATATTAGAATACGCCTCTACCAGCGGTTCTCCGTTCGTGGTATCGGCGCATCTGTCTATGGAATATTTCACGTCTTCAGCCGTTACCATACTGCCGTCATGGAATTTTACCCCTTCCCTCAAAGTGAAGGTATAGGTGGTCGCATCTTCCGATATCGAATAATCGCTGGCAATAGCCGGCTGCAGCTCACCGCTGCTGTCGGGCTTGACAAGACCTTCGTACAGATTGAACAATACCTCTTTGGTTCCTGCCGCCACCGCTTTGTGGGGGTCAAGACTGTCCTCAATGTCCTGAGGTATTCCAATCGTGATCTGAGAAGAGCTCTCACCTGCCTTATCACCTGAGCATGCGCCCAGTGCAATAGTTAGTGCTCCGCACACCAAAGTC
>CAJFMW010000148.1 GCA_904392525.1 uncultured Eisenbergiella sp.
AATTTCTTCTCTTTTCTCCTCCTGCGCGATTTTGATTTCTATTACCGTGATCATGGTATAATCAACTTTTCTTTTGATTTCCACCGGAAGGGCCGCATAGTCCACGTTGATCTCTTCCCCGTCTGTTCCACGCAGATTTATATGCAGCTTCTCCAGATCATATTTCTTCAGAAGTGCCTCCGCAAAGCTGGAATCCTCCACATCCAGCTCTGAAAAATTGATAGAACTGTTCTTTTTTATATCAAGGAAATATCCGATATAATAGAAAAACAGACTCATTACCCTTTGCTGGCCATCCAGGATTTCCAGCTGATTGGCGCTGTTTCTGCAGGTATAAATGGGAGGGATGGGAAGTCCACGCAGAAGGGACTCAACAAGTCCGGTCAGCTGCTCTTTTTTCCAACGGTATTTTCTCTGGTATTTGGGAATGATATACATATTTTCATTGACACTTTCCACCAGTGTCCGAAACCCGATATCTGATTTGTACTGCTGAACCGTTTCCTCTTTAAAATACCGGGTCACCAGATTATTCGTCATATTTTTTTCCTTCAAATTTTCCGGGGCAGAGCTCTTCTCTCTCTTTATATAGTCCGGCAATGTGGATTCGTCCGGCCAGACACCACACAGGCAGAAAAATAGCTGGCGGAAAACAGCCGTCGCCACCTTAACATTCACACTGTCGCACAGACGGCGGTACATCCAGCTTTCCGGGGAACCATCCAGACAAAACTCATCCGGAAAGGCTTTTGTGCGCGCAATTTCACGATTGCTCATTTTGCGAAGCCCATGAACAGTCCTGACCAGAGGAGACTTCCACGCATTATAAGAAAGCTTTTCTTTTATCGCGTATTGTCCGGATGACCAGCAATAAATCTGCGGTTTGGCGGGAGCTGGCCCATCGAATTCAGGATATAGATGATCTACATATTGACGGTCTTTCACTGCAGCTTCATCGTCTAAAAAATCCTTTATATTACAGCTATAATCATATTCCCCTTTTGGAAATAAAAACGTTCCCTGCACATCTCTGTGGATTCCGACTAAAAAGATTCTACGGTCGTAAACCGGATATCCAGTCATTTCATGGGTATCCAGCTGTTTCCAGCTGATTTTATAATCTCCGGCAAGCCTTTCATCCATCAGATGCCGCCAGTCTCCTTCCTTTCCTGCCTTTACAGACATTGCAAACACAAACGCCCTGGGCCGTTTTATTTCTACAATATATGACAGAACATTCAGAATATTTGTGCGATTCATTCCCCTCGCCATGTCTTTCCGCAATATGCCGGTCCGAAGCAGGGAATAGGGAATCCGTCCGATCAAAACATCCACATCGGCAATATCTTTTATGAAGTCTTCCTCCATGAAGTTGTTGACGATCCGGACCTTCCCCACAAAATTCTTCTCATACACATCCCGGACCTTTTCCTGATAATCAAGGGCTCCTTCTACTTTAAAGCCCGCATATTGAGCGGCCAGCGACATACTGCCAAGGCCGGGAAACAGATCAAATACCTTATATTCTTTATATTCCGTATTCATAAATGTCCCTTTCCTGTAAATATGTCCTTATTTTAGCATATTTCTCTATACTTTACGATAGCCTGTTTTCAGATTAGCTGAATGTCTGCGCTTTGTAATCTGCAATCCTTTTTACAGTCCGTTCCCGCCCTCTGCACATGTAACCCGGCATCTTCCGTCTCAGAACATTTGTAAAAAATCCTCTTCTGTGATAAATTGAAACTGTTCCGTCCTGCAGCCGTTTTTAAAACGTCTCCGGCCGGACAGGATGTGGCTGAAAATTCATATATGTTTTATATTTTTATGTAAGAAAGGATTTTGTCATGAAAAATTCAGAAGATTTGAGGCGCATGCTGCGTGCGGTGGACCATAAAAGCTACCCGGCCTACAAGGATTTGAGAGGGGCGTATTCCTTCGGGAACTTCGTTCTTGGCATCGACCATGTACAGGGAGACCCTTTTGCCTCCCCGTCCCGTCTCAGCGTCCAGATCGACGGCGCAAAGGCGGCCTTTCCACCCGCTTATTACAAGGAAAAGCACTGCCGCATTGCCCTGCAGGACTACCTGAACCGGTTGTTTTATCAGGAAATTGAAAAATACACCTTTAAGGCCAAAGGCTCCGGAAAAAGCGGTCTGATCGCGGTAAGCCGCTGCGGGCAGGAGGTTCTGGAGCGCTCCGCCGTCACCATCCGTCCGACGGACGGCCAGCTTCTTGTACGTTTTTCCGTGGGCTTTCCCGCAAACGGCCGGACCATCAACGCCGCCCAGCTGGAGCGCATTCTCTTTGAGTTCCTTCCGGCCTGCGTCACAGCTGTATTGTTTTACCGCAGGCTTCCTGCCGCAAAGGTACAGTCCGTCATCCATCTGGCAGAGGATCAACAATTCATCCGCTCTCAGCTGGAGCCGTTGGGACTGTGTGCTTTCGTGGCGAACGGCTCCGTCCTGCCCCGGCAGTCCGGCGTATCGGATCGCCCCATGAAGGACGGCATTCCTTTTGTCTCTCCGAAGTCCATGGAGGTCACCCTTGACCTGCCCCACCACGGCCCCCTTTCCGGCATGGGAATCCGCAAAGGCATCACCCTGATCGTGGGTGGCGGCTATCACGGAAAATCCACCCTGCTGGAAGCGCTGGAACTGGGCGTATATAACCACATCGCGGGCGACGGAAGAGAATATGTGATCACCGATGATTCCGCGCTGAAAATCCGTGCCGAGGACGGGCGCAGCATCAAGAAAACGGATATTTCCATGTTCATCAATAACCTGCCCAACAAAAAGGACACCCGGACCTTCTACTCCGAGGACGCAAGCGGCAGCACCTCCCAGGCCGCCAATGTGATCGAGGGTATGGAAAGCGGAGCGAAAGCCTTTCTCATCGACGAGGACACCTGCGCCACCAATTTCATGATCCGCGATGAGCTGATGCAGCGGGTGGTCTGCCGGGAGGAAGAGCCCATTACCCCGTTCATCGAACGTGCCCGCTTCCTCTATGAGAAATGCGGCATTTCCTCCGTACTGGTTGCCGGGAGCTCCGGCGCATATTTTTATATCGCGGACACCATCCTGCAAATGGATCGCTATGTGCCGAAGGATATTACGGAATTTGCCAAAAAAGAAGCCGGGCGGTACGCCTCCGCAGCCGCAGCCGTCCAGGGACGTCCCGCCGTACAGAAGCTGCCCGATCCCGCTCTCCCTTCTTTTCAGCGTGTTCCCACCTGCAACATGGCCCTGCGCAGAGACGACCGCCTGAAAACCAGAACGCGCGGAACGGACGATGTGCAGCTCGGCCATGAAAACATTGACCTTCGTTATCTGGAGCAGCTTGCGGACCATGAACAGACTGCAGCGCTCTCCTACATCCTGGCTCTTGCGGAAAAGAACCTGCTGGACGGCCGAAAGACCATGACCCAGCTGGTGGATGCCATCTGCGCCCTGATGGACCAGAAGGGCCTGGCCGGGCTTTCTTCGGGCGGTTATCTTCCCACCGATCTGGCCATGCCCAGACGACAGGAAATCTTCGCCTGCTTTAACCGGTACCGGGGGCTGAAGCTGTAGAGGCGTTATAGTAAAAAATGCCTTTTTTAAGTGCCTTGCGTCTGCCTTCCTTATGCGGTAAAATAATACTGCATTTGGAAGGGAGGCGATTTTATGTTCTGGAAGCCGCTGCCGATAGGCGTGGATAATTTTGAAAATCTGATCAAAAACAACTACTATTTTGTAGACAAGACTCTGTTTATCCGGGAACTTCTGGATATGAAGGGTGAAGTGAATCTTTTCACCCGTCCCCGCCGTTTCGGAAAAACCTTAAACATGAGTATGCTTCGCTGCTTTTTTGAAAAAGGCAACGAAGATCCCTCCGTCCTCTTTTCCGGTACCAAAATTATGGAAGCCGGAGGACAATATCTGTCCCACCTGGGACGTTATCCGGTGATCAGCCTCTCTCTGAAATCCATGAAACAGCCTTCCCGCGAGCTTTCTCTTGCCATGCTGAAAAGGGCAGTAGGCGAGGAATTTTCCCGCCACTGGCCGGCTGTGCTTGAGAGCGGCCGGCTGACGGAAGCTGCCCTCGAACGTTATCTCCGCATTCGGGATTTGAAAGGTTCAGATGCGGATTATGCCGATGCCCTGAAATATCTTTCCGAATGCCTGCATACCTGTCTCGATGAAAAGGTTGTCATCCTGATCGATGAATATGATGTTCCGTTAGAAAACGCCTGGTTTCACGGATTCTATAATGATATCCTCTTTCCGGTCCGTTCCCTGTTTGAGTCCGCTCTCAAAACAAACGAAAATATGGCTTTTGCTGTGGTTACCGGCTGTCTGCGCATCAGCAGAGAATCCATTTTTACAGGATTGAATAACCTCAAAATCATGTCCATCACCGATGATTCCTATTCTGAGTATTTTGGCTTTACCCAACAGGAAGTCGATCAGATGCTGGATTTCTATGGACTCTCTGAAAATACGGAAACAGTGCGGCAATGGTACGATGGATATTGTTTCGGGAATACGGAAGTTTATAATCCATGGAGTGTCATAAACTATGTATCCTCCTGCCGAAAAAACAGAAATGCCCTTCCAAAGCCCTACTGGTCCAACACCAGCTCTAACGATATCGTCCGCACTCTGGTAGAAAGGTCGGATTTGTCTGTCCGGCAGGAAATCGAGACGCTCATCGGCGGCGGCTCCATTACCAAACCGATCCATGAAGATATCACTTATGAAGATATGGATTCCACCCAGGATCATTTGTGGAATTTTCTGTTTTTTGCCGGATATCTGAAAAAAATACGGGAATTTCAGGAAGAAGAAACTATCTATATCGAAATGGCCATCCCGAACCGCGAGGTCCGCTATATTTATAAAAATACTGTTCTGCGCTGGTTTGAGGAAAAAACCGGAAAGAAAAAGCTGTCCCCCCTTTATGACAGTATTCTGAACGGTGATTCCGAAAAAACAGCTGAAATCCTTTCCGAAAATCTGATGGAAACCATCAGCTTCTATGATTATCAGGAAAGCTACTACCATGGATTTCTGGCTGGTATGCTGAAAAACATCGGAAATTATATCGTCCTTTCCAACCGGGAATCCGGGAACGGACGGCCTGACATCGTTCTCAAATATCCCAGCGTACGCGGGAAGGCTGTCATCATTGAAATCAAGGTTGCGAAATCCTGTCAGGAACTGGGACAAAAGTGTGAAGAAGCCCTGAAGCAGATTGAAGTAAAGAATTATGAAGCAGAACTTCTCCGCGAAGGATACCAGGATATTATGAAATACGGCGTTGCTTTTTATAAAAAAGAGTGTATGGTAAAGTTGGGATGATTCCATCAACAGTTTTTTGTGAGTTATTATCAGAATATTATGAAAAGTCTGAAATTCAGAATATTTACTCTGTTTTCAGACTTTTCCTTTTCCCGTATTTGCCTGTTGCTGCATACGAGGAAACCTTAAACATAATTTCCCATTACTTCCAGAACATTTCCATCCGGGTCGGCGACATTAAAATAATAATATGGACTGTGCACATTCATATAAAAAATTTCTGAAACCACACCTGCAAATTGTTTCATCACTCCAAACATAAGCTTCAATATACCGCTCCGGCCCATACCTCCATCCCTATTCCAGTCCTGCGGCAGACCACATTTTTCAATAATTTTCAGTATTTCTTCATAAGTATAGCACTTTTTTCGATATTCCCTGCCGTCATTGACTTTAGGGCTGAATGTTGGCATCGAATCTCCATAGGTAAATGAAATCGTCCTGGTATCAAACTCCTCAATCGGAATTTTAATAAACGAACCATCTTCATACCATGTACTTAACCATGGACTGTGTTCCACTACCAGATAATGAGGAGCAGTCCTTTCTTGATTCCGCTCTTCCGGGCAAACTCTGTACGCAAAACAACCAGTTTATCTCGACATTCAATCGTATTTATTTTCCTGTATTCCCCTTATTCCTCCGCCATCCCCCGGATCCGCTCCACATAGGCTTCGCCGGAAAACTGCGCCGCACGCCTTACCGCCGCCTGACTGTATTTCTCATACAGCGCTTCATCGGAAAGCAGCCTTTCCATCTGCTCAGCAAGCTTCCTCTCTTCCTCCGTAATCCGGTCGGCATCCAGATCCTTCGCTGCGTCCATCACCGGAATCAGAATCCCGTAGTCCGCATCCAGATATTCCTGGCGGCCGGAAACCGCGTCAAAATCCTCTGCCAGAATCTCGGCGGGGCCGGTCATGCAGTTGGTGGAAATGACAGGGATGCCAAGGGCCATGGCTTCCACCAGTACGTTTGGAAAGCCTTCGTTGATGGAGGTCATTACATACATGCGCCCAAGTGCCAGCCAGGGGAAGGGATTTTTCTTCACGCCGGGGAAGCTCACCGCATCCTGAATGCCCAGGTCCTCCGCCAGCTTCCAGTATTCTCTGAAATCGCCCTCGCCCACGATCAGAAGTCTGGCATCTTCATATTTCCGATGAAGCAGGGAAAAGCTTTTGAGCAGATGCCAGAAGCCCTTCACGTCATCCTGGCGTCCCATGGAGACGATCACCCGGCCGCAGCCTGTAAAAGGAAGCCGTTCCTTCTCCCCCACTTCCCTCGCCTGAGCCTGGATACCGGCCAGTTCAAAGGGATTGTACAGGGTACAGACCTTCTGACAGGAAAAACGGGCTTCCAGCTCCCGCTGAATCAGCTTTGAGCAGGAAACCACCCGGTCCGAATAACGGCAGAACAGACGCAGAAGGCGGGGATTACCCATATCCATGTAGCTGCGCACGCCGCACCAGATTTTTGCCCGGTCCGCCCCTCCTTTTCGGAACGGACGCATTCCGGAAAAAACGTTCACCAGATTGGCTGTGGGGCCGAAGCTGTAGGCGATATCAATGCCATATTCCGCTTTCAGGGCAGCCACCCTTTTTGCCCGTCGGAATACATTGAGCACTTTTCCCGCCTTTCCCTCCACGCTTTTCATATGAATATCGATCACATGAAGGCCGCGGATATCGTAAGCGATGTCCATCGCGCTGAAAATGACGATATAAACTTCATAGTACGGCTCCAGAAGCCGTGCCGTGGCAACGCATACCCGTTCAAAGCCTCCCTGATGCAGCATTGGCACGATGAGCATGAATTTTTTCTTCATAGCCGATTCTCCTGTAAATAAAGCTTCTCCAGAAATTTCACCTGATCCGAAACGTCGAATCCGGCTTCCTTTATGGCCTGCGCCATCTGTTCCCTCTCATAATCCCTGCGTGCAAGCACTTCCTGCGCCCAGACAGAAGCTTTATCCGAAAGGGAACGGGCCTGCGCCAGAGGCGTGATCAGGACCTCGTCCGTCACGCTGTCCGACACCAGACAGCGCAGGCCGGCCGCCTGCGCCTCGATC
>CAJFMW010000149.1 GCA_904392525.1 uncultured Eisenbergiella sp.
TTTGCGCCGAAGCACAAAACTGCTGTGATCGCAGAGGAGAAATCACCTGCGTGATTTCTCCTCGCGGCCTCAGCGTATCGCTTCGGCATGGAGGTAAAAATGAACATTTATGAAAAAGTCAGGGAAACTGCCATGCAGAGCGGTATGTGGCAGGCAGATTTTATCGACACACAGGATTTGTTGTTTTACCCGGAAATACGGGAAATATGCGAGGGAAATACCTGCCGCAATTACGGCGCAACCTGGGCCTGCCCGCCTGCAATCGGTACGCTGGATGAATGTAAGAAAAGAGTGATGCAATATGAGAAAATGCTCTTGTTTTCTATCAAATATGACCTGGAAGATTCGTTTGATTTTGAAGGTATGCACAATGCCATGTTTTCTTTTAAGGACAGTGTGGATGCTTTCGATGAAAAGCTTAAGGAGTTTCTGGCGGATTACCTGCTGCTTTCCAATGAGGGGTGCGGAAGATGCAGCAAATGCACCTACCCCGATTCTCCCTGCCGCTTTCCAGAGTCTCTGCATCATTCCATAGAGGGTTATGGTTTTCATATCTATGAACTTGCGAAAGCCGCCGGGATGAAGTACAACAACGGTGAAAATACGGTAACGTTTTTCGGAGGATTGCTTTTCCTGCCCATACCTGAAACGAACAGTTCTAAAAAAAGAATAGGGAATGGACTATAAACCTCCAGGTATATACAGCCTGACGAAAGGAAACTTCTGCTGTCCGGCTTCTCCTTATATAATAAACACAGATTCAGACAGATGACAGGAGAGAGAACCTGTGTAAGCTGTCAGAACAACTGGTATAAGGACATTTCAAAAGGAGGAGTGGATCAGATGAAGAAAAAAAGACTGTTCAGACTCGCTGCCGTTCTTGCGGCCTGTACGACGCCGACAAGGTGGTGCTCTGCCTCAGTGCAGGACATAAGACAACCGAAAATATTCAAAAGAGAAGGGCATTTACCGTCAGCTTTGCGGATGCCGCGCATGTGATCCCTGCTGATTATGTGGGCATGGTTTCCGCTCATAATGAAGCCGATAAGATGGAAAAAGCGGGCTTTCATGTGACGAAGAGCGAATATGTGGACGCTCCCCTGATTGACGAGCTTCCGGTGACGCTGGAGTGCCGCCTCCTCAAGGTCAATGAGGACGTGAATATCATCGGACAGATTGTAAATGTGAGCGCGGAAGAAAACGTTCTGGGTGCGGACGGCAGCATTGACTTTACCAAATTTCATCCCATTTCCTTTGAACCTGCGCACAATGCGTATCATGTGCTGGGAGAAAAAGTGGGGAACGCATTCCAGGACGGCGGACAGCTGAAATAAGAGAACAACATGGAGGGTAAAATGAACAGACCATTCGTTGTATGTCATATGCTCTGTTCCATGGATGGGAAGATCTAGGGCAGCTTTATGGCTGCCCCCGAAGCGCTTCCAGGCTTGGCAGAGTACGGAAAACTGCGGGGATTTTATAACTGCACCGCAACCCTTTACGGGACGACCACGATGGAAGAGGGATATTCGGACGGCCTGGCCCCGAAGCTGGACGAAACCGGGGAGAAATATCCGATGGAGGATTACATCGTTCCCTCTGATGTGAAGAACTATATTGTGTCCCTGGACCCGGCCGGTATTCTGGGCTTCAGCAGCCCCTATGCAGAAAAGAAGGGCAGGCCGAGGACGCATGTCATTGAGGTGCTGACGGAGCAGGTAAAGCCGGCCTATGGTTTCCGGAAACAACAGGGCCGCTTCCGTGTTCGAGCAGGCATCCTTCCTCCCGGTGGGAGGCGTAGCCGCGTTTACCCTGAAGGACGTGAAGCGCATTGAGGGAAACAGCCTCTGGCTGCGCTATGCCAGGCAGGCGTGAGGATTACCGGAAGAAAAAATATCCCAATGCTTTCGGTATTGTGGTAGAATGGAAAAAACGAAAAGGTAAATCGGAAGCTGTGGAGGTGAAATGCGATGAAATGCCCATATTGCGGGGAAGAAATGGTTCATGGATTTTTGATAAGTTCAAGAGATATAACGTTTACCGATGATAATCCGGACAGATTGTTTCGAACCAAAAAGCGCAATGATTTAGAATTAAGCAAAGGTTCAGGTTTGTCTGTCCCTCATTGCGCGGCTTATCATTGCAGCAGTTGCAAAAAGATTGTAATTGATTATGAAAACGAATAAATGGAAATTTGAAACATAATGATTACGCACGGCGCAATCCGGCCCGATTTTATTCGGCTGCGCCGGATAAAAAGGAAAGTGGAGTGTTTTGAAATGCTGCAGATGTATTTTTGGAGGCAATATCTCCGTGAATTTTTGTACACGATTCCTGCCATTCTGATCGCCATCACTGCTCATGAATTCGCGCATGGTTTTGTTTCCAGCCGTCTGGGGGATCCAACGCCCAGAAGGGATGGACGGCTCACCCTGAATCCTCTGGCACACCTCGACCCGTGGGGAACGATCAGTCTGCTGCTGTTTCGCATGGGATGGGCTAAACCGGTACGGATTAACACCGCATATTACAGGAACAAAAAAGCGGGAATTATCATGGTTTCTCTGGCAGGCCCATGTATGAACTATCTGATCGGCTTCCTGGGACTTCTGATATACGGGATTTGTTTTCAAAACGACAGCAGTCTGGGAACGTGGTTTTATTATCTGGCTGTCGTGAACATTGGCCTCGGCACATTCAATCTGATTCCGCTTCCGCCGCTGGATGGCTCGAATGTGCTTCAGGAGCTTTTCCCCGGAGTGAAAAGGTTCTATTTCTCCTTCCGGAGATATGCGGCTCCGCTGCTTTTTCTCCTTCTGCTGACGGGAATTCTGCGGGTTCCGCTGAATTGGATAAATAATCAGATCCTGAACGGGATGTGGCGGAGTGTTGTCAGAATCCTTCATATTGTCATTGTGCCTTCCGGAGGGGGAGTGGTAGTGTAAGGCAGTAAAAGATTACAGGTTATCATCTCTCCCTGTTTTTTCGCCGGAACAGTTTTTATCGGAACTTGTAAAAGAAGAAAATACGGAGGAATAACTGGACCTGATTCAGATCAGGTCCAGGATCTCCGCCGCCACTTTGGGCCGGTTCATGGTATAAATGTGGATGCCGTCCACGCCTTCCGCCTTCAGTCCGCGGATCTGTTCGGCTGCATACTCAATTCCGGCTTTTCTCAGGTCGGCAGGATTGTCCGCATAGGCGGCGATCATGTCGGCCATTTTTTTCGGAACTGCGGAGCCGGAAAGGGATACGGTGGTGCCGATCTGTCTTGCGGTGGTGATGGGCATGATTCCGGCGCTGATGGGAACCGTGATTCCGGCTTTCCCGGCAGCTTCCCGGAAGCGGAGAAAGCTGTCGTTGTCAAAGAAGAGCTGCGTAATCAGAAACTCTGCGCCCGCCTCGCATTTTTCCTTTAAGTGGCGCAGATCCTCCTCCATGCTTTGGGCTTCAAAATGCTTTTCCGGATAGCAGGCGCCCGCTGTCTGAAGAGAAGTGGTTTCCTTCAGATAGGTGATCAGGTCGCTGGCATGGGCAAAGGCGCGGCTGTTGTACTGTTCGTCGCTCATATCGGCAGGCCGGTCTCCACGCAGGGCGAGCACATGCTTCAGCCCCTCCTTTTCCATCTGGGAGGCGACGGCGTCAATGTCCTCTTTGCGGGAACCGACGCAGGTCATATGGGCCAGCGCGTTGATATGGAGCTGATTCTGAATATAGGAAGCGATCTCCAGTGTTTTCTTGGACTTGCTTCCGCCTGCGCCGTAGGTGACGCTGATGAAATCAGGCTTCAGAACCGCCAGCTTGTCCAGAATGACGAATGCGTTGGCAAAATCGTCCTCCTTCTTCGGGGGGAATACCTCAAAGGAGAGGGTGGGTTTCTTTTCATTAAAAATGTCCTTGATCATGTTCTTCCTCACTTCTGCTGCTGTGAACCGGTCCCATTTCCTGCTGCGGTGCGGATCGGTTGGCCGTAACCGTTCCTGCTGCGTGCGCCTCAGAAAGGGACATCGGATGTTGACGCATGTCGAATAATATCGTACCATGATCCTGAGTGAAATTCAAGAATGCCGTTCCAGCTCTGCTGAAGGATGACTGGATCAGGCATACGGGAAAGAGAGGACAAATACCATGGCAGAAAAGGTCTACCAGGTGCGGAATATTTATAAATGTATTCACGAAAAGGCGGGAGAGAAAAAAACGTTCACGGTACGGGTACCCGGTTCCAAAAGCATCACAAACCGTGCGCTTCTGCTCTCCATGCTTTCCGACGGGGACTGCATATTGAAAGGGGCACTGTTTTCCGATGATTCCCGCTATTTGGTGCAGTGCATTTCCGATCTGGGCTTTGCCATCACTGCGGATGAAGAGAGGGAAGAGATCCGCGTGAAGGGGCTTGGCGGACGGCTTCCTAAAAGGGAGGCCGCCGTTTACGTGGGAAGCGCCGGAACGGCCGCCCGTTTCCTGACGGCGCTTTTGGGGCTGAAGGAGGGCGTCTGGCATCTGGATGCTTCGGAGCAGATGCGCAGAAGGCCCATGGAGCCGCTGCTCGCCTGTCTGAAAACGCTGGGAACACAGGTGATTTATGAAGGGGAGGAGGGGCATTTCCCTTTTACCCTTATTGTCAAAGCGGAAGAGACGGCGGAAAAGGCGGGCAGGGAGAGCCGCCGGACGGTCACGGTGGACATTGCCCACAGCAGCCAGTTTTTAAGCGCCCTTCTGATCGCTTCCTGCTGCAGCGGAAGAAATCTGGATATCCGTGTGCAGGGAAGGCACGGCATGGCTTATATTGATATGACGGTGAAAATGATGGAACAGTTCGGAATCGTGCCGCAGCGTCTGGACGGTGTTTCGGGGAATGCAGGTGATGCAGGGGCAGGAGGCTTCCGGATGGGGCAGGGCTGCTACAGACATCAGGTCTATGAGATAGAGCCGGATGTATCCGCGGCCTGCTATTTCTATGCCATGGCTGCGCTTCTCGGAATAGAGGGGAGGGTACAGGGCGTGCATTATGATTCTCTGCAAGGGGATGTGGAATTTTTACGGATTCTGGAACGGATGGGCTGTGAAACGAGGGAAACGCCGGAGGGAATCGTGCTTCACGGACCGGAAAAAGGGAAGCTTATGGGAGTGGAGGCGGATATGCACGCCTGCTCCGATCAGGCCATCACCCTTGCGGCCATCGCGCCCTATGCGGATTCTCCCGTTACCATCACAGGGATCGGGCACATCCGCTATCAGGAGAGCGACCGGCTTGCGGCCATCGCCCAGGAACTCACAAGGATCGGCATCCGCGTCCAGACCCGGGAGGACGGACTTACCATTTATCCTGGACAGCCCTGTCCGGGAAGAATCCATACCTATGACGATCATCGTATGGCAATGGGATTTTCTCTGACCGGCCTGCGTGCGGACGGCATTGAAATCGATGACCCGGGCTGCTGCCGGAAGACCTTCGCACAGTATTTTGAGGTGCTGGATGGGGTGATGGAAGAACTGATAGGAGAGTGAACGGGAGAGAATAAAACCGGCGTTGTATCGGTTGTATATGCGACAAACAGCAGGAGTCTTGCGGAGCAAAAGCTGAGGGAATTCTCAGATGCGAATCCGGATAATTATTACATGGTTTACAGCGTGCCATTGGACAGAGATTTGACACAGCTCGGCCATTATCCTTCCATTGAAATTACCAGGGACGATTTGCTGTAAATATCTGCCACGTAAAGTCATGGCAAAGAGATAAATCATAATCATAAAGGATTTCCGTGATGGGCCTGGCATATCAATCGCTGACAAGTCCATAACATCATCCGCAATCTCTGCGCCGGGAATGGACGGAATCACCTTGCGGTTATTCCGTACCATTTCCCCAATGCAGGGAGTTTTACCATTGCACAGGCAATTTCCCTTCCGAAAAATTACTGAATGGATTTTCCCAGGTCGAAGGCGGCCTGGATTTCGGTTTTACCTTTGATGTCGCCAACATTCATATTCCCGCCAGCGAGGACGTGGCCGAGATTTTTCCAGCGTAAATGCTCTACCAGATGGTCGTAATAGGTAAGTACGTCCTCAAATCCATGACCTTCTGCGGCCATCAGCAGAGCGGAAGCCCGATTATGCCCCCGGAGCAGATTCTCGTCCCCTTCCTCAAGGGCAAAGAGGCGGTCAATGGCGGTTCTGAGCTGACCGCTCATATTCCAGTAGTAGAGAGGAGTTGCCAGTACCACCATATCGCATTCCTTTACCGCCGGATAAATCTGCGCCATATCATCCTTTTGTACACAGGGACATTCTTTGCTGCTGTGTCCGCCGAAGCAGCCCTTGCAGCCATGAATATCCATACCGTCAAGGAAAAACTCCGTTACCGTATTTCCTGCGCTTTCCGCGCCTTCGGTAAATGCCTTTACAAGGGTGGAAGTGTTCCCGTTCCGGCGGGGGCTTCCGTTCAGAATGACAATTCTCTTGCTCATTATAAAATTTGCCTCCTTTTCCCGTGAAATTGACTTTTCCCGGTGCTTATATTAAAATTCTAACAAGAATTATATGAAAAGCAAGTACGCACATTGAAGTGCGATACTTACAGCAAAGTTAAATACTTACCTTAAGGAGAGCGTAGAAGATGAGCGAGAGATGTATTTCCAACGAATGTCTCAGTTCTACCGGATTCAGTTATACGTTGTCGCTGATTAACGGAAAATATAAAATGACCATTCTTTATACCCTGATGGAATTTGGCGTTGTCCGCTTCAATGAAATGAAAAGGTATATCGGTGAAATTTCTTATAAGACGCTTAGTTCCACCCTGAAAGAGCTGGAGGCTGACCAGCTTGTCCATCGGGAAGAATACCCTCAGATTCCTCCCAAGGTAGAATACAGCCTGACGGAGAGAGGAAAGTCCCTCATTCCCATTCTGGACGGCATGTGCGAATGGGGAGATAAGAACAGGCTGCCGTGAAAGAATGAAAAGGGGAGAAAACCGGACGGCTTTCTCCCCTTTTTTGACAGCTTTGTTGATTTTAACCTGCAGTGAAATCACCGTTTTTATTCCTTCCCATCCCAGCAGTAGGTACACAGCCTGCACCGGTCGATGCCAACGGAGTCGATCATATCATCCAGCCGGTTATAACGCAGGGAAGTGAAGTTGAGCTGTTTCCCGATATTTTCTACCATTGTCTGATACCGTTCCGATTCCGGATCGGCGTAGGCCTCCAGATCCACATGCCGTCCTTCTCCTTCCATATTCCGGATGACCCGTCGGGTGATCAGATCCATTTCCGAGGTGGAACGGGAGAAGTTCAGGTATTTGCAGCCATAGAGAAGAGGCGGGCAGGCCGGACGGATGTGAACCTCCTTCGCTCCGCTGGA
>CAJFMW010000150.1 GCA_904392525.1 uncultured Eisenbergiella sp.
CGCCCTGGCGCTCTTGGTGGAAAGCGCCGCAAGAAAGGCCGCGTTCTGCGTCTGCGAAGTCTCCCCGCTCATGATCTCATTCATCACCGCATAAGCCTCGTCATAGCTCAGATCCTCTTTGTTCACGATTTTTACGATTGCTTCCTTAATCATTTCCTCTCCTTCCGCCGCCGTCAGGCGGCATTTGTTTCAGTCTATTCCGATAAAATTTTCAAGCATCCGCTTCCCGTCCGGCGTCAGGATCGATTCCGGATGAAACTGTACGCCGTAAATGGGATATTTTCTGTGCTGCACCGCCATCACCTCACCGTCGTCGGTGGCGGCCGTGATCTTCAGTTCCTCCGGCAGGGTGGCCGCATCCGCCGCCAGGGAGTGATAACGCGCCACCGGTGTCCTTTCAGGGCAGCCCGCAAACAGCGGACAGTCCCCGTCCAGAATGGCGGCCGACTGCTTTCCGTGCATCAGGCGTTTCGCATACACCACGGTCGCCCCGAAGGCCGCGCAGATCGCCTGATGCCCCAGACAGACGCCCAGGATGGGAATTTTTTCTCCCAGCTTCTGCACTGTTTCCATCAGGATTCCCGCGTCTTCCGGCCTTCCGGGACCGGGCGAAAGAATGATGCGCGCCGGATTCATCTTTTCAATCTCCTCCACCGTGAACTCGTCATTGCGGATCACCCGGATGTCCGGCTCAATTTCTCCGACGAGCTGATAGAGGTTGTAGGAAAAACTGTCATAGCTGTCGATGAGTAAAATCACAGGTCCGCCTCCTTTGCTCTCTTCATGGCATTCACCACCGCCTTCGCCTTGTTGATGCATTCCTCATATTCCTTCTCCGGAACGGAATCCGCAACGATCCCGGCTCCGCTTCTCACAAATACCTTCCCGCCCTTTTTATAAGCGATCCGGATGGCGATGCAGGTATCCATGTTTCCCGCAAAATCAATATATCCGATGGCCCCGCCGTAAATGCCCCGCTTGTTGTTTTCCAGCTCTCCGATCAGCTGGCAGGCCCGGATCTTCGGCGCGCCGGACAGGGTTCCCGCGGGAAGCACCGCCTCCAGTGCATCCAGCGCGTCGCATCCTTCCCTGAGCTTTCCACGAACCGTGGAGCCGATGTGCATCACATGGGAAAACCGTTCCACACTGTGCAGCTTCTCCACCTGCACGCTTCCGAACTCGCTCACCTTTCCCAGATCATTTCTGCCAAGATCCACCAGCATGTTGTGCTCCGCAAGCTCCTTTTCATCGGAAAGAAGCTCTGCTTCCAGCTTCTCATCCTCCTCCGGCGTCCCTCCCCTCGGTCTGGTTCCCGCCAGAGGGAAGGTATGGAGCACGCCGTCCTCAAGCTTCACCAGCGTTTCCGGAGAAGCCCCGGCCACCTCCACATCCGTTCCGGAAAAATAAAACATATACGGCGACGGATTCATGGTTCGCAGGATCCGGTAGGTATTGAACAGGCTGCCTTCAAAGGGCGCTTCCAGCCGGTTGGAAAGGACGATCTGAAAAATATCTCCTTCCCGGATATGGCTTTTCGCCGCCTCCACCATCCGGCAGAACTCCTCTTTTTCAAACAGGGGCTTCACCTCCCCAAGAAGATGGCCTCCCGGCTCCCGCTTCTTTTTCCCGGTCTTAAGCAGCTGCGCAAGCTGACCAAGCTCCATGACCGCCCGGTTGTAGGCCGTCTCTCCCTCATCCAGCTGCATGTTTGCAATCAGGATGATCTTCTGCCTGAAATTGTCAAAAGCGATCACCTTATCAAAAAGCATCAGATCCACGTCCCTGAATTGTTCCGTATCCTCCGCTCCTGTCCTCACCGCCGGTTCGCTATAGCCCAGATAATCGTAGGAAAAATATCCCACAAGACCTCCGGTAAAGGACGGCAGGTAGGAGAACCGGGGACTTCTGTAGTCCGCAAGCACCTGCCTGATATAGCCGGAAGGGTTCTCCGTGTGAAAACGGATGCTTCCCGCCTTCATTTCACCATCCCTGCAGGTGATCTCAAGCCTGGGATCGAATCCCAGGAAGGTATAGCGTCCCCATGTCTCATCCTGCTTTGCCGACTCCAGCAGATAACAGTGGGCCGACACATTTTTCAGAATATCCAGCGCTTCGATGGGCGTGCAGATATCCGACAGGATTTCGCAGGAGACCGGAAGCACCCGGTACTTTCCTTCCGCAGCTATCTTTCCGATCTCACTCATTTCCGGTAAAAAATTCATCGCCATATCCTTCCTCCGTTTCAAAACAGCCGCCTGCCGACGTTTTGGCAGCCACTACGTTTGTTTAAAAGCCGATTGCGGTGTGCCTCCGGCACACTGCAATCGCAGACGACATTCACAGTCCGGGCTTCGCCCTTCCTGTTCATGTCGTCTTGCCTGGCAAATGTCTGTGCGACTGGTCGTGCAAGCACGCCATCCGCACAGCCGCTTGTCAGGGCTTTCAAACAAAAAAACGTCCCTGACAGACAATCTTATCTGTCAAGGACGAATCATACAAAAATATAAAATCCGCGGTGCCACCTTGAATTCACGGGAATGACCCTGTGCGCTTGGCGGGATACCTACATATCCCCGGCAACTGACGTATGCCCTCACGTTGCAGAATACTTTGTAAAACAATAATTTCACATTTGACTGCACCCTCAGCGGTCCATTTGACAACTTGTTTCTCACCTGACTCTCAGCGCCGCAGGCTCTCTGTAAAGGCATCATTGCCGTTATCTTGACTCTCAGCGCCGCAGGCTCTCTGTAAAGGCATCATTGCCGTTATCTCCGCTTCAACGGTTTGGTGTATTAAATTGGTAACAGATTACCACACCCGTCCGGGAAATGTCAAGCATTAAATTTTCTTATCTCTTACCCCCGCACAATCCCGGCAATCCAGTTGAACACACCTGAAAGGGATAACAGGCCGAAACCGAACATTTTATTTGGGAAGCTCTGCGACGCATCCCTCGCCGCTCCGCGCACGAAAAAGTTGATCAGCCCGGTACCGTTGATGTCAGGATAATTTTCATCCTGCACACACCATTGCAGAAACTGGGCGCAGCCTCCTGCCGTAATGGCGGCCGCCAGGGAAGTGCCGGAGGCCGTAGCGACAACCGCACTGCCCCGCAGCGTTCCGGATACAACGGAAATGTCCACGCCGGGTGCCGAAAGCTCCGGCTTGATCCTGCCATCCAGTGCAAAGCCCCTTCCGGAATTCACGTAGAAGCTGTTGTTCCTGCTGTTATAGGCGGACACCCCCATAACATCCTGTGCATAAGAAGGAGCGGTCAGCGTTGAGTCCGGGCTGGGGCGCAGAAATTCCACGCTGCCATCCACGAACTGCCGGATGGGAAGCCACATATGAAAGGCTCCGTAGCCTGCCGCCTCCTGCACCAGCTGAAAGGTCCATACGCCCGCTGCGGGCTCCTCCAGGCGGATCACCGCCACCTCGCTCCCTGTGGCAGGGTCGTTCAACTGGTAATCGATCCGGATTCTGCTCCTGCCATAGATAAAGGAGTATTCCACCTCCTGCTCCAGCCTGCTGCTGATAACCGGAATCTCTTCCCCTCCGGGCGAGCGGACCTTAACGGCAAAATACGACGGCAGGTTTCCCCAGATTTCCACCAGGAACCCCTTCGTTCCTTCTCCCACCCGCAGCTCGATTTCCTCTGATTCCCTCTCCGTCACAGTTCCCACGTAATGGTGCGCCATATTTCCCTCGTTTCCTCCGGAAATCACCACTACCCGGTTAATATCGGAGCCCACTTCGGAAAGGTAACGGGAAAGCGCAGAATTCGACCGGTGATCCCCGAAGCTCCTGCCGATTCCCAGGCAGATGCAGACCGGCCGGATAAAGGGAATCGCAAAGGAATTCAGGTATTTGACTGCAAGGACAATATCATTGGACTCATAAGCCGGAACTCCCTCCGGAATCAGATAAAAGTCAAGCAAATACTGTTTGGCCTGCTTCAGCTTTACCACCACGATATCCGCTTCAGGCGCCGCTCCCAGAAAGTCAATACCATTGTTTATGGCGCTTCCTGCAGCGGCGGAGGCCATCCTCGTTCCATGTCCGTTTTCATCCGTAACGGGAACTGTCTCCAGCGGGTTTTCCTGGGAAAGCGCCTCATCGATCTGTTCTCTGGTATATTCGCTGCCGTAATAAAAACCCTCCGGCGGCATGCCTGACTGATCGGTCTGATCCCAGATTGCCAGTATCCGGCTGCTTCCGTCCTGACGCCGGAAAACCGGATTCCGATAATCAATCCCCGTATCCGCAAAGCCGATCACCACATTTCTGCCCGTCAGGGAAAGTGGCTCTCTCTGCAATTCCGTAATCCCGCTTGCATTCAGCGGCTGCAGATCGAAGCGCTGCCCCTGCGCGCTCCAGACAAATTCATCCGCAAGACCGTACAGCTCCGTCACATAGCGGTACTGGTACCCGGAAAAAGAAAGCGGCGGCAGGTTTGCCCGGTTAAAATAAACCGACCACAGCCTGCCGCTCACCGGCACAAAGCAGAAGGCATCGCCGGACACTTCCTCCTCCAGCGTGCCTTCCGGTAATATATAATAGGTGAGAAAATCCTGAAAATCCTCGGAAAGGATCATATCCCTGCAAGTCATAACGGGCGCTCCCGTTTTTTACATATATATGACGCTTTCCTGTTTTTGGTGCTTCCTTCAGATCGTTGTCCTTCAGACGCCCGTCGTGGCCGCGTGCTCAGGCAGCGCGTAGCCCGCTCCCCGAATCTCAATCAGAGGCCCTCCAGTCCCTTCAATATAATCCTTCGTGATCGTCACTCTGCCTATGTTGTCGTCCTTCGGAATCTCATACATGATATCCAGCATAAAGTCTTCAATGATAGCACGCAGCGCTCTCGCACCCGTATCCTTTTTCATGGCCTTTTCCGCAATCGCCTCCAACGCGCCGTCATCAAACTCCAGATCCACTTCATCCAGAGCCAGCAGCTTATGATACTGCTTGAGAATCGCATTTTTGGGCTCCTTCAGGATCCGGATGAGCATTTCCTTCGTCAGCCCCTGCAGGGTGCAGATGATGGGAAGCCTTCCCAGGAACTCCGGAATCATGCCGAAGTTCCTCAGATCCTCCACAGTTACCTTCGACAGGATATCCGGGTCCTTGTCATACTTATCCTTCAGCTCTCCGCCGAAGCCCATGGTGGACTGTTTTGTCAGACGCTGCTTGATCACATTTTCCAGATCCGGGAAGGCGCCTCCGCAGATGAACAGAATGTTTTTCGTGTTCACCGTGGCCAGCGGCACCATGGCGTTTTTGCTGTTGGCGCCAACCGGCACCTCCACTTCGCTGCCCTCCAGCAGCTTGAGCATTCCCTGCTGTACGGATTCACCGCTCACATCCCTTGAAGTGGTGTTTTTCTTCTTGGCGATCTTATCGATCTCATCGATGAAAATGATTCCCTTTTCCGCGCGCTCCACATCGTTATCCGCCGCAGCGAGAAGCTTGGAAACCACGCTCTCGATATCATCTCCGATATAGCCCGCTTCCGTCAGACTCGTTGCGTCCGCAATGGCAAGCGGCACATCCAGAAGCCTTGCAAGGGTCTTAACCAGATAGGTTTTTCCCGAACCGGTGGGACCGATCATTAAGATGTTGGACTTCTCGATCTCAATATCGTCCATGGTATTCGTCGCCACTCTCTTATAGTGGTTGTATACCGCCACGGAGATGATCTTCTTCGCCTTCTCCTGCCCGATTACATACTCGTCCAGGCTGGCCTTGATTCTGTGCGGAGCAGGAATATTCTTGATATCAAAAACCGGCTCCTGGGCCTTCTCCTTTTCCTTTGCCTTCTTTTTGATCTTCTGCTTGTTCGGGATTCCGCCGGTCCCCTGCAGATCAGACAGATTCACAAAGCTGATGTTGGGATATTTTCCGTCCTTGTTCATGTTGTTAAGCATGTTCATCAGCTGAGGATTGTTCAGGAGCCCCTGATAATCATACTGGCTCACCGCGTCCATCGTCCGGTGCATGCAGTCGTCGCAGACACAGATATTGTTGGGAAGGTGGTACATCTTCCCCGCCTTGCTTTCCGGTCTGCGGCAGATAAAACAGACGTCCTCATACTTTGACTCTTTCCCGTCCTTCTTTTCATCCGTTCCGCCGGAGGACTCCCCTTTGCTTTCCGCCGCCGTATTTTCTTCTTCCGGGGTGTTTTCAGACAGTTCCTGCTTCTCTTCCTGTTCCTCCATACCGCCGGTCATTTCTTCCTTTTTTTCGTCGTCTCTATTTTTAAAATCGTTCATTTCCATTCCTTTCCGCCGCTGTACAGAATAATGGCTGCAAAATGCCGCTTTTCAGGGCTGCTCTCATTATAAAACATGGCTTTCCGACACACAAGTGAACTTTCTATAAAAACTATAAACAAACGCTTCCCTCCCCTATCCGATTATGCAATGCGCACAGCCTACGGCATGAATGCCGCCTTCCGGCTTAACAAAAAAGGAACAGACGCTTTTACGCCTGTTCCCGCATATCCTTGTATCTGTTCTGATATTTTCAGTAAATTCTCAGACGGCAGATCACTGCTCTGTGGAATTCATCGCTTCCTGAGAGGTCAACGTTACGGTTCTGGTTTCCTCCGCATAGCCTTCCGTCGGATTTCCGTGCATTACCGTAATCTCTATGGTCTCTCCGATCGCGTAATACTGCATCGCATTGAGCAGATCATCCTGGGTCGTCACCGTCATTCCGTTGATTCCCGTGATGATATCGCCCTTCACGATTCCGGCCTCATCCGCTCCGGTGCCGGGATAGACCTGGGCCACATAGATACCCTCGGGCATACCGTAGGCTTCCGCCATCGCAGAGGTCACATTAATGCAGGAGATTCCCAGATAGCCCCGGTTTGCCTCATCCAGCGCTTCTCTCGTTTCCTGATTCATCAGCTGCTCAATCACCGGCTGCGCAGAAGAAATCGGGATCGCATAGCCCATTCCTTCGATGGCGTTTCCACCGATCTTATTGGAGTTGATGCCGATCACCTGTCCGTTGATATCAAGCAGGGCGCCGCCGGAGTTACCGGGATTGATCGCTGCATCCGTCTGAATCATCGCGTTGCTGGTTCCGGTTTCATCTACCTCAAGAACACGGTTCAGCGCGCTCACCACACCTGTCGTTACCGACTGGCCATAACCCAGCGCGTTTCCGATGGCGATAACCGGTTCACCCACCTTCAGGGAATCAGAATTTCCAAGCGTAGCAATGGTGATCGCATCCATGGTATCGCTTTCCACATCCTCCAGCTTAACGGCAATTACCGCCAGGTCCATGGAAGGGCTTGTGCCCTTTACCTGTGCTTCCACGATGGAATTATCGATGAAACCGACATAAAGCTGAGTGGCATCCTCCACCACATGATTATTCGTTACAACGAGGAGCTCGTCATCATTCTGCCCGATGATGATGCCGCTTCCCGCGGATTCCTGCTGCTGCTCATAGGTCTGTCCCCAGAAGCTTTCGATTGAGGTCACGGATTCATTGGTAATCGCGACGATGGCGGGCATCACCTGCTCCACAACCTCCGTCACATCCGTCACCACCATGCTGGTGGTTCCCTGGGTCACAGAAGCGTTATTTCCGGCATCCGCGTTCTGCGTACCGGAAGCGGAATCAGCTCCCTGGCTTTCCGCAACGGCAGCAGCGGCTGCCGCCTGATCCTGATAACCGCCAAGAGAAGCGACTGCAAGGAAGCTGACTCCGGCGATCACTCCGAAGCATGCTGCGCTCAGCACCACGGCAAGCGCCTTCTTCCAGAACGGATGCATCGGCTTTCCGGGCTTCTTCTCCTTATGCTTTTTCTCCTTCTGTTTCTTTCCGGGAGCGGTTCCGTAATCACCGGTTCCATTCCCGTACTGATAATTTCCCTGATAGGACTGATAAGCGTTCTGGCCGCCGTAGACATTCCGTCCGCTATAAGCGCCGTTGCCGTTCTGAGCCCCTGCGCCCTGCGCCGTATTCTGTCCGGCAGTCCCCTGCCAGCCGCCTGTATATTGTCCGGAATTACCATACTGCCAGCCTCCGGCATTCTGTGCACCGCTGCCCTGCTGAGAGCCTCCGCTCTGCCAGCCCGTACTCTGATGGGAAGCCCCATTCTGCCAGCTTCCACTCTGCTGGCCGTTACTGTACCAGCCGCCTCCCTGCCGGGAGGTTTCGTTCTGCTGAGCGGAACCGTTCTGCCAGGAAGTCCCGCCCTGCTGCGTGGAACCTGCCTGCCAGGAGGTCCCGTTCTGCTGAGCGGAGCCGCTCTGCCAGGAAGTCCCGTTCTGCTGCGTGGAACCTGCCTGCCAGGAAGTTCCACTCTCCTGCGTGGTGCTGCTCTCCTGTTCCACGCTGCTCTCTGTATATGCCGCGCTCTCCTGCGTATGCGCCGCACCATCCTGTGCCTGTGATACGCTTCCATTCTCCTCAGCGGACTGCGCCTGACTTTCCTTATTTTCTTCTCTGTCCGTGCTGCCGGAATAGTCCTGATCAAACATGATCTGTTCCCTCTTTTCTCTTTTTTCTGTTAAAAAGCCATTTCTCTTTATTCAGACTATAGTATATCTGGTATTTGTGTTCAATCTGTGATAAATCTATTGAAAATATATAAAAACAGGCAAAAATACTGACCGGCAAATGGCCGTTCATGTAAGGCTGTCGGCCGTCTGCCGGGCTTATCACGCAAAGAATGGCCGCAGGCAGACGCATCTGCTCCGGCCATCCCGTTTTTCCCTCGCACCGTATGTTTCCGGACAGATTATTCCACCGTAACAGACTTTGCCAGATTTCTCGGCTTATCCACATCACAGCCCTTGCCTACGGCCACATAGTAGCTGAAAAGCTGCAACGGAATGATGGCGAGAGAATTGGTGAAGAAGCGGTTGGTGATCGGAATGTAGATCACGTAATCCGCGGCTTTCTCGATCTCCCGGTTGCCCTCACAGGTAACGGCCAGAACGAAGGCGCCTCTGGCTTTCACTTCCACCATGTTGCTGATGGTCTTCTGGAACAGGGCAGGCTGGGTTGCGACTGCTGCCACCAGCGTTCCTTCCTCGATCAGGGAGATGGTGCCGTGCTTCAGCTCACCCGCCGCATAGGCCTCGGAATGGATGTAGGAAATTTCCTTCAGCTTCAGAGAACCCTCCATGGAAATGGCATAATCGATTCCCCTTCCGATGAAAAAGACCTCCTTCGCCGCGATATAGCGGTTGGCGAAGCGCTGAATCCGGTTCTTATTGTTCAGAAGCAGCTCGATCTGATCCGGCAGACGGCGCAGATCTCCCAGCATTTCACTGAATTCCTCTTCGGTCACCGTATGGCGCACGCGCGCGAACTTCATGGCGAGCAGGTACAAAGCAATGAGCTGGGCGCTGTAAGCCTTGGTGGTAGCGACCGCGATCTCCGGTCCGGCCCAGGTATACATCACATTATCGGCCTCACGGGCGATGGAGCTTCCCACCACATTCACGATGCCCAGGACCTTGAAGCCGCGCTTCTTCGCTTCCCGCAGGGCAGCAAGGGAATCCGCCGTCTCTCCGGACTGGCTGATCACGATCACCATGGCGCCATCCTCCAGGATGGGATCACGGTAGCGGAATTCACTGGCAAGATCCACCTCGACGGGAATCCTCGCCATTCCCTCCAGCACGTACTTTCCGGACACACCAGCATGATAGGCGGAGCCGCAGGCCACGATGTGAATCTTTTTCACCTGCAGGATCTCCTCGTCGGTCATGCCAAGCTCCTCAATCACGATGTCGTTTTTTTTGATTCTGGGGCCGGCGGTATCTGCCACGGTTTTGGGCTGCTCATACATTTCCTTGAGCATAAAATGCTCATAGCCGGCCTTCTCCGCCGCTTCCGCATCCCAGTCGATGGTCACGGACTGCTTTTCCAGCTCTTCCGCATCCACATTGTATACATGAAAGCCTTCCGGTGAAAGACGCACGATTTCCTGATTCTCGATATAGGTTACGGTTCTGGTATAACGCAGGATCGCGGGAACGTCGGAAGCGATAAAGCTGCCCCACAATGAGCGGGCTGTCTTTTCTCACCGCGAACAGCTCTCCGGGGAAATCCGCGAACAGGATGCCAAGGGCGTAGGAACCTTCCACCCGGTGCAGTACCTTGGTGATGGCCTCCATGGGATCTCCCTTGTAATAGTAATCCAGCATGTGTGCCAGTACCTCCGTGTCCGTCTCGGAGATAAAATGATATCCTCTCTGCGTCAGCTTTTTCCGGAGAGCCAGATAATTCTCGATGATGCCGTTATGTACCACCGCGATGGTTTCCTTTTCATTGAAATGCGGGTGAGCGTTCACATTGCTCGGTGCGCCGTGCGTCGCCCAGCGGGTGTGTCCGATTCCCAGCGTTCCCGGCATGGTCGCTCCGTCATGAGTGAGCTCGCTTAATGCCTTCAGCCTGCCCACGGATTTGGTGATATGAATTTTTTCCCCGTCATACACCGCCATTCCCGCGGAGTCATATCCCCGGTATTCCAGTCTGGCAAGGCCGTCCAGAATGATGGGAGCCGCCTGATTCTTTCCAATGTAACCTACAATTCCACACATATTTTCCTCCATTCTGCCGCATGGCGGCCCTCAGATTCAGCTGCACTACGTTTTCTTTTCATTTCATCAGTATTTCTTTTTCCAGTAATCCCGGTTCATGGTGCAGCGCAGCACCAGCCCGGAAGGGATCTTCCGATAATGCTTTCCCAGAAAAAAGCCCAGATATCTGGCCCCGCAGTCCGCAATCAGCCGCGGAACCATCCAGGGCTTCCCGATCCGGCACAGATGAGCAGCTGTTTTTTTCACCATCTTCACCCCTTCCGATTCGGAAGAAACGCCGGAAAAAATCTCCGGATGCTGGGCCTGGGATACCCCGTTGTCAAAATTCCTGTGAAACTGCTCCTTCGCCGTGTAGTTATGGGAATGATAAACCCGGGCATCCGCCGCATAGGCGATCCGCCATCCCGCTTTCACGGCTCTGGCCGCAAAAATCATATCTTCATTAAAAATAGTATGCTTCTCGAAGCCTCCGAGTTTACGAAAAACATCCCTCCGGTACATGGCGCAGACGTTGGAGCAGAAATAGGTTTTGATTCCCAGCGTTTTCAGCTGCTGCTGTCCCTTGATGCAGCTCTCCTCCGGATAGTTGAAGGCTCTGGTATACCGCTCGATCTCCCCGCTCTCTTTGCCCGGAAGCTGTCTGGCATAGGCCACAGCGATATCCCCGGCCTGACATACGGCATCCCGCAGCCTTTCGATCAGCCGGTCATCCGCAGGCACGGCGTCGTCCGTCATGCACAGGAACAGGTCAGCACAGCTTTTTGACGCGGCTATGTCCCTTGTCCCGCCATGGTCATATTCCCTCTTCGAAAGATGGTGTACCTCCGCCTCCGGATATTCCCTGGCAAAATCTGTCCCATACAGAAGCCCGTCAAAATATTTTTCTTCCGTATTCATGATGATGATTCGGTCCGCTTTCACACTCTGGCTGGACAGCCTCTTCATCAGCTCCAGAAATTTTTTCCCCGGCCGGTAGGTCGGGATGATGACATCTATCTTCATGCTGCCGTCCCCTCCTGGACTCAACAAAAGAACGCTACGCTTCTTACAGAAAAAAGGGGCCTTTTGCAGCCCCTTTCAGCTCATTTCAGGGCAGTGCTCCGAAGGCTTCGGAGCCTGCCATTCAGATCTTTATCAATATCCGGTATCGCTCGAAATCTTGTCGCTGTAGGCCTTCACCTGCTCGGAGGGCGTATACTCCTCCTGCTCAAAGAGGAAGTTATGAAGCTGGATTACATTGCTTTCCAGATCAACTGGAATGACGCAGCTTCCCTTGCTTCCCAGGTTCCCGGTGGTCCGGCTGTCCTCAAACGGGAAGCCGTCCGTTGCAGTTACGGTATAATTTGCGACCTCCTGCAGCACGCTCAGGATTTCCGCCGTATCCAGATTGGTTGCCACATGCGGGAGAACGCTGTTAAGCGCGGATTCCAGCTGGGAAAATGAAGCCGTCTTCGCTTTTTCCAGACAGGCAAGAAGTACGGTTCTCTGCCTTTCCGCACGGCGGAAGTCATCACCCGCGGTGGCACGGATACGACAGTAGGCCGTCGCCTGCATGCCGTCCAGCGTCTGAAGTCCGGCGCTGGTCACAGGCGTATAGTCGTCTGTCAGAACCACCTGGCTTTCCGTGCTGAACATACTCTTCTGATAGTTGTTCAGATGCTCGATCTCCGCCTCTTCCACATTAATCTCCACTCCGCCCAGCGCGTCTACCAGCTCGATCAGGCCGTTGAAATTGATGCTGATATACTCCGTGATGTTCAGATCCAGGTTCGTATTCAGCATGAGAATGGCCTGCTCCGGGCCGCCGGCCGCATAGGCCGCGTTGCACTTGTTATAGGTATCGTTGCTCAGGTTGAGATAGGTATCACGATAAACGCTGACCAGCTTCACCTCGTCCGTATCCTGATTGATGGAAGCGATCATGATGGTATCGGAACGGTTACCCTTCTTCAGATCGTCGTCTCTGGCGTCTATACCGAAAAGCGCGATATTGCGGTAACCCTGCATGGTTTCATTTTCTTCCACGCCATCATTCATGTTTTCAACGATCTGACTCTCATTGATGGTGATATGCTGAACGGCATCCTGCTTTCCCACCGCCCAGAGAACAAGGGCCAGCACCGCCAGGGCGAGAATTTCCACGCTGAACAGAATAATTCGTTTTCTCTGCTTTTCTTTTTTCCTGCGTGACTGCCCCTTCCTGCTTCCGGAGCCGGAGGATGCGCGTCCCCTGTCCACTCCCGGGTCTCTGCGGGATGGCGATGTTCTGCGGCCCGATACCCTGCGTTCCTCCTCATACATTCCGTAATCCTCGCGCGATGTACGTCTCTCTCCGCCGGATGATCTGCGCTCTCCGCCGGAAGTCCGCCGGCTCCCGCCAGACGGACGGCTTCCGTTCGTTCTGCGGGTTCCTTCGTTTCTCGTTGATGATGCCATGTTTCTTCTCCTGTTTTTCAGATATTAATAAGCATTCTCATTGATAAATCCTTTAAAGAAGGTCAGGAAAAGGATCTTGATATCAAATGCCATGCTCCAGTTTTCGATGTAGTAAATGTCATACTCGATCCTTTTGCGGATGGAAGTATCTCCCCGGTAGCCGTTGATCTGCGCCCATCCTGTCATGCCTGGGCGGACCTGATGCTTGATCATGTAGCGCGGGATCTCCTCCCGGAACTTTTCCACAAACTGCGGCCGTTCCGGACGCGGGCCCACCAGGCTCATATCCCCTTTCAGCACATTAAAAAGCTGGGGCAGCTCGTCGATGCTCGTCCTTCTCAGGAACGCGCCCACCTTCGTCACCCGCGGATCCCCCTTTACGGTCCAGCCCTTTTTCTCCTCACCCGGCTGCTGCTGGCGCATGGTACGGAACTTGTACATCATAAAGGGCTTATTGTGCAGGCCCACCCGTTCCTGCTTGAAGATCACCGGGCCGGGACTGGTGGTCTTCACCAGTATCGCCACCAAGAGAAGGAGCGGCGAAATGAGGATCAGTCCTACCGCGGATCCCACAAAATCCACACAGCGTTTTGCAATGGCATTCATGGTGTTGGTCAGAGGGACATAGCGGATGTTGATAACCGGAAGCCCCATCAGATCCTCCATGTAAGGCATTCCGGGAACCACACTGTTGTAGTCCGGGATGAACTTGGTATGCACGCCGGACTTTTCACACAGATCCACCACCCATTCCAGACGGCTGTAGTCCTCCAGAGAAAGGGTAATCGCGATCTCGTCCAGCTTGTTTTCCGGCAGGATGTACAGAAGGTTATTGATGGAGCCCAACACCTTCACTCCCTTATAGGTTGCTCCTCTCGGAACTTTATCATCCAGAATTCCTCTTACCACATATCCCCATTGGGGATTGCTGTTGATTCTGTTGATATATTCTTCCGCAGCCCGGGAATAACCCACCAGAAGGATGTATTTTCGGTTATAGCCTTTTTTTCGCACAAAATGCAGGCAGTAACGGATAAATGCCCGCATCAGAAGGGTACTCACCGTATTGATGGCCGTAAACAGCGCTACCATACCGCGTGAGAAATGCTGCAGCTGCAGCTGCCGCCAGTCGTTCGCCATGAACAGAATGGCCAGGAAAACGGTCATGCCCACAATGTTCGCCTTGAAAACATTGAGGATCTCCGTTTCATTCCGCTGAACTCTCTTGGGAGAGTACAGCTTAAACCAGTAATAAAGGATCAGATATCCGGGCACAACAAAATACAGGGCGCTGAAGTAGATCCCCATATCCAGCACTCCCACCGGAGCGCCCCCGTCATTCCTGTTTCTTCCTATCCAGAGATACCACGCAAGTATATAGGAACCCGCAATCACCAGCGCGTCCATTATAACATGCAGTCGGTTAAAATACTGCTGGTTATCCTTTATCATGGCTTCACCCGTTTCCCCATATACAACCTGTATT
>CAJFMW010000151.1 GCA_904392525.1 uncultured Eisenbergiella sp.
CTGTCCTGCGTCATCCACAAACTGCACTGTTCCTCTCATACCAGGGGGCACTGGAGAATAAGGATCTTCCATATCCACAAGCTGCAGCCGTGTCCCTTGAGGGTACTGGCTTTTATACCATTCTATTTTCTCTTTTCTCATACGTGTTCCTACCAAATTACATAAACATCTCCGGTCCATTTTTTATTCGTTGTTCATAATCCACCGCAGTTTCAAAAATTTGATTGCTGCTGTCATAGTGATACAGGTTATTGCTCAAGTAATCCTCTTCTGGAACCTTTAGCATATTCACTTTCCATATTGTCGTCTCTAAAGCCTCTATATCTCCCTGATGCAGGTCCTTCAAAATAATTACCTCATGTATAGAAGATGGGATAATATAGAAATCCCCTCCCATAACCTGTGTTGCCTTTTCAAAAAAATCGGGCCGTGCAATTACACTGGCCCCATACGCTCCGTCTATCCCACCAATGTATATTTGGAATGGTGGATCATTTTTTATATCACCTATCCTCTTTTTCAACTTTTTCCTCTCCTCATCTGGTATTTCTTCTTTCAAAATCTTTTCCGATATATCTACCAGCACTTCTCCTATCTGCCTGATGAAAAATGGTGCCTTCCTCTGAACACATGACATTGTATCCGAATGCAGCTGGTCCCTGGAAATACCATAGTATTTAAGCATGTTATTATTAACCAGCGCGCTGGTCTTTTCATCCAGGAATACTCTGTAAATGAGAGCCAGATCAGCTATTTGGGTATACGGCATTCTTTTTAATAAATCTTGGTTTATCTCCATATTAATGACCTGCAGTCCCAGATGATTTTTTACATATTCATAGTCCTTAAGATTTGATAAATCATATTTAGGTAAATGTTCTATTTCATAGCATATTCTCCGATCTATCCTATCTACCATATCATCCATCGAAACTTTGGACTCCAAAAATTCAAAATAATAAGGTTTTAAATTTATCCCCCATTTCGCATCCGAAATTGTACTCACAGATATTAAGAGTCCATAATATGAAGCCTGTATTTTCTCCACAGTTTCCGCACTTACAGAATACACATTTCCGCTTTGTTTCTGCCGATAGCTTAATCTGTTCTGCATTTTTATAACAAATTCCTGATACGTCATAATACCTCCTACAATGATCTATCTTAATGATAAATAATTTCCAAAACCAAAATCTTTTTTAGCATCTCTGTAATTTATACCTACAATAAGAATAGAGATTCCAAATATTGGCTTTAATTGGATAATCCTTTCGATACTTAAATTTCGTAATAAATTTTATTTGCCTATAAGTACACCAATCACTGATTCCTCTCAGTCCTATACGAAGCCCCCCTTCTATATACCTCCCTAATGTTTCAACCCCGAAAGCTTCCTCCTCCGTTTTGACAAACAGATAAATACCCACATTGTAATACTGAATCATATATACACTAGATATAACCCCTTGTTCTTTCATACTCTCTACCTCATCTTCATATACCTACTCACCTTTAATTCATCTCTTTATAATCTATATACATCTGTGTCTTATTACCTACACTGAAAAAATTGCGCACCAGCATCCACTTCTGAGTAAATATTTCGAGAATGATCAGAATCACCTCCACCGTTCCCATCCCTTCCTCATCATGCAGGATCTTTCCAATCCTTCTTTGAAGCCCTGCTGCCAGACACATCATTTTTGCATACATCCTTTTCATATTTTTCTTCTCCTTTCCGCCGCCTGACGACGGCATCTGCTTTTTCTGCGGTCTCTGCCGCACATTCTGCAGTCTTTGCCGAACCTTCTCCGCTTACTCTCTGCGGTCTTTCGATCCTGCCTGTACAGCTTCACATCCCCGCAAAGGAGAAACAGGCCGGAACCAGGATCAGCACCATCACCACTGCAAGCATCATCATCATGGGAAGCAGAAGGCGGGTGCCGGCCCGCTCCCCTTCCTCTCTGGCATTTCTTTTCCGTTCCTCGAAGGAATTCTGCGCTTCTTCCTGCAGCGCTGCCAGAAGCCCTGCGGAACCCTTTTTCAGATTCTGAACCAGAAGCGTAACGCATTTCCTGTACTGAGGAAGACGGCATCTTAAGCCGAAGTGCTCATAGGCCTCTATCTCGGTAATTCCGCTTTCCATCTCCCGACAGGCGAGCAGAAGCTCCTCATACACGTAATTTGTACCGTTCGATTTTTTCTTCTGATAATCGGATGCCATCCGCATAAAGGCCGCCCGTACCGGAAGTCCTGCTCCCATCAGCAACGTGAGCTTGCTGATGAATTCCGGATAGGAAAGCAGAAGCTGTCTCTCCCTTTTCTCCAGTCTCTTTCGCAGATCATCATCCATAAACCGATACTGTACGATTCCCATCCCTGTCACCAGAAGGAAGATCAGCAGACTGCTGTCGGAACGTTCCTCTGTCCAGACAACTTCTTCTCCTTCAGCCTGCTGCGGAAGCCAAAAGCCTTCCTCATATGCCGCCGCCTCATCCTCTTTCTCAATCTCTTCAAGAAGAAGCCGCTCCCGCTTCTCTTCTTGTGTAAGAACCGGCGGACACACCCGTACCGAAAAGCTTTCCTCCCAGATATCCTCATAGCAGCTCAGCACTGCTGTCAGCTCCACAATTTCTCCCTTTTCTCTGACCTCTTCGTTGTTCACAGTCCCATCGGCACGAATCAGCTCATAATTTCCGCTTTTCCATGTGATCTGAAAGGGATAGCCCTTCACCTGGGAAGGAAGGGAAAGGGACGAACGGATTTCATCCAACGTTTC
Organism: uncultured Eisenbergiella sp.; assembly: GCA_904392525.1. Classification (GTDB taxonomy): domain Bacteria; phylum Bacillota; class Clostridia; order Lachnospirales; family Lachnospiraceae; genus Eisenbergiella. The sequence goes on from CAJFMW010000151.1 coordinate 2,780, forward strand.
GTTCTCTCCCTGAATTTCCTGCTCCAGAGCCGCACGCACCTGAGGAATCATCTCATCCAGCTCCTGTCCTGTATATCTGCGCTCCGAAAGCGTAAGCTCCACCTCCTGCTCCCAGCCTTCTGTTCCGCCCACCTGCCCTTTCAGCCTGACATCAGTCTCTCCCTCTCCGTAGGAATTTCTCCTCAGCCAGCCGTCCTCCGTAAGCCGCTGCTCCATACCGCCCGATATGCGGATCAGCCCTCCGATTACCGCCGCGGCAAAACAGACAAGCAGCAGCCCGCTCAGCTTCTCCACCTGATAGCGGCGGAACCGTTCCTCCGCTCCTGCCGGATACAGAAGCTGCAGCTCCTCCCGCAGCCGCAGTCCGGCCTCCTTCTTTTTCCCCCATGCGCTTCCGCCTTTTCTCTTCCCTTTTCTTTCTTTCCGTATGTTTCTCTTCCGGTTCTCTTCGTCGCTCTCATCCCTCTCGTATCTTTTGTATAACCACAAAGCAGGCTTCAGAAAATAACGGCTGAACGTCGGCGTATCCGCCCCGGCACGGATCTCTTCTTTCCGTGAAAGGAAGAGAAGCGCAGCCAGCGCCGCAAGAATTCCGGCATAAATCATTCCCATACACATCAAACCTCAATATCCACAATTTTTTCAGACAACAGAAACGCGGCAAGATAGACCGCAAGACAGCCTGTCATGATCAGAATCCCTGTGGGATTTCCATACAGCACATCGAAAAAACCGGCTGAAGTGAGTTGAAGATAGGCCATTATCAGAAATGGAATCAGATTCATGATCTTCTGTTCATATCTTCTGGAGGCGAGAAGGGTCCGGATCTCCCTGGAAATCGCAATCTTATCTCCGGTAACCGCAGCGCTTCTGCGGATCATATCGTTCATCGCGCCGCCGGATCTTCTTGCAATGGAGAACACCTCTGCGAAATCCTCCACATCCGCAACGCCGCTGCGCCTTCCCAGATTTTTAAGCATCTGTTCCAGAGGAATATTGTTCTCAATTCCTCTTCGCCAGACGGCCACCTCTGCCGCCATGATGCTGTCCGCCCCGTACAGACGTTCCACATCCTCGCCCGCTGCAAGAAAGGCATTTTCTACCGAATATCCGGCCTGCAGCCCCGCCGCCGCAGACAGAATCAGATCCCGGAACTGAAGAGCAAGCTTTTCTCTCCTCCTCTTTGCCAGACTCTCCTGCATACCGCAAAGGAAGAAAACCACCAGGGGAAGAAGCGGAATAACTGCCCAGAGGGATCGATAGAAAAACCAGGCAATAAGAGCTGTAAGCGCCACTCCCTGCAGGGTATAAAGCACAAATTCCCTCCCGTCAAACCGATATTTCCGGTAGTCCGGCGCATGCTCCTTCTCCTGTTCCTCTTTTTTTCGGCTACGCGGGAGCAATTCCCGCCATTTTAAGCTTGTCCGCATGAATCAGCTCCTCCTTTCTCACCAGACTTCCCTGGACTTTCCCTTCCGCCTTTCCCGTCTCTTCAAAGGAGAACAGGGTGGACAGCCTGATTTCTCCGTCCTCGTATCCCACAACCTCCGCGATCTGGAGTACCTTCCGGCTCTTGTCCCGCAGCCTTCCCAGATGGACGATGATATCCACTCCGGAGGCAATCTGTCTGCGTATGGCGGACAAAGGAATTTCCATTCCCATCAGCATCATCGTCTCCAGGCGGGTCAGCATATCCGCCGCGCTGTTGGCATGTCCCGTGGACATGGAGCCGTCATGACCGCAGTTTAACGCGCTCCCAACCAGATCTGCTGCCTCCGCTCCCCGCACCTCTCCGATGATGATCCGGTCCGGCCGCATACGGAGGGCTGTTTTGATCAGGTCACGGATGGTAATCGGGCGGCAGCCGTCAATGTTTGCGTTCCTCGTTTCCAGCCTGACCAGATTGGCGATTCCCCGGATCTGCAGCTCCGCGCTGTCCTCGATGGTAATCAGCCGCTCATCCTTTGGAATGAATTCCGCAAGCGCGTTCAGAAAGGTGGTTTTCCCGCTTCCCGTTCCGCCGCTGATGAAGATGTTGTATCTTGCCTTCACCAGAGCCTCCAGGAATCGGCAGGCCTCCTGCGTGATGGAACCCATCTCCACAAGCTGCCGGATGCCGATCGGTTCGTCCGGGAAGCGGCGGATCGTCACCACAGGACCGTTTAAAGCCACCGGATCCAGCACCACATTCACTCTGGAACCGTTTTTCAGCCTGGCATCCACGATGGGCGAAGCTTCGTTCACCGTCCTGTTACAGCCCGCCACGATCTGCTGGATCACATCCTGCAGCTTTTCCTTCGTCTCAAAACCGCCCGGCCAGGAAAACAGCCTGCCGGCACGTTCCACGAAAATACCCTCCAGTCCGTTGATCATGATTTCCGTCACCTGCGCGTCCTCTATCAGCTCCTGCAGAATATCCAGTCCCCTGAGCGCGAAGAAAAGCTCCTTTCCCAGCTTCGCTCTTTCATAGATGTCCAGCTTTCCGGCAAACTGTCTGCTCCGAAGCCGTTCCGCGATCGCCTCCTGCAGCTCATCATCCGTGATTTCCCTGGTAAAATCCATGCTTCCAATCAGCTGTCTGCGGATTTCCTCCTTGATTTTCAGATATTCTTCTTTTCTTTCCTCTGTCATTCCTTCAGATCCTCCGCAATCAGCTTCTGCACCAGCTCCGCAAGCTCGCCTCTGGTCAGATTTTCCATGTCCTGCGGCAGCTGCCGGAAAATAGGCAGTCTGCATTTTCGGGTATTTTCCAGAATATCCTCATGATTCAGGCAGGCAAGAAGCTCCTCATAATGCGCCTGCTTTGCCGCCGCAAAGCCATCCTCCCGGACGATTGTATAGACCCGGAAGCAGAGCTTCAGAATGTCAAACAGCCCGTTGATCACCTCCGACAAATCCAGAATGACATATTCATACAATCCGCTCTGTCCCAGCTCGTCCAGCAATGCCAGCCATTCTTCCTTTTCCACCCTCTGCAGATCCAGACAGGAAAAGGCGGGCGGAATATAGTCCAGGCCGTTCACCTTCTGCGTCATCCCTTCCAGACGGTAGGGAAATCTTCCGTCCCCGTTGTGCAGGAAATAGATCAGATCCGACAGGTCCGCCTGAAATTCCTGTCTCAGCATTTTCCCCAGGCCGGAAAAACATTCAAAATTCAGATAAAGCACTTTGTGTTTTCGGGCAAGAAGCTGCCCAAGAGTAAAAGAAAATGTGGTTTGCAGACACCGTCCCACCGGTGAATAGATGCCGATCAGCTTCATTCCCTGCCGCTCTCCAACACGGGCTGCCGGGGGAAGAAGTCCCCTCTCGGCAGACAGCTCAAGAACCCTTCTGACCACCGTCTCCACGGACTGATACTTCTCAATCCACAGCTCTCCCGGCGGCCCTTCTCCGCCTTCTGCCAGAACGATCACCTGACCGGCTTCCCAGTCTCCCGCATACCGCTCATAAAGCGGCTGGGAAACGAGCAGGACCGGTACGCTGTTCTGTCCCAGAAACCGTTCCCAGGACTCCCTCTCCGTGAACACCCGTATCTCAAAGGGAAAGCTCTCCCTGCTCCCGCTCCGGCTCAGGTAATCCAGAAAATGGCAGGCATAATCCTGCTCTTCATCACATATCGCAAGAATATTTTTTCTCAGAAAGATTCCCCCTTTGGCTGTCAGAAAACATCCTCTGTCTCAATTTCCTTATCTCATCATTCTCAGGGAAAAAGGAATACAAACGAAATAAATAAGAAAGTACATCAGAATAAAAGATAACGGATTTCCAGAACGGAATATTCCGATTCAGAAGCAGATGCTTCCGTTTGATGAAATGAAGTATAGACCATCTTTTTGAAATTGTCCATAGGCGCCGGCCAAAAAAAACATTTTTGTAAATTATCTCCAACAGATTTTGGAACTGTACCCAAAAAAGTCCCGAAAGCGGCTTAAATACAGCATTTCCGCTGTCAAAAACCCTTTTTCAGGATCTGGGAATCCGCCGTCATATGCCGCTTTTTTCACCCCAGAAGCCATGCGCATATCCCGATTCCATACAGAAGCAGAACGCCTGGTGCTCCCAACACACCGCTGACGAGCAGGCTCACAGCTCCCAATCCCACATGTACCGGAATCCCCCTCCCGTCCAGGAAGGAGTTCACAAAATAGATCAGGAGAAGCCCCAGCACCGCCCGAAGAATAAAATTCAAAAAAGTCTGCGTTTTGCTGCGCATGGCGGCCACGAGCAGAACCAGCAGACAGGCCGCGCCTATCATCAGTATTCCCATGGTGTGATCCATTCCGTTCTCCTCTTTTCCGGGCTGCTGCACTGTGTACGGCTGTCCTCTCCGCTTCCTTACAGCTTATGTTTTATAGAAAACGATTATGACACGTATATTTTTCCAGCAGCCGTATATACTTAAATACAAAACCTGCTGGCAAAAACCGGAAAGGAAGAAAACATGAAATTTAATTTCAGCCGCGGCTTCGTCTCCAAAACGGACAAGCCTCTCACTTACCAGGAAAGCCTGATGCTGGATCTACAGAAGACGAGATGCGAGCTGGAGGACG